>JAVEEN010000003.1 GCA_030840445.1 Pseudonocardiales bacterium
TGATCGACGCCGGGCTGGAGTCCCTCACCGGCGGTGGCGCGGAGATCTTCGACTGGGAGGTCCGCAAGCAGGTCGTGGACCACAACACCCACTGGGAGGACTGGTCGCGCATCCACCGGCTGGCCCACAAGAAGGGCCTGCGGACTCCGGCCACCATGCTCTACGGCCACATCGAGGAGCCTCGCCACCGGGTCGATCACGTCCTGCGACTGCGCGAACTGCAGGACGAGACCAACGGCCACGTGGTGTTCATCCCGCTGCGGTTCCACAACGACAACAACCGGCTCTCGCACCTCAGCATGGCTGCCCCGGTCGACGTCCTCAAGACCTTCGCGGTGTCCCGGCTACTGCTGGACAACTTCGATCACGTCAAGGTCTTCTGGGTCATGCACGGCCTGTCCACGTCCCAGCTCGCGTTGAACTACGGCGCCGACGACATGGACGGTTCGGTGGTCGAGTACAAGATCACCCACGACGCAGACGGATTCGGCACACCGGACAAGCTCACCCGGGACAACCTGCTGGACCTGATCCGCGACGCCGGCTTCCAGCCGAAGGAACGCAACACCCGCTACGAGGTCATCCGCGAGTACGACGCACCGGTCTCGCTGGCCGCGCGTCGCGCCGAGCCCCAGGCCGTCTGGGCCTAGCCATGGTCGAAGAACCGCGCGAACCCACCCCGGGCCCGGTCGATGAGCCGGCTGCCCGGGACGGGTCGCCGCAGGCCCCGTCGGCGAAACAGTCCCTGGCCGCCATGTGGGTCTACTCGCTGCTGCGATTCGGGGTGTTCTTCGTCCTGTTCGCCCTGTTGTGGGTGGCCAGGGTTCCGGGCTTCCTGGCGGCCGTGATCGCGGTGTTCCTGTCGGTGCCGCTGTCCTTCGTGTTGCTGGCCCGCCCCCGCGCACGGCTGGCCCGAAACCTCGAGCAACGCGTCGAGGCCCGCAAGGCCCGCACCCACAACCTGGACGACAAGCTCTCTGGTGGAACGGATTCCCAGTCATGACCGAGCCAGCGCCACCAGCCCGGACCCGCATCGGCACTGCCGAGCGGGACGCCGCGCTGGACGCCCTCGGTGAGCACATGCGGGCGGGACGGCTCGACCCTGACGAGTACACCGAACGCGCCACCCGGTTGTCCGTGGCCCGATACGTCGAGGATCTGACACCGCTTTTCCAGGACCTGCCCGACGGCGTCCCGGCAGCGGTTGCCCGGTCGTCCGGTCCAGGCGGTTCGCCGGTACCGGTTGTCGACGGGCAGCATGCAACGGAGCCGTTCGCCGCCCGGCACCGTGGCCGGGTGATGGCGGCGATCGGACCGGTATGTCTGCTGCTGTTCTTCGTCTTCGGTTTCGCCGGCGGCTGGAGCTGGTCCTGGCTGTTCTTCCTGGTGCCGCCGATCGTCGGCGGCGTGCTCTACGGCAACCCGCGCGCCGGCCGGCAACGCGACCGCTAGCGCCGCCGCTAGCGCCGAGCCGGCTAGCCGACTATGGCTGAGCTCTTGATGGCGGAGGAGATCTCGGCGACGGCTTGAGCGTTGGCCGCAATGTGCCAGCGGTGGCCACGATGATGGATCACCTCGGTCACTCCACCCGCCGCCGTGACGAGCGCCACGCCGGGCAGCCAATCCCAGTCGAGGGAATCATGTTGGGCCCAGGCGCCCAGCCGTCCGGCGGCTACCGATGCGAGTTCGATGCTCCCGGACCCCAGCATCCGGACCGTCGCGGCCCGCTGCAGAATCGCCATCAGTGGCTCCCGCGCGCCGTCGTCGGGCAGCGTAGCCGGGTGCAGGTAGCTGGCCACCGACAGCTGGGAAAGCGGCGCGTCGACCAGCGGTGGCACCGGCACGCCGTTGCAGGACGTCGGGTGGTCGCGGCCGCCGAGCCACAGTTCGTCGGCGAACGGGTGGTAGACCGCGCCGAGTATCGGCACTATCGGGCCGTCCGGATCGGGCCGTTCACCCAAGGCTATCGCCGCGCACCAGTAAGGCAGGCCGAACAGGAAGTTGTAGGTCCCGTCCACCGGATCGATGTACCAGGTACGCCCGCCGGCTGCCGTGGAGCTGTCGGCGGTGCCCTCCTCGCCGATCAGCCCGTCCTCGGGCCGTTCAGCGCGAAGCCGGCTGACCACGAGTTCCTCGGCGGCGTGGTCGGCCGCGGACACCACATCGGACACCGACGTCTTGTGGTGCGTTTCCAGGCCACCGTCCAGCATCCTGCGGGCCAGTACGCCGGCCTCGCGCACCAGTTCCGCCGCCAGCGTCAGATCGTCGGTCACACGCCAAACCTAGTGGAGTGCCGGGGGCCTGTTGCCGTAGCTCCCGCTGTGAAGACGTCGGAGCGTCATGGGCCCGGCGTAACCTCTGACGGGTGCCAACGCAGTCAGCTTCACGCCCGAGGGTCGGTCATATCCAGTTCCTGAACTGCCTGCCGATCTACTGGGGTCTGGTCCGCTCGGGGGCGCTGCTGGACATCGAATTGACCAAGGACACTCCGGACAACCTGAATCAGATGCTCGTCGACGGCGCTCTCGACATCGGCCCGATATCGCTGGTCGAGTACCTGCGCAATGCCGACCAGCTCGTACTGCTGCCCGATATCGCGGTCGGCTCTGACGGCCCGGTGCTATCGGTGAATCTGGTTTCCCAGCGCCCGCTCGCCGAGCTCGATGCACGCCCGGTGGCCCTCGGCTCCACCTCCCGGACGTCGGTGCTGTTGGCCCAGATGTGGTTGGCGCAAGTGCACGACGTCCGTCCGAGCTACTTCACCTGCCCGCCGGATGTGAACGCGATGATGCTCGAGGCCGATGCGGCCGTCGTGATCGGTGATGTCGCGCTGCGGGCAACGTATGAGGGACCGCGACGCGGGCTGGCCGTGCATGACCTCGGTCAGGCCTGGCGGGAGTGGACCGGGCTGCCTATGGTGTTCGCCGTCTGGGCCGCGCGCCGAGATTTCGCCGAGGCCAACCCCGGCATCGTCAAGGATGTGCACAGTGCGTTCGTGCGGAGCCGGGACGAGGCGTTGGCCCACGTCGAGGAGGTCGCCGGGCAGGCCTCACGCTGGGAGATTTTCGACACGGCCACCCTGGCCCATTACTTCCGTACGCTCGACTTCTCACTTGGCGAACGCCAACTGCGGGGTCTGAGAGAATTTGCTTCCCGAGCCGCGTCCGCCGGTGCCTTGACCGGGCCCGTGACGCCGGTCTTCGCCGAAGTCTGAACCAGCCGATGTCCGATAGAGGAAGTACCGTGACCGAACCGACGATCGACGCCGACATCGCCAACTGGCTTGTCCGAACGACCCCGGATGGCGAGCCGACCAGCATTATCGAGGCCCGCGAACTGTCCCGTACCACCAATGCGCTGGCGATCGCGACAATGAACCCGGCACTGGTGCCGGCGTCCGAGACCGACGATGAGATCGCCGGACCGGCCGGGCCGCTGCAGATCCGGGTGCTGCGACCGGACGCCTCCGGCCCGGCGGCTGCTCCGAAGCCGACCGTGGTCTATTTCCACGGTGGCGGCTGGGTCATGGGTGACATCGACACCCATCTGGGGCACGCCCGACGGATCTGCACGCAGGCCGCTGCGGTGGTGGTTTCTGTCGGCTACCGGCTGGCACCCGAAGATCGATTCCCAGCGGCGTTCGAGGACGCGATGGCCGCGACCGAGTGGGCTTTCCAGCACCTGGCCGAACTGGGCGGTGACCCGGAAACGCTGATCCTGGCCGGTGACAGCGCCGGCGGCCAGCTCGCCGCGTCGGTCGCGATCTCCCGTCGCGACGCCGGGCAGCCGGTGACCGCGCAGCTGCTGCTGTACCCGGTGACCGACGTCGCCGGTCGCTACCTCGACGAGACGGTCAACGCTTTCTACATGTCCCGGCGCACGACCAAGGTCAACTTGGGACTGACGCTGCAAGGCATGGTCGACTACGCCCACCACTACGTCGACGACGCGAACTCTGCCGACTGGCGGGCGTCGCCGATGCGGGCCAAGGACCTGTCCGGCGTGGCGCCGGCCGTGATTCACACTGCGACACTGGATGTGCTGCGTACCGAGGGCAACTTCTACGCCGACGCGCTGCGCCGGGCCGGCGTCCGGGTGATCAGCCGGGAGTGGCCGACGCTGAATCACTCCTACTTCGGCCTCGGCGGGGTCTCCGCGGTGGCCGACGGTGCCGCTGGTCAGGCCGCCGAGGACCTGCACGAGCTGTTGTCCGGTGGTGGCACGACGGAGGCGCCGCCCGAGCGCCAGTTACCCTCGTACCCGTGACGCCTGCGCTGAGCTCCGAAGCCGTTCCAGCCGACCTCGGCTCCCTGCTGCGGCATGCGGCCGACGGTGGCCGGATCTCGCCGGAAGAGGCGCTGCTGCTTTACACCGACGCTCCGCTGCATGCCCTGGGCCAGGCGGCCGATGCCGTCCGGCGGCGGCGCTTTCCCGACAGCATCGCGACTTACATCATCGATCGCAACATCAACTACACCAACGTCTGCCTGACTGCCTGCAAATTCTGCGCGTTCTATCGCGCGCCAAACCACGCCGAGGGCTGGACGCACACCGACGAGGAGATTCTGCGGCGCTGCGGTGAAGCGGTCGAACTCGGCGCAACCCAGATCATGCTGCAGGGCGGGCACTCGCCCGAACTCGGTATCGAGTGGTACGAGCGGATCTTCGCCGCCATCAAGCGCGATTACCCGATGTTGACCCTGCACTCGCTCGGCGCGTCCGAGGTGGTGCACATCGGACGGGTGTCCGGGCTGACGCACGCCGATGTGATCTCGCGGCTGCACGTCGCCGGGCTGGATTCCTTCGCCGGCGCCGGGGCGGAGATCTTGGTCAAGCGGCCGAGAACCGCCATCGCACCCTTGAAGGAGGACGGCGAGACCTGGCTGTCGGTGATGGAAACGGCGCATGGCCTCGGCGTCGAATCGACCGCCACCTTCATGATGGGTACCGGGGAGACGAACGCCGAGCGGATCGAGCACCTGCGGATGATCCGGGAGGTGCAGGACCGCACCGGGGGGTTCCGTTCTTTCATCCCGTGGACCTACCAGCCGGAGAACAACCATCTCAAGGGGCGCACGCAGGCAACCTCGCTGGAATACCTGCGAATGATCGCCGTGGCCCGGCTCTTCTTCGACAACATCAATCATCTGCAGGGATCCTGGTTGACCACGGGCAAGGACATCGGTCAGCTGACGCTGCACTACGGGGCGGACGACCTCGGCTCCGTGATGCTCGAGGAGAACGTGGTTTCCTCGGCCGGTGCCAGGCACCGTAGCAACCGGACGGAGATCATTGAGCTGATCCGTTCGTCCGGTCGGATCCCGGCCCAGCGCGACACTCTCTACCAGCACCTGGTGGTGCATACCGACCCGGCCGATGACCCGCATGACGACCGGGTGCACTCGCATTTCGCCTCGACCGCGCTCAAGTTGCTGCCCGTCGTCCCGGCGTCGGCAGCTGCAGTGGCGGCGGCTCCCGCTGTGGCGGCGGCTCCTGCTACATCCCGTGTCGGCGCGCCGGGTGCGCCTGCCGACGCTGTGAGCTGATCGCCACGTCGGCGCATACAGGTTGCTGAGGTCCGGTGTCGATCGCGATCGCCATCGCGGCTGGGGTCGGCTCGGCGATCGCCTACGGTGCCGGAACGGCCGGCCAGCATGCGGCGGCCCACACCGGCCACGGTGAGCCGGACGCGGCACGGTTGGCCGATCTGTTGCGCAACCCACGATGGCTCGCAGCCACCGCTGGTGACGTGCTTGGCGTCGCTTTGCAGATCCTGGCGCTGGGCAACGGTCCGGTGGTGCTGGTGCAGCCCCTGCTCGTCCTCGCATTGCCGGTGGCGGTGTCCGTCCGATCGTGGTTCGGCGAACCACCACCGTCGCATCGGGATCTGCTCAACTGTGCCCTGGTGATCGTGGCGCTCGGCGGTTTCTTCGCATTGCTCGGGGAACCCGCCCGTGGCCGGATCATCGGCGCCGGACCGGCGGCCTGGACGACGGGGCTGGTCTTCCTGGGCGGCATCGCCGCGATCCTGCTTACCCGAAACTGCGCGCCGACCGTTCGAGCCGTGGTGTTCGGGATGGTGGCCGGATCATGGTTCGGCGTCGTGAGCGTGCTCATCGAGGCTGTGTCGGCGGTCTGGGAGAAGCAGGGCCTGAGCGGTTTCGACGACGCCGGCGGGCTGGTCCCGCTGGTCGGTGTGATCGTGCTGGCCCTGGTGGGTTATCTCCTCGTCCAGATCGGCTTTCAGATCGGCCCGCTCGCAGCGAGCTTTCCGGTCAAC
>JAVEEN010000018.1 GCA_030840445.1 Pseudonocardiales bacterium
AGGCCGCCACCGGCTGTCACAGTGAGCATGCCGATCAGGAACGCTTGATCCTCCACGTAGAAGGTGTTGAGGATCGTCAGCCCGAGGGCGGCGCCGACGAACCAAGGGGCGGCCAGCGCTGACGTCGAGAGGACATGGCGAAATCCGAAGTTTCGTTCGATGGTCGCGGCCAGCTGCCGATCGAACACCCGAAGGACTACCGGTACCTCCGCGCTTCGCTGGCCCAGGAGATCATCAACGGCCAGTCCGGTCTCGATGTTGGCCAGATCGTTGCTGGTCAGGACCGCTACCGCGCTGGCCGTATCCAGGTTCGCGGCCTGCAGGTTCTGTCGCAGGGTCGAATCGCCGATGATGATGGGCACGCCCATCTCGCGAGCCGTGTTGAGGTACCGGTTGTGCTCGTCGCGTTCGAGCACGACGACATCACGGCGTTCGGTCCGCAGCTGCTCCAGCACCCGCAGGCCGACCGAGCCCAGTCCGATCAGGATGACATGCTCGCGCAGGCCGCTGGCCTTCCGTCGGCCGGCGGTGGCCGCCATGCGACGGGTGATGAGCAGATCGGTAAGCCGCGCGTACAGGATCGTGACCAGGGTCGCGCCCAGGATCATCAGCAAGATCGCCCACATTCGCAACCAGGTGTGCTGCCGTGCGAAGTAGAAGTCGCCGAAGCCCACCGTGGTCAGGGTCTCGACGGTGAAGTAGGTGGCGTCGATGATGCCCATCCGTCGCTTGTCCGGTCCGTGGTAGTTCAGCATGAGCAACAGGATGGACAGCACGCCGACACCCCCTAGAGCCAGCAATGTCAGCCAGAATGCCCGCTCGATGTCGCTCAGCCTGCCGCGAACCGCCTGCCAGCCGCGCTGCGCGGTCTGCAGCGGGGAGATGCCGGACGGGGCCGCGAGCAACCCGGCGTCACTCGCGTCTCGGCGTGCTGCGAAATCATTGGCGGCGCCGACCAGCGTGACCCGGTCTCCGGGTTGTACCAGCAGGTCCCGGCCCGGACAGGCGATCAGCTCGGAACCGTCGGCCCGGCTCACCGCAATCGGAGCCAGGTCGCCGAAGGCGCTGCGCAGGTTGGCCGCCTGCTCGACCAACCGTTCGGTGACGACGAAGCTCTCGCCGGCCAGGGTGAGCTGATGTTCCGTGCGACGCAGGCTGGCCTCGACGAAGGACGGTGCTGCGAGAGCGGCTGCGTCCAGAACCGTCCCTGGGCCGGTCAGCCGTGAAACGGCGCGGCCGACGGCGGCATTGCTCAACTGCAGCACCACCCGCAGAGCGGGGAACCGCTCCCGGGCCAGCAACGCGACCTCGAGGTTCTCCAGATCGCGGTCGGCGACACAGATCAGCGCCGTGGCATCGGCGATTCCGGCCTCGGTGAGGACGCTGCCGCGTCGGGCGTCTCCGGACAGCACCTGCACCCCGAGCCCGGCCACGATGCGCTGCAGACGGGCATCGGCGTCGTCATCGATCACCAGGACCCGCTCGCCGGCGCTCTGCAGCTGCTCGACGATTCGCAGACCGACATCGTTGAGCCCGCAGACGATGACGTGCGCCGTCCGTGCGGGCGCCGCGGAAGTCACCGGCGGCTTCTGCCAGCTGCCCGGTCAGAGCTCACCCAGCACCGCCGCCCGCAGGACGTCAAGACCTACCCCGCCGATGTCCAGTGCGCGGCGATGGAAAGCCTTGAGATCGAACGTGTCGCCCTCGCGTACCTTCATCTCCTCCCGCAACTGCAACCAGTGACGCTCACCGATCTTGTAAGCGGGTGCCTGTCCGGGCCATCCCAGGTAGCGGTCGAGTTCGAAGCGCAGGATCGGCTCGGCGATCGTCGAATGCGTCGACAGCAACTGCCAGGCCTTGTCGTAGGTCCACGCACCGCCGCCCACCTCCGACGGTGCCTGGAAACCGCAGTGCACCCCGATGTCGAGCACGACCCGGGCGGCCCGCAGCGACTGACCGTCCAGCATCCCCAGGAAGTCCCCGGCGTCGTCGAGAAAGCCCAGGTCAGCCATCAGCCACTCGGCGTACAGGGCCCAGCCCTCACCATGACCGGAGGTCCAGGAAGCCAGCCGGCGCCAACTGTTGAGGAGGTTCCGCCGGTACGCGGTCTGCGCGACTTGCAGATGGTGACCCGGCACGCCCTCGTGGTAGACGGTGGTGAGCTCCCGCCACGTCGTGAATTCGGTGACGCCCTCGGGAACGGACCACCACATCCGGCCGGGGCGGCTGAAGTCCTCGGCGGGGCCGGTGTAGTAGATGGAGCCGGTGTGGGTGGGCGCGATCCGGCATTCCAGGGTTCGGATCGGGCCCGGGATGTCGAAATGGGTATCGGCCAGCGCCTGCACGGCCTGATCCGAAGTGTCCTGCATCCAGGCCTGCAAGGCGGCGGTACCCGCGAGCTTGCGGGCCGGGTCGGCGTCCAGCTGAGCGATCGCCTCCCGCACCGAAGCACCCGGTTTGATGCGGTTCGCGGTATCTGACATGAGCTGGTCGATCCGGGCCAGTTCTTCGATTCCCCAGGAGTAGGTCTCTTCGAGGTCAACCGTGGCGCCGAGGAACTCGCGGGAGAACAGCTGGTACTTCTCCCGTCCGACCGGATCTGAGTCCACCGCCAGTGGCATCAGCTCCTCGGCCAGGAAGTCGGCGAGTTTCCGGTAACCCGACTGAGCTGCCTCGGAGCCGCGAACCAGGTCAGTCTCCAGTGCCGGCGGAAGGTGGGCCGTCCCGGCGTTGGCACCCGCAACGCTCTCGCCGGCGCCTCTGACGAACTGGGCGAAGAACCCCGTCGGGCCGAGGTTGTCCCGGCACTGGGTGACACAGGCCTTGATCTGGCGCTGCGGTGCCACGTCTCCCCGGCTGGCCGCCAGTCGCAGGGAAGCGATATAGCCGTCCATTGCGTCGGGAATCGCATTGAGACGTACCGCGATATCTGCCCAGTGCTGCGGCGCCGAAGTGGGCATCAGATCGAAGACGTTCCGCACCCCCTGGACGGGGCTGGCGATGTTCTTCACGTCGCAGAGGTCGGTTCCGGCCGCGTGCAGCTCGCGCTGCAGGACCAGGCGCTCGGTCAGGGCGCGGATCGTTACCCGGTCCACGTCGTCGGCCGGGACCTGATCGGCAAGTGCGGAAAGCGTCCCGGCGGCCAGGGAATCGAGGGACTGCAGGCCATCGGGGGAGAGGTCGGGCAGTTCGGTGTCATGTCCGCTGAGACCGATGTACGTCGCCATCAGGGGGTCCAGCTCAGCCTGGCGGCTCAGGAACTCCTCGGCCAGGTCGTCCACCGGCGTCGGCGTCCGAATCCCGGCGGGGGCCTCGGCCGCGGCGGGGGCATCGGTGGCGTTGTCGGTCATGGCTACCGAACCTAGCCGACCGGGCTGCTCAGTGTGACGGTGAGCGCTCAACCCAGATCTGGTGGCGTCGAGACCCCGGCCGGTCAGTAGTCTGCGATGAGAACCGGCGGCTATCTCCGGACTCCAGGTCCTTCGAGGACCGTCAGCCGTCGCGCGCGTCGAACAGATCCGATGAGAGAGGCTGTAGATGTCCAAGATCAAGGTGGTAGGAACGGTCGTCGAACTCGATGGCGACGAAATGACTCGTATCATCTGGCAGTTCATCAAGGACCGCCTGGTCCACCCGTATCTGGACGTGAACCTCGACTACTACGACCTCGGCATCGAACATCGCGACGCCACCGACGACCAGGTCACCATCGACGCGGCAAATGCCATCAAGCGGCACGGGGTAGGCGTCAAGTGCGCGACGATCACGCCGGATGAGGCCCGGGTCGAGGAGTTCGGCCTCAAGAAGATGTGGAAATCGCCCAACGGCACGATCCGCAACATCCTCGGCGGCGTGATCTTCCGCGAGCCGATCATCATGGCAAACGTGCCGCGCCTGGTACCGGGCTGGACCAAGCCCATCGTGGTCGGTCGCCACGCTTTCGGCGACCAGTACCGGGCGACGGATCTCAAGGTGCCGGGTGAGGGCACCCTGACGCTCACCTTCACACCGAAGGACGGTAGCGAACCGACCGAACTCAACGTCTTCGAGTTCCCCGGCCCCGGCGTGGCGCTGGCGATGTACAACCTGGACGCCTCGATCCGAGACTTTGCCCGGGCGTCGCTGAACTACGGTCTGCAGCGTAACTACCCGGTCTACCTCTCCACCAAGAACACCATCCTCAAGGGCTATGACGGCCGCTTCAAGGACATTTTCGAGGAGATCTTCGAGGCCGAGTTCAAGGCCGACTTCGAGGCGGCCGGCCTGACCTACGAGCACCGGCTGATCGATGACATGGTCGCGTCGGCACTGAAGTGGGAGGGCGGCTACGTCTGGGCCTGCAAGAACTACGACGGTGACGTGCAGTCCGACATCGTGGCCCAGGGTTTCGGATCGCTCGGCCTGATGACCTCGGTGCTGGCCACCCCGGACGGAAAGACGGTGGAGGCCGAGGCCGCACACGGCACGGTCACCCGCCACTACCGCGAGCACCAGAACGGCAACCCGACCTCGACCAACCCGATCGCGTCGATCTTCGCCTGGACCCGGGGGCTGGCCCACCGCGGCAAGTTGGACAACACGCCGGAGGTCACCGAGTTCGCCGAGACCCTGGAGCGGGTCTGCATCGAAACGGTCGAGGGTGGCCAGATGACCAAGGACCTCGCGCTGCTGATCTCGAGAGACACTCCGTGGCTGACCACCGAGGACTTCCTCGCGGCGATCGATGCCAACCTGCAGAAGGCGATGAGCTGACCCGGTAACGCCCCTCAACGTTCTTGAGTGCCGGTGGGAGGTCTGCAACACGCCGGAAACCCAATCGCCGCGTTGAACGCCTATCGTCTGGCCATGCCGAGGACTACCTCCTCAGATCCCGCCAGGTCCGACCGGACGGTCAACTTGCGACCGGTACGGGATATCGAGGTGCGCGCCCAGGTGGTGCACGGCTACCGACGGGTCTTCCGGATCGCCGGGCAGGGACCGCCGCTGCTGCTGATCCATGGCATCGGGGACAGCTCGACAACCTGGTTGCCGGTGATGTCGGCCCTGGCCCGCAACCACCTGGTCATCGCACCTGATCTGCTCGGCCATGGCCAGTCCGACAAGCCGCGGGCCGATTACTCGGTCGCCGCGTACGCAAACGGCATGCGAGATCTGCTCGGCACCCTGGGCATCGACCGGGTCAGCCTGGTGGGGCACTCGCTCGGCGGCGGGGTGGCGATGCAGTTCGCGTACCAGTTCCCGGAGCGGACCGAGCGGTTGGCTCTGGTCAGCACCGGGGGAGTCGGTCGCGGAGTCAACCCCATCCTGCGGGCGGTCTCCATTCCGGGCGCCGACCTGGCGTTGGCTGCCCTCCGCCTGCCCGGAGCACGACTGCACACCGCGGTCGTGGTCAAGGCCCTGCAACTGCTGGACACGGGCCTGGGCAAGGACGCCCCGGATCTGCTACGGCTGGTCGACTCGTTGCCGGATGCCCATGCACGATCGGCCTTCATCCGCACCCTTCGTGCCGTGGTGGACTGGCGCGGGCAGGTGGTCACCATGCTCGACCGCTGCTACCTGGCCAAAGGCATGCCCACTCTGCTGGTCTGGGGATCCCGCGATCGGGTGCTGCCGGTCGATCACGCGCACCGGGCGCATGCCGCGATGCCGGGTAGCCGGCTCGAGATCTTCGCCGGGGCCGGCCATTTCCCGTTCCACGCCCAGCCAGAACGCTTCGTGGCGGTGCTCGAGGAGTTCCTGGCCAGCAGCAAACCGGCGCATTGGAGCCTCGAGCAGTGGCGTGAGTTACTGCGCTCGGGTCGTCCGATCGCCGACGCCCGCAGTCTGCATGACGGCCTGCGGCCCGCGCCGTACTCCGATCTCCAGGCCGCCAGCGAGCGCAGCGCAACCTGACTCCGGCGCCCTGCATCGGGGCGGTCCGTCCGGCGTCGCTTCTAGACTCACCTGTAATCGGGCCAGGACCCGCGATGATCGGGCCAGCATCCGCCGAAGTGATGGGATTTGTTCGTGTTCTCTGTGGTGAGCGCCAATGTCAACGGAATGCGGGCCGCGCAGCGTCGTGGCGGCCTCGCGTGGCTGGCCGAGCTGGCTGCCGACGTGGTGTGCGTGCAGGAGGTCCGAGCCGATGATGCCCAGCTGCTGACGGTGTTGGCCGGCACCGGACTGTCCCGGTACCACGTGGCCCACGCCGCCTCCGACGTCGCCGGTCGGGCCGGGGTCGCCGTGTTGTCCGCCGGGCCGCCGGTGGCGACCCGGATCGGGCTGCCGGGTTTCACCGGTCAGGGGCGCTGGATCGAGTCAGACCTGCAGACCGAGCATGGCCTGCTCACCGCGGTCTCGGCCTACGTGCACACCGGCGAGGCAGACACCGAGCGGCAGGATGAGAAATTCCGCTTCCTCGATGCCATGACGGCCCGCATGACCGAGCTCGCGGCCCGGTCGGCGGCCGGCCTCGGCGAGGCAGTCATCACCGGAGATCTGAATGTCGCCCATCGCGAGGTGGATCTCAAGAACTGGAAGGGCAATCTCGGCAAGTCCGGATTCCTGCCGAGCGAACAGGCATATCTCGACGGCTGGTTCGCCGCCGGCTGGACGGATCTCGGTCGCCGTCACGGGGGCGAGGGTCCCGGGCCGTACACCTGGTGGTCCTGGCGAGGTAAGGCCTTCGACAACGACACCGGCTGGCGTATCGACTACCAGATCGCCACCGCGGGGCTGGCCGAGCGGTCGGTGAAGGCCGAGGTCGGGCGGGCGGCGACCTACGCCGAGCGGTGGAGCGACCACGCCGCGGTAATCGTGTGGTTCGACTGATGAGCGGATATCCCAACTTCACGGTCGAGATCATCGAGTCGGTGGCCACGGTGACGATCGACCGTCCGGACAAGCGCAATGCCCTGACGATCGGAATGTGGCAACAGCTGTCGGCCATCTGCGCCGAGCTACGCTCCAATCACCAGCTCCGCGCCGTGGTCGTGACCGGCGCCGGGTCGTCCTTCTGCGCAGGCGCGGACATCACGGCGCTGTCCGAGGACGACGCGAGCATGAAGGCCGCGGTCTACCAGGCCGAAGAGGCGTTACGGCGACTGCCGGTACCGACCGTGGCCAAGATCCGCGGGTACTGCATGGGCGGTGGCAACCAGATCGCCGTGGCCTGTGATCTGCGGATCGCCGACACCTCCGCGATCTTCGGCGTTCCGCCGGCCAAGCTCAGCGTGGTTTACCCGGTTAACTCCACGCGTTGCCTGGTGGAACTGATCGGACCTGCCGAGGCCAAACGCCTGATTTTCACGGCCGTTCCCATCGACGCGCCCGAGGCGCTGCGCATCGGGCTGGTCAACCAGGTGGTGCCGGCCGAAGCCCTCGACACCGAAGTGGCAGGCGTCATTGCGTCGATGCTGCCGCTGGCGCCGATGACCCAGGCCGCGTCGAAGGATTTGATCAATGCGATCGCCGATGGTGCCGACGCCGAGGCGCTGCATCAGCGCTGGTACGCAGAATGGTCGAAGAGTCCGGATGGTGTCGAGGGCCCGACGGCCTTTCTCCAGAAGCGCAAACCTGCGTTCAGCTGGCGCCCGACAAGCTAACTGCGGGTCCCGCTGAGTCAGCCGAGCGTCTGGCGAAGCGGCGCAGCAGCAGTGTCGCGGTCGCCGCCAGCCCGATCAGCAGGCCGCTCCAGACGCCGACGGTGTCGTGGCGTGTTGCCTTCCCCATCAACCAGGCAAGGGGTAGACCGATCAGCCAGTAGCCGATCAGGGTGATCCGGAATCCGCCGACGGTGTCATCGAGCCCGCGCAGTAGGCCGATTCCGATGTTCTGCGCGCAGTCGAAAATCTGCAGTGCCGCCGCGATCATTAGCAGGTTCGACGCGATGGACAACGCCGCATCGTCGGATGATCGATTCGGATCGAAGAACAACCGCAGGACCAGGTGCGGCTCGAGTAGATACACCGCAGCCGCCAGCGTCATCGCTATGGCGCCGCAGGCGAGTGCGGTCCGCGCCAGCCGCATAGCGGCCTGCGGGCGTCCTAGCGCGATGGTACGGCTGACGATGATCGAGGCGGCGTGGGAGAGCCCGACCGCTATCTGAAACACGATGTACACCAGCTGATTCACGGCGGTGTGCGCGGCCAGGGCGGCGCCGCCGAAGGTGCCGATGATCAGGGCGATCACCGAGAAGAAGCCCGCCTCAGAGCCGTAGGTGGCGGCAATCGGCAGTCCGAGGCGGGCGAGTCGGCGCAGCGTAGCTGGGTGCGCGTGCCAGATCCTCAGCGACAGTAGCGGCGCCAGTTCCGGATCGCGTCGGGCGGAAAGGTATAGCGCAGCACCTGAGAGTAGGTATACCAGTGACGTAGCCAGCCCGATGCCGACCAAACCCAACCGGGGCAGGCCGAAGGTGCCGTGGATGAGCACCCAGTTCAGGCTGGCGTTGCCCGCAACGCAGGCCAGCGTGATCTTCAGGAGGGCCTGTGGTCGACGCATACCGACGGTGACCTGGCGGATCGCCTGAAACCACAGGCACGGCAACAGTCCGGGCGCTAATGCCCACAACACGGGACGGGCCCGATCGACCAGCTCCTTCGATTGCCCCAACCAGCCTATGGCCTCACCGCTGAGGCCGATCAGGATCGCCCCGACCACCCCGGCGACGGTCGCCAATGCCAGCGCGGCTCGAAGGAGCTCACGCAATTCACTATGGCGCTCGGCTGCCTTCTTGGGGGCAACCTCGGCGCGGGCGGCGGCGGCCGCGACCTGGTTACCGACGGCAGTGAGCAATCCGACGCCCATGGTGCGTAGTTGATTGAAGATTACGAGGGCCAACCCGCCTGCGGCCAGTGCCTCGGCGCTGATCCGGCTCATCATCACCGTGTCGGTGGTGGTGAGTGCCACCTGCGCGAGTTGCGTCAGAGCGAGCGGGACGGCAAGGGCGGCTAACGACCTGCTGTCATGAAGATAGTCAGCCGGGCGCATCAGATCCCACGGAGCTTGCGGAGCAACTCATCGACTTCATGTTCGGCCCCGGCATCGATGAGATCGTGGGCGCTCATCCACTCGTCATTGAAGACGCTGTCGAGATATTTCTCGCCGCCGTCGCAGACCAACGCCACCATGCTGATTCCGGGAGCCGAAGACGGAAGTCGACGCAGCGCCTCGAACACCACCCCACCGGCGGAGCCACCGATCAGCAGACCGGTGCGGGCAGCCACCACCCGCGCGGTCGCGAACGCGTCGATGTCGGAGACCTTCACGCCCTCGTCGATCAGACCGAAGTCGACCAGTGCCCCGGTCTCGACACCGGGTGGCGTGCCGGTGCCGGACTGGTAGTACTCGCCGCCGGGGCCGCCGAAGGCGATCGAACCGACCGGCTCGACACCGATCACGGTGATCGCACCGATCCTGCGGTGCAGTTCCAGCGCGGTGCCACACAGCGAGCCTCCGGTTCCCACCGCGCCGATGAGCTGATCGATGCGTCCGTCGAGTGCGTCAATGAGTTCACGCGCGAGGTCGTAGTAGCCGGCGGCGTTGCTCGGATTGTTGTGCTGCTCGGTGAAGATGGTGTTGTCGGCACCCCTGGCCAGTTGTTCGGCGAGTTCCTCCCGTGCGGCGGTGGACAACTCCTCATTGCCGTCGTCGACGACGTAGACAAGCTCGGCTCCTAGCGCCTTCATGCCGCGAAGCTTGTCGGCGCAGGCGTGGTTGTCGACGACCGCGGTAAAGGTGTACCCACGTTCAGCGGCGATCACGGCCAGTCCGAGACCGGTGTTGCCCGAGGTGGATTCGATGATCCGGCCGTTGGAGCGCAGCTCACCGCGGCTCTCGGCGTCCAGCACCATCTGGCGCGCCATCCTGATCTTGGCCGTTCCGGTGGGGTTGTATTGCTCGAGTTTCAGCAGCAGCCGGCTGCCGGTTTCGGTGCGACAGAGTTCGAACAACGGCGTGTAGCCGATGAGATCGGAGACCTGAGAGACGATTGCCGGGCGGTGCAGCGTCTGTGCGGTCATCGCAACTTGCCCGGTGACGGAGCTTCGGTTACTGGGCATGCCGGTCCAGGCGCCAACGGATTCGGTCGGCGCAGTCCAGTACGACCTTCGGCGGCAGCGGCGCTTCGTGAAACGTCGATTCGTTCGAGTCCATCTGGTAGCCGGCTGTGTTGAGATAGACGAGCAGGTCACCGACTTTGGGTCGACGCGGTAGGGGAATCTTGCGCCAGCTGAGCATGTCTGCTTCCAGGCAACTGGCGCCGCCGATGCAGGCCGGGAAAGGTCCGTCTGATTCGGTGCCGGTCTCTGGTAGCAGCACCGGCTCCGGCAGGTACTCGCTGTTGAACCACTGCTCGGACAGGCTGAGGCTGGTGCCGTCAACGGTTACGATGCCGTATTCGCGGGCCTTGACACCCTGCACCCGGAACACCGTGAAGCCTGCCTGGTCGAGCAATGCCCGACCGGGTTCGAGCAGCAGCGCGGTGTCCGATGAACGCAGCATGGTGGCCAGACTTGCGTGCCCGCCGGCGGGGCGGGCCGCCAGCACCGCCCGCAGCATCCGGGCGCCGGCGATCGGCGAGTGATAGGGGTAGAAGTCCCCGAACGTCTTGCCGGCATGGAAGTGTTCGGCACGCTCATCATAGGTGAAGCGGTGCCAATCCGGCGCGTCGACGTAGTCCACGGCAAAGCCGCCACCAATGTTGATCCGGTCGGCCCGAAGCCCCCACGCCCGAGCGAGCAGGCAGTGGTCGATCAGCTGGCCGGCCAGGTCCGCCCGTGCCTGAATTCGGTATCCGGAAAGGTGAAAGCTGAACCCGGTCATCTCTATGACTGAGGTGTTGTCGATGCAACGCCGTAACGCCGTAAGGATCGCGTGGTCGTCCAGACCGAACCTGCTGTCCGGCTGATCGGGCGGCAGGCAGCGCAGCAGAATGCGGACCGGGCGCAGGGTGGTGGCCAGCAGGATGACACGATCCAGCTCATCCAAGGCATCGATGGCGATCAGGCAGTCCTGCAGGATCGCGATGCTCAGCAACGCATCGGACTTCGCCGGACCGGTAACCACAAGGTCGGTCCCGCGAACACCGTGCGACATGGCCTCGCGCAATTCCCCGACACTGGACACGTCCACTCCGATGTCGTTGCGGGCGCACCGTTCGATCCAGCAGGCGGCCTTGTTCGCCTTCTTCGCGTAGTAGATCCGGGCGTCGACGCAGCCGTCGGCCAGAACCGATTTGAAGGCAGCGACGTTTGCGTCGAAGGTATCAGGCAGCAGTATGTGGAACGGTCCGCCGAGGCCGTGTGATAGCTCGTCCAGCAGCGGGCTCCGCATCACCTGACGTACCCGAGCGCTGCGTCGTGCGGGCAGGGTGGGGAAGTCGACCACCTGTTGGTTAACAGTTATCGCCATAGCGGGATCACCGTCCCGAGACCCTCGGCGATTGCCTGCTGAGCGAATCGGTGGCCGAGGGCGATGTCGGTGACGACCAAGCCGCTGTTGTAGGCGAATATCCGCTCGGAGTCATCACGGCGGCCTCCGTGCCGGCTGGAGAACACAGCGGGAAACTCGGCCGCCACGGTGGGCAACCGGCCGTCGGGATCGGCCATGTCAACGCCGGTCACGGCCATCTGCGCCGCGCTGGTGGCGAGTACCCGGTCGGCATGGTGCAACGTCGACGGGGCCAACCCGTGACCGACCAGTACCGACAGGGTGCCGGCTTTGAGCCAGTCCGCCTCGACCGCCGCCGGCGTGGCCGGTCCGGCAGCGGCGATCACCACATCGGCTTGCGCAGTCGCCGCCTGCAGGTCGGTGACGACTTCGAGGTCGCGCTCCGGGAAATACTTGTGCAACTGTTCGCGTACCGCACGGATACCGGCCGGGTGGGTGCCGAACAGCATCAACCGATCGAGATTGGGCAAGGTGGTCAGCAGAAAGGGCAACGCCAGCCGGCCCTGGGTGCCGGTGCCGATCACGAGTGCACTGCGACTGTCAGCTCTGGCGCAGGCGCCGGCGATCAGGGCCGAGACCGCCGGCGTGCGCAACGCGCCGATCCGAGCACAGTCCATCAGCGCTATCGGCCTACCGGTTGCATCGTCGTACAGGGTCAACGACGTGTAATAGCGTTGCCGGTCACGGTCACGCTCCGGATCGAACTTGTAGGAGGTCTTGATCGCGACAAGCTGCTGCTCGCCGTCTCGGCCGAGCATCGCGTACGCCACCGAATGACCGTCGGCGGGTTTGACGGACAGCTTGCGCGGGTTGCTCGACACCTCGGCGGCCAAGGCCAGGTACGCCTGTTCGACGACATCCACCACCTCGGTCAAGTTGATCTCTAGACCGGCGATGTCAGCGGTATTGAGGACCCGCAACGTTCCCTCGGCTTCGGAGCGCGTCAGCATGGTGCCTCCAGGACGACCTGGCCGTAGCCGCGCTCGGCAGCCTCGGCAGCCGCTCTGGTACGGCGACCGGGCACCCGTACCGAGGCCCGCTTGAGCCAGCGATCGGTCCCGTCGAATCGGGCCCGAAACGGTACCCGGCCGTGAACTACGACGTCGTTGTCGACGACCAGCACCTCACCGGGGCGCAACGATACGGCCACCGTCACTCGCTCCAGTTCGGCCTCCAGCCGCCGGTAGGCCGACCGATAGGGTTCCTCGGCCTTCTCGAGCGGCGTGTAGGCCGGATCGAAGCGCAGCGTGAGCCCGGATGCCGACCGCCACAGTGCAGGCACCCTGGCGGGTAGTTGCGTCGATGCCTGGGCCTCGGTGTACGAATCGTCCGGCAGGATCGGCACGGTCGGGGTGCTCAACGTTGTGATGTCGTCCTCGCTGAGTTCGATCCGCCGGACGCTGGCGGCGGTGGTGGCGATCCCATCGGGATTGCGCATACACGCCAGCATCAGCAGATGGGCCCGGCCCGGGTGGAAGGCATCCTCGGTGTGAGGGCTCAGCAGCACCGAACTGCTGGCGCCGGTCTGCTCCTGTTCCCGCCCTTGGGCCGGCACGATGTTGTGAACGTAGCGGCCGTCCTGCTGTCCTTCCCAGGCGATCGGCCGGCCCATCACAGTTGCGAGCAGCAGCAGCGCGGCGTCCCACAGCGCAGCTGCGTCTTCGGCGACCGACCAATGTTCGGGGGTTGGCTCCAGGGCTGCGGCGTCGACCGGCAGGCCACGCAACACGAACAGGCCGTCGGCGCTATCGCAGGGTGCGCACGCTTCACGCAGCCGATCGACCAGCCGGGCAGCGACGCCAGGCGTGGCCTTGAGCAGCTCGGGGTGCCGGGGTGATCCGTAGCCGGTGAGGAGCTGTCCAGCAGCCGCGGTCAGCTCGGTACGAGCGTCCGGATCGAGTTCGCGGATCGGGGCAACGTCGGTGAGTAAGGGCACAGGTTTGTCCGTTTCAGCTAGTAGGTCGCTGCGACTCATCCGCTCATCAGCGGGCATAGACGGAGGAAGCATCCGAAAACTAGCAATTTCTTGCTAATTAGGCAAGCCTAACCTAATATCACTTTTCATTCCGATGCGATCGCGGGCTTTGTTGCGGTGGAGTCCGGCAAACCGGATTACTTCCCGAAGGTGAGGAGCTGAGCATGGGTCTGACAAGACGGCAATTCCTGTGGGCAGGCAGCGGCGTCGCAGCCACGACGGTGCTGGCCGCATGCGGGGTCGGCGACGGCGACGACACGGCGGCGAAGCCGGCCGCCGGCGCCGCGGGCACTCCCCGGCGCGGCGGCACCCTGCGCGTCGGTGCGCTCGGGCGTGCCGCGGCGATCACCCGCGACCCGCACGGGTCGCAGGTCAACGAGAGCGACTACCTGATCACCAGCCTTAGGTATGACACGTTGACCGTGCCCGCAGCCAGGTCGAACACCGCGCGTCGGCTGGCCTCGAATTGGGCCTCATCGGCGGATCTGAGGACCTGGCGTTTCACGATCGCGAAGGACGCCGCCTTCCATGACGGCGGACCGGTGACGGCAGCAGATGTGGCATGGTCGTTGCGTCGGCTGCGGTCCACCCCGGCCGGCGCGGCGAGGTTGCCCGGCATCCGGGCCGAGAACATCCGAGCGGAGGGTGCTCGCACGGTGGTGCTCGTGTCGGACTACCCGAACAATGCATTGCCGCTACTGACCCGGTTGACGACCTTCGTCCTGCCCAAAGGCACCGCTGATTCCGCGATTGCCACCGCGCCGGGCTCCGGCCCGTTCAAACTCGACTGGTTCCGCGACGGCAACGCCCGGTTAGTCCGCAACGATGCCTGGCACGGCGGGCGGGTACTACTCGATGCTATCGAGGTCCGGATCTTCGAGAGCCCACAAGCGATGAGCAATGCCTTACTTGCCGGGCAGATCGACGTCGCCTCCAACGTCGGCGCTGTTGCGGCACGGGCCGCGGTGGGACGCCCGGATGTCCGGATCATCCAGCGCCGGAACGACATGGCGATGCCGATTGTGATGCGTACCGCCGATGGGCCGTTCGCCGACCAACGGGTGCGCGAGGCGCTGCGGCTGGCGGTCGACCGCGACGCGATGGTGAGGCAGGTGCTCAGCGGCTACGGCGCGATAGGCAACGACGTGCTCGGTGCCGGAGATCCCATTTACGCCGTTGACCTGCCGCAGCGGCGACGCGACCTCGACACAGCACGCCGGCTGCTGGCCGAGGCCAAGTTCGACCTCAACTGGACGTATGACCTGCTGACCACCGAGGACGTCGCCGGGCTGGCCGAGTCGGCGACCCTGTTCGCCACTCACCTAGCCGAGGCGGGCGTCAAGATCAAGGTCGTGAAGCAGGATTCGGCGGTGTTCTGGGACAAGAGCTGGCTGAAGGCACCGCTGTACACGACCTACTGGGGCACAAACGATTCGGTGCTGTTCTTCGCCAGCAAGACCCTGGTATCCGACGCCGGGCAGAACGAAACCGCCTTTGCGGACAAGGCATTCGACGCCGCCTACCGCAAGGCGATCAGCTCGAACAACCCGAGCGAGACCAAGCAGTCGCTGCACGAGCTGCAAACGATCGAGTACGACCGATCGGGATATCTGTTGTGGGGCATGGCCGATGGCATCGACCTGTCGTCGGCGCAAGTGCGGGGCCTGCCTGAACTGCCCGGCTACGGACGGGTACAACTCGAGCGGGCATGGCTCGCCGGCTGAGCCGCCGATACGGCCCGGCCGTGCGGCGGATCGCGATGGGCATCGCCCGGCGGGTGCTGATGCTGTTCCTACTACTCGCGTTGGTGTTCGCGGCGGTGCAACTGCTGCCCGGTGACGCAGCGACCGCTACCGCCGAACGTGGGTCGAATGCGGAGGAGGTGGCGGTGGTCCGGACCCGGCTGGGCTTGGACCGGCCGCTGCCCGAGCGGTTCCTGCACTGGCTGAGCGATCTGTTGACCGGTGGTCTCGGGACGTCGGCGCGGGGAGAGCACGTCAATCAGCTGCTGAGCGGCCCGTTCGCCAACACGGTCCTGCTCGGGCTGCTGGCGCTGGTCATCACGGTGAGCCTGTCCCTGCCGCTGGGCTGCTGGGCCGCGTTGCGCCCGGGCGGCGTTCCGGATCGGATCGTGTCCACGGCGGCCACCGCAGTGCTGGCGCTGCCCGAGTTCGTGATCGCGGCAGCGCTGGTCCTCGTGCTGGCGCTCTGGACGGGTTGGTTGCCGGCGGTCACCGTGGCGAACGAACGCGGCGCGCCGACTTCGTGGTCCATGCTGGTGCTGCCGGTGTTGGCCTTGGCGATCCCCCAGATCGGCTGGAACACCCGGATCGTGCGCGCCGCCCTCGCGGACGAGGCCAAAGCGGCCTATGTCGCGATGGCGGTGCTGGACGGCCTCACGCGGCGCCGGATCCTCAGTCACCACCTACTGCCGGGGGCGTTGCCCGCTATCGCGGCGGGTGCCGCTACCTCGACCGGAATGCTCCTCGGCGGAGCCGCCGTGGTCGAGACCGTCTTCAACTACCCCGGTGTCGGCGCGGTGCTCGCCGGCGCCGTCGCCGATCGGGATACCCCGGTGATCGCAGCGGTTGTCGCACTCACCACAGCGCTCATCACCGTGGCGCTGCTGGTGTCGGATCTGGTGCGGGTCCGTGCCTCGATCGTGCGGGCGCGCCCATGAGTCGTCGCCTGAGGGTGATGTCGGCTCTGGCGCTGGTGTGCCTGGCTGTGATCGGGCCGTGGTTCGCGCCGCACTCCATCGAGCAACCGGTTTCAATTCCCTACGCAACACCTGGACGGCCGGCGTTGCTGGGCACCGACCAACTGGGACGCGACGTACTGAGCCGGGTACTGGCGGGCGGTCGAGAGCTGACTGCCACCGCGGTGCTGATCGCCGTGCTGGTCACGACGGCGGCGGCCCTGCTGGGCGCGTTGAGCGCGCTGCAGCCAGTATTCGGCCGGGTCCTCGAAGGTGCCTGCGACGTCGTGATGCTGCTACCTGCTGTGCTCGGTGTTTTGCTGATCGCCTCGTCGTGGCCAGCCGGTGGCCGTTGGGCCATCATCACGACGGCGGTGGTGTTGGGCGTGCCATACACCGTGCGTTTGACCACAGCTGCCGCCGCGCCGATTGCCGAGTCCGGTTACGTGGAAGCGGCGATCGTCGGCGGGGAGCGGCTCTGGTACCTCATGCTGCGCGAGGTGCTGCCCAACATGCGCGCCACGGTGCTCGCACTGTTCGGGCTGCGCTTCGTCACCGCGGTCCCTCTCGTCGCGACCGCGGCGTTTCTTCAGGTCGGCCCGCAGCCGCCCGCAGCGGATTGGGCCTTGATGATCAGAGAGAACTCGGCCGGCATCATGTTGAACCCATGGGCGGTGCTGGCACCGAGCCTGGCGATCGGGCTGGTCGCCCTGGGAGTGACGCTGGCAGCTGAGGCCGTGACGCCCCGCGGCGGCCCGGTGCCGAGCCTGTGAGGCAGCTCGAGTCAGCGGTGCGGGTGCGGGACCTCAGGATCGAGGCCGACACCGCAACGGTGCTGCAGAACGGCGGTTCCCTGGAGGTTCATCGCGGCCAAGTGGTGGCGTTGGTCGGGCGGTCCGGGGTCGGCAAGACCACGCTGTTGCGTTCCATCATCGGTATTTTGCCCACCCGCACAAGGCTGATCTCAGGCCAGGTCGAGGTGTTGGGACGCAACGTGTTCGAGCTGTCCGACGTTGAGCGGCGCGCGTTCCGACGCCACCAGATCGGCTATGTCGGTCAAGATCCCGGCTCTTCGCTCAATCCACGGCTGCGGGTACGCACCCTCGTCGCCGAGCTGGCGTCCACTCGTGATCGGCGGCGTGTGGATGCCCTCCTCGACCTGGTGCGCCTTCCGATCGACGAAGGCATTGCCGAACGTCGGGTACCGATGCTCTCTGGTGGCCAACAGCGTCGCGTTGCACTCGCTCGAGCGCTGGCCCGCGATCCTGCGGTACTGCTGCTGGACGAGCCGAGCGCCGGCCTCGATCCGGTGCTATGCGATGAGATAGCTGACGTGATTCGCTGGCTCGCCGACCAGAGCGGGCTCGCCGTGCTGCTCGCCTGTCACGACCACGCGCTGGTCTCCCGTCTCGCGGACAAGGTGATCACGCTGGAGCGCGCCGCCACCGCGCCACCGCCAGAAACGGTGGTTCCGACCGTCACATTGCGCACAGCGGTCACGGCGCCGGTGATGACGGTGCGGGCGCTGTCGGCCCACGTTGGCCGAGGAGCCTCTGCCAGTCGAGTGCTGACCGACCTGGACCTCGACCTGGAGCAGGGCTGCTCAGTCGGCATCATCGGCGCATCGGGGTCGGGTAAGTCCACCCTGCTGCGTTCGATCATCGGGCTACACCCCGCGGACAGCGGCACCGTTACCGTGCACGGCGCCAGCGTCGAACCCTCGGTTGCCAGGCGCAGCCGCAACGAGCGGCGATCAATCCAGCTGGTCGGCCAGAACCCGATGCTTGCCTTGAATCCGAGTCGAACGGTTGGCTCGACCATCGCACGACCATTGGGCCCAGATCACCGCACAACCTCGGCTGCCGTGCGCCAACGCGTGATCGAACTGCTCGACCAGGTCGGATTGTCGCCGGACTACCTGCAGCGCTATCCGCATGAATTGTCCGGCGGCCAGCGCCAGCGGGTATCGATCGCCCGAGCCCTGGCGGCCGATCCGTCCGTGCTGCTGTGTGATGAGCCGACCTCGGCCTTGGACAGCGAAACCGCGCGCACCATCATGACGCTGCTCGCACGGCTGCGGGCGCAGCACAGCCTTGCGCTGATTTTGGTAAGCCACGACGTAGCGCTTGCTGCAGCGCACTGCGACCGGATACTGGCGCTCGAGAATGGGCGAGCGGTCGAAATGGTCCGGGCCAGAAATCCCGAAGCCGCAGCGTCAGGTGCCGAGGGCAAGGAGCATCGGCTTAGTCAGAAATCGTCGTCGAAGCCAACTGTGCCTGCGATGCCGACCTGATAGGCCGAGACACGGCGTTCGAAGAGGCGCGGCTGCCGAACCAGCTGCAGCAGCGACTCTGGGCCATGGAGGGCTCAGTGCCCACGGACAAGCGGTCTGCGGCCCAGTTGGGAGGCGATGTCGTCGAGCGGAAGCTGTCCGGACGACAGTGACCTGCGAAGTCGACGGATGCCCTGCAGATCCTTTTTCGCGGTAGCGAAGATGTCGACCCGGCTGTCGGGATCGTCGATCCAGTCGACCGGGACCTCGTGGATCCTGAGCCCGCTGCGTTCGGCCAGCACCAGCAGTTCGGTGTCGAAGAACCAGCCGTCGTCTTCGACCAGCGGGAGCAGCAGCCTAGCCGCGTCGCGGGTGATGGCCTTGAAACCGCATTGCGCATCGGAGAACTTTACTCCCAGCGTCATGGACAGAATTGCGTTGTAGCCACGGGAGATCAGCTCGCGTTTGGGATCCCGGACGATCCGCGCGCCGCGGGCCAACCGGCTGCCGATGGCCAGGTCGCTGTGGCCGGAGATCAGCGGAGCCAGCAGCGGAAGGACGGCGCCGAGGTCGGTGGATAGGTCGACGTCCATGTAGGCGAGGATCGGGGCATCACTGACGGTCCAGGTGGACCGGAGGGCTCGCCCTCGGCCCTTGAAGCTCAGGCGAGACCCGGCGACGTGATCGAGATGCCGGTGTAGATAGCGCATCATGGTGGGAGTGCCGTCCGTGCTGGCATTGTCGGCGATGGTGATCCGAAAGCTGCCGGGCAGCATGCTGGATAGGTAGCTGTGTAACCGAGTCACGCATGCTGCGAGAGAATGGACCTCGTTGTAGACCGGGATCACGATGTCCACGGCCGGTTTCTCGGTCTCGCCGCGGGCGGCCAGCTGGATGCCGTCCGTCGCGGCGGTGGAGATGCCATTGAGCCGGCGGTCGAAACTGCGGTAATGATCTAGTAGCAGGCTCATCGGGTTCTCCTTGCAACGCTTGGCGATATGCAACAAGCGTCGGTTCCTCACCTGTTGGGAACCTGTCGTTCAGCCAAATTCATGCAAAGAGGTCGTCAAGCGGGCTCACAGGAAGGCTGGCGATGCCAGCGGCCAGCAGCGTCGATGCTCAGGCGACGACGGTGAGCCTGGACGAGCCGTCGGGGTTCGGCCGGACTTCGATGCGCTCGGCGATCCGCATCTTCATCTCGGCGACATGGCTGACCACTCCGACCGTCCGGCCGCCGGTACGCAACGAGTCCAGCACGGCGAGCACTTCATCGAGGACCTCCGGATCGAGCGAGCCGAATCCCTCGTCGATGAACAGAGTGCCAAGGTCGACTCCGCCGGCTTCGGCACGAACCACATCGGCTAGGCCGAGAGCCAACGACAACGAGACGTAGAAGGTCTCGCCACCTGATAGCGTGCCCGGGTCCCGCGGCCGTCCGGTTCGCAGGTCGAGGACGCTCAGACCAAGTCCAGACTTGGCATTTCCGCTTCTGGCGTCGGTGTGTTCGAGTTCGTACCGGCCACCGGAGATACGGCGGAGCTGGGCATTGGCGGCGCTGACCACGTCCTCGAATCGCCGGACCAGTACGTAGGTGGTGAGCTCCATCTTCAGCTGATTATCGCCAGACCCCGCGGCCAGGTTGCCTAGCCGGATCACCGCTGCGGTCTCGGCGAGAACCCCAGCACCGGTAAGCATCAACTGTGTCACCACCCGGCCATGTTCGGCTGACGAATCCCATTGAGCCCGGGTCGAGCCACTCAGCGCCGCCAGTTCGGCCTCGAGTTGCTCGGCGTCCAGGACGGCGTCGGTCAGCGGTGCCAGCCCCGGGGCCGGCGCGTCCAGCGCGGGATCGAGGAGTTCAGCCTCGGAGAGTTGTGAGTGAACCGCGCGCCATTCTTCGTCAAAACCGTCGACCGCAGTGCGCAACTGCGCGATCTCCGCTGTGCTGCGCCGGGCCGCCGACCAGGTCAGTTCGTCCTCGAAGCCTGCGGCGGTGAGCGCTTGAGCGAACAGCTCGCCGCATTCGACTGCGCGAGCCAGGGCGACCGCGGCGGTGGCGGACGCGGCGGCAGCCGCATCGAGGTCGGTGACCAGATGTTCCAGGGCAACCAGCCGATCGGCTACGCACCGATATTCAGCCCTCGCCGCGTCGACCAGCCGACGGCTTTCGGCCACCTGGGCGGCCATCGTGTCAGCGCGTTCGGCCAGGCCGGCGCGGGCTATCTCGGCGTGGGAGACCTGCTCCTCGAGCTGGCGGGACCGTTGCTCGGTGTCGGTGAGCTCGGCGTCCAGCTCGGTGCAGCGCTCACCGGCCAGCCGGGCCTCGAGCACCGCCTGCTCGAGTTGGTCCACCTTGGCCTGGGCCTGCTGCGGACTGAGCTGATCGGCGATGATCTGGAGCTCGACAAGCTGTGCTTCTTGTTTGGTCAGCTGCCCCTGAGCTGACTGCATCGCCCGGCGCAATCGTTGGGATTCGGCTTCGGCGCCATCGAGATCGTCCTGACTGACATGGTGCTTTTTCGGCCGGGCCGGCTTCGGATGCACGGCTGAGCCGCACACCACGCAGGGCGCACCGGCGGTCAGCGCCCGGCCGAGTTCGCCGGCGACACCGGCCCGCCACGACACTCGCATGCCGGCCAGAGCCTGTTCCTGCTGATCCCAGGCCGCATGAGCGGCCAAGGTGATCTGGCGCTCCTGGGCCAGCGTGGCGGCTGCCTCGGTTGCCTGCACCGCGGCGGCCCGACGTTGGTGTGCTCGATCTGCCTCAGCAGTCAGCCCAGCCTGCTGTGCGGCGACGATGGCGAAGCTCGCCCGTGCGTGGCGGAGTTCGGTTATGCGGCCGGGGAGTAGGTTCAGTTCGTCGCGGGCCTGTGCAATCAGCGCGCCCAGCCCTTCGGCCTCGGCGGCGGTCCGGGACAGGTCACCGACGATGGCTGGCAGCTGATTCTCACGTCTGAGGTCCTCGGCCAGCTCGCCGATACGCTGGCGAACTTCGGCGGCGGCGGTCCGAAGCTCTGGCTCCGCCGCGGCGGTCAACGGGCCGCTGAGAGCGGCCCGCGCGGCGCGGTCGGCTTCCTGGCCCGCATCGGATGCCGCGATTGCCGCGCCGAGCGAATCCGCGGCGGGATCGACCCGCTGTGCCAGCTCAGCTGCCGCAAGTTCGGCCCGGTCGGCGTTGATCGGCTCCAGTAGCGCGATCAACTGGCCGCGTTGGGCGAGCAGCGCGGCCCGTTTGGATATGCGGCGTAACAGGTCCCGTCCGGATTCCAGCGATCGTTGCGCCGAGATCCTTGCTCGGGTGGCTTCGGCCCTGCGGGTGCTGGCCGCGTTGGCTGCCGCCTCGAGATCGGCGAGCAGGTTGAGTACGAACGCCTCCAGTTCGGCATGCCGACCCTGTTCGATGGCCAGCTCCGCCTCGGCCGCGATGTTTCCGGCAGCGCCCGAAGCTCCGACGAACGCCTGCACGGCCCTGCTCAGCGCGATCCTGCTTCCGGCTCGACGCTGTTCGGCGGCCTTGCGGGCCTCGACCAGTCGTTCCTGGGTGCGCGCCAGCACCTGCGTGCCGAAGAGCTTCTGCAACAACGCTCGCTTGTCGTCGGTCTTCGACCGCAGAAAATTCGCGAACTCGCCCTGCGGCAGTACTACCGTCTGCACGAACTGGTCGTGGCTCAGGCCGATAGCCCGGGTGATCTCGTCATCGGCTTCGGAGACCCGGGTCGACAGCGGTTCGCCGCCATCGGGATCGTCCGGGTGGGTGATGCGCCAGATCTTGACCGTGCCGTTGACCCGGGTCGTACCGGAACCGTGCTTCTTCGGACGGTCGAAAGTGGGCGTTCGGCGGACCCGGTAGCTGCCGTTCTGGGTCTCGAACACCAATTCGACTACCGGCTCCGTCCCGGGATCGGCGTGGTGGGAGCGCAACCGCTCGCCGTGGGCCGAGAGCTGGGCCACCTTGCCGTAGAGCGCGAACGAGATCGCGTCGATCACGGTGGACTTGCCCGCACCGGTCGGGCCCTCGAGGAGGAAGAGACCGCTGTCGCCGAGCCGGGTGAAGTCGATGTCGGCCCGGCCGGCGAACGGGCCGATCGCCACCATGGTGAGGCGGTGTAGCCGCATCAGAGCCGCCCCACGTCGGCGAGTGCCTCCCGGTAGGCCTGCTCGAATGCTTCCAGCTCGGCACCGTCGGCCTCCAGGCCGGTGACATGCCGGACGAAGTCTGCGGCCAGCGTGCGCGGCGAGCGTTCAGCGGCCGGCTCGGATGCTGAACGGCCGACCTCGACGGCACCGGCGGGGAGGTGGAAGACCTGCAGGACGTGCGGGAAACGGGACTTGATCCGATCGAACATCTGGTCGGGGCGGGACCGGTCAGTGACCGTCACGCGGACCCAGCCATCGACGTGGGCGTCCAGCGAATCCGCGGTCAGCAACTCGTCCAGGCTGCCGGCGATCTCGGCCATATCCCGCGGCTGAACGAGGTCCTGCTGGTTCAGTTGGACCGGACCGGCGGTCGGGACGTCGACGAGCGTGACGGATTTGGTCTGCGTCCGCTCTGAGAAGGAGTACCGCAGCGGTGATCCGCTGTAGCGCAGCACGGTGGCCGACCTGCTGTTCGGTTGCTGGGCGCCGTGCAGGTGCCCGAGGGCCGCGTAGTCAACGCCGTCGAAAGTCCCGGCACTGACATGATCCACGCCGCCTACCACGATCGGGCGCTCACTCTCGCTCGCGGCGCCTCCGACGACGAACGCGTGCGCCATCACGATCGAACGGGTACCGGGTGGCCGGGTAGCCAGGTCGGCGCGGACCCGGTCCATAGCCGCGGTCATGACCGCCTGGTGAGAACGGGCCAACAACTGCTCACCGGTGCGCAGCCCGGCGCGTGCCACGTCGGGGTCCAAGTAGGGCAGCGGATAGACAGCGGTGTTGCCGATCATCACGGGCGTGCCTACGGTGGCCAGCGAGGTTCGGATGTGCAGCCGTCCGGTGAACAACTCCGAGCCGAAGCCGAGCCGGATCGCCGAGTCATGGTTGCCCGCGGTGATGATCACATTGGTGTGCGCGGTGAGGTCCTTCAGCGTGTCGGCGAACAGCGCGACTGCCTCGACCGGTGGTACTGCCCGGTCGTAGAGATCACCGGAGATCAGCACCGCATCGACCGTGCGGCCGTCGACCGGATCGGTCACCAGGCCGGTGATTTGGGCCAGCACACCACGCTGGGCGTCGAGCAGGTCGACGCCGTGCAGCGTTCGGCCCAGATGCCAGTCGGAGGTGTGCAGGAACCGCATACCGAAAAGCTACAAGCGGGGTCCGACAGAAACGCGACGACACCCGGTTGGTGGGCCTGCGGTTCGCTGAGCGGAGAATGGAGAGCGTGACCATAGAGACCCGAACCACCTCCCGCCTTCCCTACGACCTGTCCGTGATCGGCCTGGGCACCTGGCAGCTCGGCGGCGACTGGGGCCAGGTGGCCGGCGGCACCGCCACCGAGATACTGTCCGCCTCGGCCGACGCCGGTGTGAGTGTTTTCGACACCGCCGACGTCTACGGCGACGGACGCAGCGAGCAGACCATCGGAGCTTTCCTGAAACAGCGCCAGACCGGCCCCTCGGACCGCCCGGCGGTCTTCACCAAGATGGGTCGGCGGATGGATCAGGTCGAGGAGAACTACGTGCTGGCCAATTTCCGCGACTGGATCGACCGGTCACGCCGCAACCTGGGGGTCCAGACCATCGATCTGGTCCAGCTACATTGCCCGCCGACCTCGGTGTTCAGCTCGGACGAGGTGTTCGACGCGTTGGACACGCTCGTCGCCGAACAGCGCATCGCGGCCTACGGGGTCAGCGTCGAGACCTGCGATCAGGCGCTGACCTCGATCGCGCGACCGGGTGTGGCCAGCGTGCAGATCATCCTCAATGCCTTCCGCCAGAAGCCGCTGGACGAAGTGCTGCCGGCCGCTGCGCAGGCCGGTGTGGCGATCATCGCCCGGGTCCCGCTGGCGTCGGGCCTGCTGAGCGGACGGTTCAACCGGTCGACGACCTTCAGCCCGGACGATCACCGCCAGTACAACCGGCACGGTGAGGCCTTCGATGTGGGTGAGACTTTCGCGGGCGTGCCCTACGAAACCGGGGTCGACGCCGCGGTGCGGTTCAGCGCCATCGCCGCCGAGGCCGGTATCTCACCGGCGCACCTGGCCCTGCGCTGGATCATCGACCAACCGGGGCTCACAACGGTCATTCCGGGGGCGAGCACGGTCGAGCAGGCCCGGGCCAACGCCGGGGCCGCCGACGTGGTGCCGATCAGCCAAGCGGCCCGGACGGCGATCAAGGACCTGTACGACGAGCAGATCCGCCCTCTGGTGCACGATCGATGGTAGGTAGGCCGGCTCATTGCCGGACCACCGCCACCTTTCCGGCTTGCACGGTGAGCGATTTGGCCACATCTGCTCCGCTGAGAAGTTCGACGCCGCTCACCGGGACCTCCACCTCATCCCGGGTGTGGTTGATGATGAAGGTCCAGGATCCGTTGTCCCCGGATCGTCGGACGGTCTCGACACCGGCCGGAAGTCCCGCCACGACCGGCGACACCTCGGCCCGGTCCAGGATGGCGGCGACGAAGCCGGCCAGGGTGTCGGCGTCCAGCGATGTCCCCACGTAGTAGGCCAAGCCGGCCCCGAAGGCATTCCGGGTGACCGCGGGTGCACCGGACAGGTCTCCCTCTGAGTAGGCGGCCAGGGTCTCGGCCGTGCCGGCCCGGCCCCGTTCGGACCAGACCCGACCTGAGCCGAAGGTGCCCAAGGCCACCGTTTCCCCGCTGTGCAGCGGAAAGAACTCCTCGATGCCGACCCCGAGGACGTCGGTGAACGCTCCGGGGTAGCGGCCCAGCCGGATGTGATCGTTGACGTCGGTGATTCCCGAGAAGTACGTGACCACGAGATGGCCGCCCTGCTCGACGTAACCGCGCAGGTTCGCAGCACCCGCGTCGGTCATCAGGTACTGCACGGGCGCGATGGTCAGCCGGTAGGACGAGAGGTCATCGGTCGAGCGGCGGAAATCGGTGGTGATGCCGGCCCGCCAGAATGCGTTGTGCCAATGTCGGGTCTCGGCGATGTTGGAAACGTCGACGGACGGATGCGAATCGAGTTCGCTCGCCCACCGGGCGTCGGTGTCGTGCAGGATGGCGACTTCGACGTCGGCGACGCGAGAATCGGTGATCTCACCGATCGAGTGCAACACCCGGCCGAGTTCGCACACCTCCCGCCACACCTTCGTGTCGGTGCCGGCGTGCGGCAGCATCGCGGAGTGGAACTTCTCGCCACCCGCCTTGGAGGCGCGCCATTGGAAGAACATTGCGCCATCGGCTCCGCGGGCGACGTGCTGCATCGAATTGCGCAGCAGCTCGCCGTCGGCCTTGGCGATGTTGCGAGGCTGCCAGTTCACCGCCGAGGTGGAATGTTCCATGAGCAGCCACGGCGCACCGTCGGCCCAACCACGAGTCAGGTCGGCGACCATCGCGAGATCCTGGTAATTCTCCGGATCCTCAGCGATCAGGTAATGATCATTGGAGATGAGGTCCATCTCCGCGGCCCATCGCCAATAGTCCACCGGCTGGGTGAGGCCCATGTTGTAGCCCATGAAGTTGGTCGTGACCGGCAGTGAGGACCGTGCGCGCAGGATCTGTGCCTCGGCCTTGAAACAGTCGAGCAGCTCGTCGGAGGAGAACCGGGCGAAGTCCAACTGCTGGGTCGGATTGATCTGTGCACCGGACGTCCGAGGGGGCCGGATCTCGTCCCAGTCGTAATAGTGCTGGGACCAGAATGCTGTGCCCCAAGCCTCGTTCAGCTCATCCAGGGTGGTGTAGCGGCGCTGCAGCCAGACGCGGAACGCAGCCGCCGACGCGTCACAGAAACAAGGCTGGTTGTGGCAGCCGTACTCGTTGTGCACATGCCACATGACCACTGCTGGATGCGCGGCGTAGCGATCGGCGATGGCGACCGTCAATGCCGCGGCAACCCGTCGATAGTCCTGGCTGGACGAGCAGAACGCCTGTCGCGAGCCGTAGCTGAGCCGCACGCCGTCAGCGGTGACCGGCAGGGACTGCGGGTACTTGGCGGAAAACCACGGTGGCGGGGAGGCCGAGGCGTTGGCCAGATCGACCCGGATGCCGTTGGTATGCAGCAGATCCAGTACCCGGTCCAGCCAGTCGAACTCGTACACGCCCTCCTTCGGCTCGAGCAGCGCCCAGCTGAAGATCGCCACGCTGACCAGGTTCACCCCGGCCTGTTTCATCAACGCGACGTCCTCGTGCCACACCGACTCCGGCCATTGCTCCGGGTTGTAGTCACCGCCGAAGGCGAGGGCGGGACGGCCGGAAGCTGCGAGTTTGGACGTGAGGCGGTGCATGGAGACCTTTCTCGAGGCGGACAGCTCAGCCCTTACTCGCACCCAGCGTCAGCCCAGCGACGAAATGCCTTTGCAGAGCGATATAGACAACAAGCGTCGGAATCACCGTGATGGTGGCGCCGGCGGCGATCAGGTTGTAGTCCTGGAAGAACTGGCCCTGGAGGTTCTTGATACCGGTGGTGATCGGCAGCCGGTCACCGTTCTGGATGAAGAGCAAGGGCCAGAAGAAGTCGTTGTAGATGAAGATCGTTTCCAAGGTGGCCAGAGCCGCGACGGCCGGGCGACAGAGCGGCAGGATGATGCTGACGTACTGCCGCCAGACCCCGGCCCCGTCGACCATCGCTGCCTCGGTGAGGTCCTCGGGCAGCGCCTTCATGTAGTTGGAGAGGACGAAGGTGCAGAAGCCGATCTGGAACGCGGTGTCGACGAGGATGACGCTGTAGTAGGTGTTCAGTAGGTCCCCCGAGTCACTGACCGAGTAAGGCAGCGGGGTGTGCTTGAACATCTCGAACAGCGGCGCGGCCAGAATTTGCGGCGGCAGCAGGTTACCGGCGGTGAACATCACCAGCAGCGTGATGTTGAACCTCCAGGTGAAGCGGCTCACCGCGAACGCCATCATCGACGCGAAGAAGATGGTCAGGATCACCGTGGGAACGGTGATGATCAAGGAGTTGATGAAGTACTTCTGCAGGCCCGCCTGCCGCCAGGCCTTGCTGAAGTTGTCGAAGTTGTAGGCACCCTTGAGGCTGAAGTAGCCGTGCTTGTCGACGGCGGACTTGGGTCGCAGCGCGGTCAATACGGTCCACACCAGCGGTGTCAGCCACACGATGGCCATGGTGATCAGGAAGATATGCGTTCCGTAATGCCGTTTGCCGGCCGGGGCACCTCGGTCGGACCCGATCGGGTGCTGGACATCCTTCGGAGTGGTCAGGGCAGCACTCATGGCTAGTCCACCTTCTTGAAGGTGCGGACCAGGTAGATCGTGATCGGCACGAGAGAAATCACCAGCAACATCACCGAGAGCGCCGAACCGACACCGATCACCTGGCCTTCGCCGACCAGGTTCTGCACGATCAACGCACTGATCAGCTCGAGTCCGTTCGTGCCGCGGTTGATGATGTACACGATGTCGAACGCGCGCAGGGCCTCGATGATGGTGATGACGACCACCACGATGTTGATCGGGCGCATGGCCGGGAAGACCACCCTGAAGAATGTCTGGCTGGCGGTCGCGCCGTCGATGGCCGCGGCCTCTTTCAGCGACGGATCCACGCCTTTCAACCCGGCCAGGTAGAGCACCATGATGTATCCGGCGTGCCGCCAGGTCGCCGCGACCAGGGCGGCCCAGAGATTGATACTGGAATTTCCGTACCAGTCAATGGCGTGCGGGGTGTTCGCGGTGCGCAGCAGGTTGTTGATGAGGCCGTTGTCCTTCTCGTACATCAACTGCCAGATGATGCCGACCAGCACCAGGGACAGCATGACCGGCGTGAAGAAGATGCTCTGGTAGATCCGGCTGCCCTTGATCTTCTGATCCAGCAGGACGGCCAACAGCAACCCGATCGGCGTTGCCACCAGGGCCAGGAAGGCCAGCCAGATGATGTTGTGCTGAACGGCCGGCCAGAACGGCGGGTAGTCCTGGACCACGAACTTGTAGTTCTGGAGGCCGTTGCTCTTGATGTCGGATAGCGCCAGACCGTTCCACCTGGTGAAGGACAGCGCTACCGACAGCAGCATCGGAATCCAGATGAAGACCGCCTGGATGAGGGTGGGGATCCCAACCATGAAACCGAGCACGAGCTTGTCGCGTCCGTTCAGGCGTCGCACCTTACGTGACTTCCCGGCCGAAGCGGTGACGGTCCGCTTCGGCCGGGTGTCCGCTGGAAGTCCTACCAGTGGAAGATCGCTCATGGCCGTCCTCGGTCTACTGAGCCGCGTAAAGCGACTTCGCCTGGGCTTCCAGATTCTTCGTATCGATAGAACCGTCCTTGATGAACTTTTGCAACGCCGGAATCATCACGTTGTTGGCCATGGCCGGCAGGGCGTCCCGGTCGAAGAACTGGCTGATGTGCTTGGCGTTGGCGATGATGTCGGCGCTCTTCTTGTTCAACGCGTTGAATTTCGAGGTATCGGCATCCTTGGCGGTCTGCAGGTTCGAGGTATCGATCGAGGCGTAGGCGTCCTGGCCCTTGCCCGACCCCATGAACTTGAGCAAGTCCTTGGCGGCCTGGTTGTTCGCGGCCTTCTTGGTCAGCATCAGTCCGTCGATGGGCGCCTCGACCGAATCCTGTCCCTCGACGGCCATCGCCGGGAACGCGAAGAAGTCGATGTCGGCCAGCACCTTCTTGTCCGTGAACTGCTGGGTCACGAAGGATCCGAGCAGGTACATGCCGGTCTTCTGCTTACCCAGGTTCTGGGCAGCCTCCTGCCAGGTCGCGCCGAGCGCTGACGGGTCCTGGTAGGGCAGCAGGGCCTTCCAGTTGTCGAAGACGTCCTTGACCTTCTGCTGGTCCCAGGATTCCTTGTGGGCGCAGAGGTCGACGTGGAACTGGTAGCCGTTCGTCCGCATGTTGATGTAGTCGAAAGTGCCCATGGCGGGCCAGCCGTCCTTGTCGGCGAAGCCGATCGGGATCAGGCCATCCTTCTTCATCTGGGCACACAGGGTCTTGAGTTCATCGAAGGTCTTCGGCACCTGGTAGCCCTTGGACGCCCACAGGCTCTTGCGGTAGAAGTAGCCCCACGGGTAGTTGTAGTTGGGCACGAAGTACTTCTTGCCGTCATCGCCCGTGGAGGCCTGCTTCAGCGCGTCGGAGAAGTTGCTGCCGATGGAGTCCCAGACATCGTCGATCGGGGCGACCAGGCTCTTGCTGGCGTAGTAACGCATCCGATAGCCGGCGAACCAGGTGAACACGTCGTCCGGGCTGCCCTGCAGGTAGGAGTTGATGTTGTTCTGGAAGTCGTTGTGCGGGACGGTGTTGACCTTGACAGTGTCCCCGGACTGAGCCTTGAAGGCGTCGAAGACGGCCTGGTACGCGCGCTTGGGAACATCGTCGGAGCTACCGGATCCGACCGTGACGGACTTGGAGACGGCACCACCGCTGCCGCCGCCGGATGACGGCTTGCTGCCGCCGGTGCAGGCAGCGAGAACCGGCGCGGCGGCGATGCCGGCGGCACCGAAGCCGATGCCCTTCAGTACCGTCCGACGGCTGAAACCTGACTCGGCTTCGGCTGCCGACGGCGCAGACTCTTGCGGTGCCATTGATCCTCCTGATGAATGGTTGTGAGGCCAATCACGGCCTCACAGAAGTAACCATCATTCAGCAGAATCAAACGTCGAAAGTCAAGAGTAGCCGCCCATTGCGCATCAAGTTTGCCGGATCGTGATGCACGAGTGCGGCAATTGTCCAGGTATATGACTCGATCCGCTGTTTGGTTATGTTGAATTTAAGAGTGGCTGATGCGACGGGATAGTGCCCGCGGCGCCTGGCATGTGATCGTGCCGAAACGATCGTGCGCTATACGGCCGTCAGTCGACGGGTACCCGGGCCGGGCGTCACCGTGAAACTCGACGGCGCGCGGTAGCCTCGTCCGGCGAATGCTCCGTCGACGCCGATGGCCGCGGCTCTGGCCTGGGCGGGTTCCATCAGGCCGATGGCGCAGCCGCCGAAGCCGCCCCCGGTGATCCGCGCGCCGTACGCGCCGAAGGCGAGGAGCACTTCCACGGCGAGGTCGATCTCGGGAACCGAGACCTCGAAGTCATCCCGCAGGCTCTGATGCGAGGCAGTAAGCAGCGGACCGACCTGGCGCAGCTGTCCGGTGCGCAGCAAACCGGCCGCGGCCAGCGTCCGGTCATTCTCGGTGATGACATGCCGGGCCCGCTTGCGCAGCAGGTCACTGCTGAGCCGGCTGAGGGCGTCGGACAGATCTTCCAGCGTCAGGTCGCGCAGTGCCGGCACCCCGAGTTGCCGGGCGGCTTCTTCGCAGGCCGCGCGGCGTTCACCGTAGAGGCCGTCGGTGAGTTGATGTGGCGCGCGGGAATCGACCACGAGCAGCGTGAGCCCGGCCGCGTCGAGATCGAAGGGCAACGCTTCGACCTCCAGCGAGCGCATGTCACAGAGCAGTACCCGACCCACCTCGCCGTAGACCGAGGCCAATTGGTCCATGCCGCCGGTCGGTGCGCCCACGAAATCGTTCTCGGCCTGCCGGGCGACCGACACCAGTTCCGCCCGCTCCAGCCCGAGGTCGAACAGGTCACCAACCGAGGCGGTCACCGCGCACACCACGGCCGCCGACGAGGACAGCCCGGCGCCACCGGGTACATCCCCGTCAAGGCAGATAGTCAGCCCACCAAGCTCATAGCCACGCTGTTGCAGCGCCCAGACGACCCCGGCGGCATAGCCGGCCCACTCGGCGTCACCGGTGAGGGCACCCGGACGCAGCTCGTCCAGTGCGATCTCGACCGGATCGTCCTTCTGCGCCGAGATGACCTCGACCACGGGGTCATCCAGCCGGGACACGCTGGAGTTGCAGCCTTGCGCAATGGCCAGCGGCATGCAGAAACCATCGTTGTAGTCGGTGTGCTCGCCGATCAGGTTCACCCGGCCGGGCGACCGCCAGGTCACGATGCGTTCCGATGTCATAGTGCGTTCCGATGTCATAGTGCGTTCCGAGCTCACGCCGACCACGCCGGCTGCTGGGCGAACGTCCACGCGTCGCCGACCATCTGCTCCAGGTCGCGGGTCGGCGCCCAACCGAGTACCTCCTGCGCACGCCTGTTCGAGGCGATCAGGACAGCGGGGTCACCTGGCCGGTCGGGGTGGTCAACGGTCGGGGTGGGTGCTCCGGTGACACGCCGTACCGTTTCCACGACCTCCAGGACGGAGTTGCCAGATCCGGAGCCCAGGTTGCAGACCAGGTGGGAGTGTTCGGATTGCGCCGTCCATTCCAAGGCCTGCAGATGGGCGTCGGCCAGATCGATGATGTGGATGTAGTCGCGCACACAGGTGCCGTCGGGCGTCGGGTAGGCCGTGCCGAACACGCTCAGCGCTGGCCGGGTGCCGGCCGCGACCTGCAGAGCGATCGGGATCAGATGCGTTTCGGTGGCATGCCGTTCCCCCAGGGACAGCCCGTCGCCGATAAGTGCGCCGGCAACGTTGAAGTAGCGCAGGCTCACGGCGCTGAAGCCGTAGGCGTTGGCGTAGCTGGCGAGCATCTGATCGACCGCGAGCTTGCTGGCGCCGTAGGGGTTGGTGGGTCTGGCGGGCGCCGACTCGAGGATCGGCACCGATTCCGGCTCGCCGTACGTGGCCGCGGTCGAGGAGAACACGATCCGTCCGACTCCGTGCTTGCGCATCGCTTCCAGCAGAGCCAGCGACCCGCCCACGTTGTTGGACCAGTACAGCTCAGGGGCGCGGACCGACTCGGCCACCAAGGACTTGGCGGCGCAATGCACGACCGCGTCGATCCTCGATCCGCCGAAGGCCGCGTCCGTGGCGGCAGTGTCAGCGACGGAGCCCGGCACGAGCGCGGCGCCGGGCGCGACCGCATCGGCGTGGCCGGTGGAAAGGTCGTCCAGGACGGTCACCCGGTGTCCGGCGGCCAGCAGCTGGGCGCTGACCACGCTTCCTACGTAGCCGGCGCCGCCGGTGACCAGCACGTGCATCGACGGGGTCGGTGAGGCAGTCATCATCAGTCAATCGATTCGGTGGGGGTGAGTCGACGACCCTACACTCGACATCGGACGGCGAGTCCGACCACAGCGCCACGTCTGCCACTTCACCGACCAAGGGACGATCCGCGTCAGATGAACGGCACCCTGCTCAACGTCCTCATCGTGCTGGCCCTGATCCTGGTCGAAGCCCTGTTCGTGGCGGCCGAGATCGCGCTGGTGTCGCTGCGCGAGGGCCAGACGAAGGCGATGGCCGAAGCCGGTCGGCGGGGTCAGGCAGTCGCTCGGCTGCTGGGGGACCCCAACCGATTCCTGGCCGCGGTCCAGATCGGGGTCACCTCGACCGCGCTGCTGTCCTCGGCCTTCGGGGCCGTGACGCTGTCCGCAGCAGCCAAGAAGGCGCTGGTCGACCACGGCGTGGGCAGCACGCTCGCGGGCGTGGTCGGCATCGTCGGGGTCACGCTGCTGATCTCCTTCGTGACCTTGGTTCTCGGTGAGCTGGTACCGAAACGGCTGGCTCTGCAACGACCGGAAGCGGCGTCGTTGCTGTTCGGCCCGACTCTGGACCGGATGGCCCGGGTGCTTCGGCCGGTCATCTGGTTGTTGTCCCGGTGTACCGACGGCGTCGTGCGAATCCTCGGCGGGGATCCGAACGCCGGCCGGGACATGATCAGTGAGGAGGAGTTGCGCGGGCTGGTCGCCGCGCACGAATCACTGACTTCCGACGAACGCCGGTTGATCGATGACGTGTTCGCCGCCGGCGAGCGCACGGTCAGTCACGTGATGATCTCGCGGACCGAGGTGACCTTCCTCGAGGGCAGTATGACGATCCGCAAGGCCGTGAAGTTGGCCGGCGATTCGCCACATTCCCGGTACCCGGTCACCGGTCAGAGCAATGACGACGTGCTCGGCTTCGTGCACATCCGGGACCTGCTGCTGGGCGCACCGGGTACCGATCCGTCCACCGATCGTTCACAGGTGGTGGCCGATCTGGTCCGCGACATCAAGGTGCTGCCCGGTTCGAAGAACGTGCTGGCCGCGCTGAGCGAGATGCGCCGCGAGGGCCACCACATGGCGATTGTCGTCGACGAATACGGCGGCACCGACGGCATCGTGACGCTGGAAGACCTGATCGAGGAGGTGATCGGGGACATCCGTGACGAGTACGACGCCGACGCCGACGCATCCCGGCGGTTGACCGGCGGTGTGGTCGAGCTGGACGCCCGGGTGAATCTCGACGAGTTCGCCGAGTTCACCGGCCTCGTGCTGCCTGATGGCCCGTACGAGACCGCCGGGGGCTTCGTCATGTCGCGGCTCGGCAAGCTGCCGCAGGTGGGGGACCAGGTGGAGCTCGCCGACCACGTGATCTCCGTGGTCGAAGTCGACGGCCGGCGAACCTCGCGCATCCGGGTGGAACCCCGTCCGGCCACCGACCCCGCCGACGCCGGCGGGGAGTCGACGCCCGCAGACGGTGTCATCAGCGGTTCCGGCTGACGGCCCTCAGACGTCCAGCAGATGACAATCTCGCAATATCTGATGTTAGCTTTGCGTTAGGGGTAGCGCATTCAACCGTGACGTTCCATGATGGCCCACGGAACCTCTTTAACGGCGTTGGGCATTCTCGTGGCACATCCTCGATACGCTCCCGGAAGGGCGCGTAAGCACTCTTCGTTGTCGTCGGCGATCTCGGTGGCCGCGGCCCTGGGCGTCCTGGCCCTGGCCTTCGGTCCGCTGTCCGCGGCCAGCCGGGTCACCGCGTTAGGGGACGCCAAGGCAGTGACTAGGGCGACCCCGGCGGGCGCGGCCAGCAACACCTCCGCCAGTGCCTTGACCGGTTCGACCGGTTCCACAGGTTCCACCGGCTCGACCTGGGATGCCATTTCGATCAAGCCGTTCACCCTCGGATCGGTGGTGAGCCAGTCGACGGGCATCGTCGCGGTCGCCGCGCCGTTCGGGCCGGCCGGTCAGCGGGGCGAGCTCGGCATACCGCTGCTGGTCCTGCAGGCCTATCACCGGGCCGCCGACGCGATGCAACACGAACAGCCGTCCTGTCACCTGCCCTGGTGGCTGCTTGCCGGTATCGGGCACACCGAGTCCGGTCACGCGGAGGACGGCCGGTTGTTTGCCGACGGGACGACCCGCGGCCGCATCCTCGGGCCCGTCCTCAACGGCGGTATCGCCGGCGATGCGATCATCACCGACACCGACCACGGTGTGCTGGACGGCGACGTGCACTACGACCGAGCCGTCGGTCCGATGCAGTTCATCCCGAGCACCTGGGCCACGGCTGGGGCCGACGGCAACGGCGACCACAGGAAGGATCCGAACAACATCTTCGACGCGACCCTGGCCGCCGGGCGCTACCTGTGTGCACATAGCCGCGACCTGGCCACGACCGGTGGCCTGCAGGCAGCGATTCTGAGCTACAACAACTCCCAGCCCTATCTCGCGACCGTGCTGGCCTGGGGCACGGCGTACCGGGACCGGGCCGTCGGGGTGAACGGTTCCATCCTGCCGGTGGTGAGCGATGTGACGAAGGTCCGGCCACCCCTGAAGAACAAGCCCAGCGCGACGCCCGCGACCAAGGTGTCCTCGTCGGTGGCCGCAACGGCCTCCACCACTACCTCGACGGCGACCTCAGCCGGGCACAGCTCCTCCTCGGCCAGCAGTTGCCCGCCGGTTACCACGACGCCGGTTACCATGACGCCGGTTACCACGACGCCGACTACCACGACGCTGGCTGCCACCTCAGTGACGGGGAGTACCGGTTCGTCCTCGAGTGGGGCGACCTCCCAGGCCGGCAGCACGGTCAGCGGCGGGTCGGCATCCACCGGCACTTCGTCGGACAGCGCGTCGTCCGGGACCGCCTCGTCGACCTCGAGTTCGGCCTCCGGGACATCGTCCGGGCCGTTCGGCTGTCATTCCTAGCTGGCTCAGCGGGCTCAGCGGGCTCAGCGGCGCTCATCTGACCAACCGCCCGGCGGCGGATCCGGGCCAGATGGAAAGATCTGCCGGGTGACAAGTCAATCCCGCGTCCTGTCCGGTATCCAGCCGACCGGCGACTCAATGCAACTCGGCAACTACCTGGGTGCGGTCCGCAATTGGGTGAGCATGCAGGATGGCTACGAGGCCTACTACTGCGTGGTCGACCTGCATTCGATCACCATCGAGGCGCCCGAACCGGCCCTGTTGCGCCAGCGCACCCGGATTGTCGCAGCCCAGCTCCTCGCCGCCGGTCTGGACCCGGAACGGTGCACGTTGTTCGTCCAGTCGCACCGCCCGGAGCACACCCAGCTCTCCTGGGTGCTGGAATGCATCACCGGCTTCGGTGAGGCCAACCGGATGACCCAGTTCAAGGACAAATCCGCGAAGTCGGGCGTCGACCGGCAGGGGGTGGGGTTGTTCACGTACCCGATCTTGCAAGCGGCGGACATCCTGTTGTACCAGGCGAACTATGTCCCAGTAGGTGAGGATCAGCGGCAGCACCTGGAACTGACCCGCGATCTCGCGCAACGCTTCAACGCCAAGTACGGCCAGACCTTCACCGTTCCCGATGCCTTCATCGGCACGTCCGCGGCGAAGATCCTGGATCTGCAGGACCCGAGCGCGAAGATGTCGAAGTCGCGGCCCGACGCCGGCACCATCTACCTCGCCGACGATCCGGCTGCGATCACCAGGAAGATCAAGCGCGCCGTGACCGACGCAGACGGGGACATTCGCTACGACCCGGAAACCAAACCCGGGTTGTCGAACCTGCTAGCCATCCACGCCGCGATGACCGGCACCACCCCGGCCAAGGTCGAGGCTGGGTTCGCCGGCCAGGGTTACGGCCAGCTCAAGGCTGCGGTGGCCGATTCGGTCGTCGCTTTCGCCCAGCCTTTCGCGTCACGAACCCGTGAGCTGCTCGAAGACCCGGCCGAGCTCGACCGGATTCTGGCCCGCGGCGCTGAGCGGGCGAGGGCGCTGGCCGGTCCGACTCTGGCCGATACGTACGACAAGGTCGGTTTTCTGGCTCCTGCAGTAGGCTGAGGGACGATGACGGACACAATCACCATCGGCGTGGCAGTCGCGATCCCCGAGCCGCACGCGTCCGTCCTGGCGGAGTGGCGGCGCAGGGTCGGTGACCCCGAGGCCAACCGGATTCCCACGCACGTGACGCTGCTGCCGCCCACCGAGTTCGACGTCGATGAACTTCCGAAGATCGAAGATCACCTGGAATGGGCGGCCGAGCAGGTCGGCCCGTTCGTGATGCGGCTGTCCGGCACCGGAACATTTCGCCCGGTGTCGCAGGTGGTGTTCGTACAGGTCTCGACCGGCATCGCCGAGTGCGAGCTGCTCGAGCGGGCGGTCCGAAAGGAACCCATTGTGCGGGAAGTCGAATTCCCCTACCACCCGCATGTGACCGTTGCCCACGACATCGCCGACTCCGCTCTGGACGAGGCGTTCGAGTCCCTGCGCGACTTCGTCGCCCAGTTCAAGGTGGAGTGCTTCGTGATGTTCTCCCAGGACGAGGACCGGACCTGGCACCGCCACCGGGAGTTCACCCTGTCCGGGTCCTAGCCATGGGTCCCGGAGAGCGAATCTCCTCGGTCAAGGACCGTGCTTGCGAGGCGTGGCGCTCGGTCAAGGAGCGCCGGCCCGGCATCGCCCACATCGTGCGGGGTTACCAGCACTACAAGAAGAACCACGGTGATCACCTGGCCGCGGCGATCACCTACTTCAGCTTCCTGGCGCTGTTCCCGCTGATCCTGCTGGGAGTTTCGGTCGTCGGGTTCGTGCTCGCCAGCCACGCCGACCTGCAGGCCGAGCTGCTGAAAGACATCGCGAAGAACGTTCCCGGCGATTTCGGCCGTACCGTCCAGACCTCGGTCGACTCGGCTGTGCGCAACAGGACCAGCGTCGGCCTGGTCGGACTGGTCGGGGTGGCCCTTGCCGGGCTCGGTTGGATCGCCAACCTGCGCACCGCGATCGACACGGTGTGGGGATTACCCGAGGCGAAGAGGTCGTTTGTCCGCGCCAAACTGGCCGACGCGCTGGTCCTGATCGGACTGGGCCTGGGTGTCCTCATCTCGATCGCCCTCACGGCCGGTGGCACGTCGGCCAGCGGTGTCGTGCTCAGATCACTGCATCTGGACGATGTCGCCGGAGCCGGGATCCTCGCCAGCGTTCTGGGCATTCTGCTCGGGGTGCTGGGCAGCAGCCTGATCTTCGGCTGGCTGCTCATCCGGTTACCGGACGTGGAGGTTTCCCGGCATACCGCAATCCAGACCACCTTGCTCGCGGCGGTCGGTTTCGAGATTCTCAAGGTGGTCGGGACGATCTACATCGCACGGGCAACCCAGTCACCGGCGGTTGCGATCATCGCTCCCGTGCTGGGCATCCTGATCTGGATCGATCTGGTTTCGCGCTACCTGTTGTACTGCGTCGCCTGGGCGGCCACCGACTCCGACACGCCTGGCTCGCAGCGTGAACCGCTGGCCGAGGACCTCGCCAGCATGCCGGTCGAACCGATCCAGGGCCGCCGACCAGCGGTCTCGTCGGTGTCGCCGATCGGTATTGCCGCCGGCCTGATCGGTGCCGGCGCGGCTATCGGCGGCGCTTGCGTCGCAGGCTGGCAACGCCGGCACCGGCGAGCACAAGAAGTCCACCAGCCATAGCCGCCGCAGTGGTCGGCGTAGTCATCGAGTCGCCCTTGCTGAGGACCGTCCCGGTTGCCATGGCAGTGCCGGTCCCGGTTGCGGTACCGCCGCTGGTGCCGGGGGTGGGGCCCGTGCCCGTCGCGGGGGGTAGCTCGCCAGAGATCGGCCCGGCCAGCGTTCCGACCGGCATGGTCGTCGGGGCGAGCCTGAACCCCCAGTCCAACAGGGCACTGGCTTGCTGGAACTGGTCGCGCGGGTAGCGGTGATTGCGCAGGAAGACGATGCCGAGCCGTCGTCCGTTGCGCTCGGCGGCGCACACATAGGTGTTCTGCGCGGCATCGGTGAATCCGGTCTTCGCAACCAGGGCACCCTTGACGCCCTGCAGGAAGTTCAGGCTCTGGTTGTCGAACTGATAACCGCCGACCTTGCCGTACCGGCTCTGCTTGGCGGGAAACGTGGCGCTGGCTGTCCGGTCGTACGCGACGAACCTCGGCTCGGCCAGTGCCGCGCGCAGAAACAGGCTCATGTCGTACGCCGAGGTCAACTGCTGCCAGCCGTCCAAACCGGATGGCGTCTCGACGAATGTGTCGTACCCGCCGAGTGCTCTCGCTGTTGCGTTCATCTGGGACACCGTTGTGGCCACGCCTCCGTCGGCCTCGGCCAGGGCGGCCGCCGCATCATTGCCCGAGACCAGCATGAGCGCCCGGAACAGCTCGTCCACGCTGTACTTGGCCCCGGCCAGCAAGCCGACCGCAGAGCCCTCGGCTGCGGCCGCCGCCTTGGAGATCGTCACGACTCGTCGGCCCGGCAGGTGCGGCAGAATCGTCACCGTGGTCAGCAGCTTGAGGATGCTGGCGGGCTGGTAGCGACCGTGTGGATCCCTGGCCGCGAGAATCTCACCCGAGTCCAGGTCGCTCAGGACCCAGCTGCGGGCTGTGAGGTTTGCCGGCAGCTTCGGTGCCGAGGTCGGCAGAATCAAGCCGCGCCCGGCTAATGCCGACCCGCCGGGTACCGATCCGTCCGGAGCCTTTCCGCCCGATGGCGGATGGGGATCCGGCGCGCCGGGGGACGCCTCCGTCGACGTCGGCCTTGGTGCGGGCGGCGGCACGGCGAGCTGCCTGCCGGTGGTGGCACGCGACACCGCGCCAGCCGTTGCCACCGCGCCAGCCGTTGCCGATGGGCTTGCTGCAGCCGGCAAGGCGGTCAGGAGGACCAGGCCGAGCACCACAATGACCGCCGGGCCGATGGCCCGACCCTTCGACGGGCCCGGATTCCTGGGCGAAGTCGCATCGAAGGCGCTCTGTCGGTGCACGGGTGCCAGGTTACGGGGATGCGGCAGGGATACAGGAACGGAGCTGCTGTCCAAGC
>JAVEEN010000164.1 GCA_030840445.1 Pseudonocardiales bacterium
CGGCAGTGACAGCGAAATGAAAGGGGCCCGGGCGCACTCCGTCGAGAAGCTACTGGCCGCGGGCACTCTCAAACACACGCGCTACTTCATGACTTCGCGCGTAACGAATCGGCGTTGAGATCCGAGAATTGTCAGGAAGTGCTCCCCGGCCGAGCTTCTCGGTGACATCGGATCCGGGTACCCACCTTCGGTGCACACCGCGAATGGCAGTGTGGCTGCCAGCTCGGTGCCCTGAGTTCTGGGCCAGGACAGCAACGAACTGATCCTTGCGGGAAGCGTTACCCGTACTGTCGACGCCGCCTGAAAGATAACCCCGTGTCCCGCCCGAATTTTGACCCCTTGCCTTGGACCTGTGCCTCAGAGCTCTGAGGCGGGCACGGGCTCCATGTGCTTCCGCTCGACGTAACCAGATCCCGACACGACGGTCAGTGGAGGCACGTCCTTCGCCACGACCGCACCTGCCCCAACGACCGAGTCATGGCCGATCCTCACCCCAGGCAGGATGGTGGCCGCTGCACCAATCCAGACGTCCGCTTCGATGACGATCGGTGCCACAGTGATGAACTCATAGCGCTCGGCGGGCCCGACAGGGTGCCCCTCCGTGATGAGAGTGACCTTCGGAGCAATCATCGCTCGGTCGCCAATGGTGATGCCACCGAGGTCGAGGAAGGAACAGGCCTGACCCACGAAGGTCCGATCGCCGAGCTCAATCCCGAGGCCGTAGGTGCTGTAGAACGGCGGGTGGACGATGGCTGTCTCGGGGAACGGCTTACCCAGTAGCTCGCTGAGCAGAGCTCTTTGTGGCTCAATGTCGCTGAACGGCAGTACGTTCAGACGTGAGGTCAGCTCCATCGCCACTTGGATGCGATGGTAGACAGCTCGCCACTCGGGTGTCCGGGTTCGAATGCGTCGCCCCTCCAGCATGACTTCGATGCTCGCACAACCATTCGAAGGAACACGGAGACCCGCCGCCGAGCCCGTGCAACCGACCATTGGCGTCCGAGCGAGTTCGTGTCGCGGCCCTCTAGCGATCGATCTGCGCACGCACCGGCGCCGGTCTGTGGGTGTTCGGTATCGACGGATATTTGATCGGTTGTGCCACGACTTTTCGCCCTTGCTCCCCGAGGTGGTGACTGCTGAGATCGCGAGTCAATGCCGGTGGGAGCTGAGTGGTGTGCCAGCGGCGGCGATGCCAAAGATGCTGGAACGCCTGGCCAGGCACCGTCTCGACTTCCTCGACACATCGACGGCCTGGCTGACCTCAGATCGAGCTGCCGACCACGCTTTCAGGCGTCCACGCACAAGCGTCGTACGAGCCCCGTGAACGTAAGAGATTCCGCGATTCCGGGCGAGCGAAAACCCGAAAGCCGAAGCTCATCTGGCTCGCTGTCGTGATCGGTATAAGTCGGCGCGGTGGTCGACGGTGACGACAAGGATGGCGTGTGCGTCGTCGTCGATGCGGTAGATGATTCGGTGGTCGCCGCGGCGCGCCGAGTAGTGATCGGCCAGATCGAGTTGCAGCTCACGCCCGACTCGTCGTGGGTTCTCCGCGAGCCCAGAGTAGATGAACTCGACGGCTGCAGTGGCAACTTTCTCAGGTAGCCGGCGAAGGTCTCGCTGCGCTGAAGCCGAGAAGGTGACCTCGAATGGCGTTGGGGTCACTTGCCGCGGGCGAGTGCGAGAGCCTGGTCCTTGGTCAGCGTCGCGGAGTTGCCTTCATCCAGTTCGGCGTTGGCCTTCCTGATGCGTCGCATGATCCGGGGGTCGGCGAGCAGTTCCAGGGTTTCTTCAAGCCCTTCGAGATCGTCAATGCTGAGAACGACAGCCGCCGGTCGGCCGTGCTTGGTGATGATCACCCGTCCGTGCTCGCGCTCCAGCCGATCGACCACCTCGGACAGGCGGTTCTTCACATCGGCGAGTGGTAGGTGCTCGGCGGCGGTCATGGCCATAAGTATAGCCATAATTCTTTCCAGGAAACATCCCGATCGAATTGGAGCGTGGTGGACGCAATAAGCCCGTTAACGCGGCAACGGTGACTTCACGCACCAGCGCCGCCGTCAGCCAACTCGCTGATATGCAGGTAGCTGGTCCCAACCACCGCCCGCTCGCAGATCGTCACGTCCGCGGAAGCGCGGAGGCCCATCCCGCGCATATAGACTCCAATCTGCTCCCTATTCGACTTCTCGCGACATAGGCGTCACACCGCCCCTATCGACCGCTCTCGCGCTCGCGGACCGCGGCGATTCCCGGGGGGCGCGTGCTTCCCGATCGGTCTGGGCACGAAGGATCTTCCGCTCGAGCCGGACAGCGAGCATGCTGATGCTAGGCGCGAAGGACGGTGGAGGAATGACCACCAAGATCCGATTCGACAACGAGCAGGCACCCTGCGGCCGAGTGATCGGTGGTGAGCGAGCTCGTGACCGGGATGACGATTGCCTACTCATGGACCACGTGCGTTACGACTGTGGATGTAGCCGCCTGCATGACGAGTTCCATGACGGAAGCATGCGGCTCAGGGTCGTCCACCATTCCGGCAAGATCATCACGGACGAGCTCGATGCGGGCGAGTGATGCCCGCAGCTATCCGGGATGAGCGATGACGGCGACGCATGACGTCGTGCTCGTAGGCGGCGGTGCGGCCGGGTTGCGCGCTGCGATCGAGATCGCGGAGGCGCGTCCCGAACTGAGCGTCGCGATCGTGTCCAAGGTGTATCCGATGCGAAGCCACACGGTTTCAGCCGAGGGCGGCGCCGCAGGGGTGATCGCCATGGGCGACACGCTGGACGAGCATTGCTTGGACACCATCGCAGGCGGCGACTGGCTGAGCGACCAGGACGCCGTCGAATACTTCATCGGCGAGGCGCCGAAGGAGTTGGTGCGGCTCGAGCACTGGGGCTGCCCATGGAGCCGGCAAACCGACGGCCACATCGCGGTGCGCTCGTTCGGCGGCATGAAGAAGATGCGTACGTGGTTCGCCGCCGATAAAACCGGGTTCCACCTGCTGCACACGCTATTTCAGACCAGCCTGAAATACCCGACGATCACCCGCTACGACGAATGGTTCGTGACCAGGCTGCTGATCGACGACGACCAGCGGGTGTGCGGCGTAGTCGCGTTCCAACTCGCGACCGGCCGGATCGAGACCATCGAGGCGAAGGCTGTCGTCCTGGCCACCGGCGGCTGCGGTCGCGTCTTTCCGTTCACCACGAACGCCAACATCTCTACGGGCGACGGCATGGCTCTGGCCTACCGGGCGCTCGCCCCGTTGAAGGACATGGAGTTCGTCCAGTACCACCCGACGGGCCTGCCGTTCACCGGAATCCTCATAACCGAGGCGGCCCGCGCCGAGGGTGGCTGGATGCTGAACAAGGACGGCTACCGCTACCTGCAGGACTACGACCTCGGCACCCCGTCACCGACTCCCGTGCTCAAGAGCATGGAACTTGGCCCACGTGACCGCTTATCCCAGGCGTTCGTGCACGAGGTCGAGAGGGGTCGGACGATCGACACCCCCTACGGGCCGGTGGTGCACCTCGACCTGCGGCACCTGGGGGCCGAGGTCATCGACGCGAAGCTGCCCTTCGTGCGCGAGCTGTGCCTGAAGTACGAGAACATCGACCCGGTGACCGAGCTCATCCCCGTCCGTCCGGTCGTGCACTACATGATGGGCGGCGTCAGCACGGACATCAACGGCGCGACCCCGCTGCGCGGATTGTTCGCCGCCGGCGAGACCGCCTGCGTCAGCATCAACGGGGCAAACCGGCTCGGCTCGAACTCGCTGCCGGAGTGCCTGGTGTTCGGGGCCCGGGCCGGCCGGGCCGCCGCGGAGTTCGCTGCGAGTACCAGACCGCCAGACGGGTCGACGAACACCCAAGCTGAGGATGAGCGTCGCCGTCTGGAACGACTACGGAGCCGGACGGACGGCCGCGACCGCATCGCAGACATCCGCCAGCAGATCCAACAGGCCATGGAGGACGGCGCCGGGATCTACCGCGACCACGAAACGTTGGCCAAGTCGGCTGACACGCTCGGCGACCTGGCCGAGCGCGCCGCGACGGCGCGGATCGACGACCACAGCGACACCTTCAACACAGAGCTCGTTGCAGCCTTGGAGCTACAGAACATGCTCGACCTTTCACAGGCGATCATCGCTTCCGCGTTGCAACGCACCGAGTCGCGCGGCGCGCACCAGCGTACCGACTTTCCGGCCCGCGACGACGAGCAATTCCTCGCTCACTCGCTGGCGTGGCGCGAGCCCGACTCCACGTGCCGTATCGATTACCAGCCGGTCACGATCACGCGCTGGCCCCCTGGCGAGCGGCTGTATGGAAGGTAGCTGGCAATGGCTGACACGATCACACTGCTCGTCACCCGGTACCGGCCGGACACCGAAGCCGAGCCCACAGTCGCCGAGTACGAGGTGCCGCTCCGCAAGGACTGGGCCGTGCTCGATGGCTTGAACCACGTCAAGGACCAACTCGACGGCACCTTGAGCTACCGCTGGTCATGCCGCATGGGCATCTGCGGCAGCTGTGGAATGACCGTCAACGGCGAGCCGCGGCTCTCATGCGCGACGTTCCTGACAGAGTTCGCCCCGGGACCCGTCCGGGTCGAGCCGCTGGCCAACTTTCCGATCGTTCGGGATCTTGTCGTCGACATCGACGACTTCCTGCGCAAGCTTCCGACGGTCAAGCCGTGGATCGTCCGGCACGTCGACTGGGTCGAGGACGGCGAATACCTCCAGACGCCGGACGAGCAGTCGGCCTACCAGCAATACAGCATGTGTATCAACTGCATGCTGTGCTACTCGGCCTGCCCGGTGTACGGGGTCGATCCGGACTTCCTCGGCCCGGCCGCGATTGCGCTCGCTCAGCGCTACAACCTCGACTCCCGTGACCACGGCGCGGCCGACCGGCTCGACGTGCTCGTCCACCCCGAAGGGGTATGGGGCTGCACGTTCGTCGGCGAGTGCACCCGCGCCTGCCCGAAGGGGGTGGATCCCGCGGGTGCGATCCAGCGCTACAAGCTGACCGCGGCAATGCGGTCCGTCCGGGCGCTTTTGCTGCCGTGGGGCGCGCGATGACCGCGACCCGGGCGCGGGCGTACCGGCAAGCCGTCCCGAGATTGTGGTGGCTGCGCCGGCGTTCGTACCTGCTGTTCATGCTGCGCGAGCTGAGCTGCGTGTTCGTGGCCTGGGCGGTGTTGTTCCTGCTGCTGTTGCTCAAAGCGGTCGGCAACGGGCATGTCGACTACCAGCGATTCCTGGACTGGGCGGCGAAGCCCTGGGTGATCGCGGTGAACGTGCTCGCGCTGGCGTTTCTGGTCTTCCACTCGGTGACGTGGTTCAACCTCGCGCCGAAGGCGATGGTGGTCCGGGTTCCGAAGCAGATGCTTGCCCTGGCGCCGAAGGCGATCGTGCGTCGCCTGCCGGAGGGTCGGGTCCCTGGGTGGCTGATCGTCGCACAGAACTACGTTGCCTGGGTCTTTGTCGCGGCAATCGTGGCCGGGCTGGTGATGCGGAGTGGGTCGTGAGGCGCCGGGCGAGGCCGATCGAGCCGTTCCTCTGGCTGCTGTTCAGCGCCGGTGGAGTGCTGGCCGCGCTGTTCCTGCCCGTGGTGGTTTTGCTCTTCGGCGTGGTGTATCCGCTGGGCGGGATCGGCCCGCCAACCTACCCGGGCCTGCACGCGCTGGCCGCGCATGCGCTGACCCGTGTCGTCATCTTCATTGTGTGCGTGCTGTCACTGATCCACTGGGCGCACCGCTTCCGTTTCACCGTGCTGCACGGGCTGCAAATCGGTCGACTGGGACGGCTGGTGAGCGTTTTCTGCTACGGCGGCGCGCTCGTGGGGTCGCTGGCCGCGCTAGTCGTCCTCGTGCGGATCTGAGTGTCCAATCATGCCCGCCCTGAGAATCATCTCGCGGAATGACGAAGCCGGTCCCGCTTTTCTTCACAGCCGAAGGAAGCGAAAGCCTCGAGAAAACCGGGCCCTGTGGCCAGGGGCAGGATCGAACTGCCGACCTACCGCTATTCAGGCCGAGGCGCAGAAGCGCTGTACCGATACCGCGAACGTAAGGGAATCCGGCTGCCGGCTGCAAGCGCAGACACGATGAGCGGCGCGCGCCAACCCTTCAGCGCAGCGATGCCGCAAGGCATCCGGGCGGGGTGAGGTCGTGCGGCGTAAGAGGCTGCCCGGCCGGCCAACAGTACGGCGACGCGTCAGGGTTTACCTTTCCCCGGCGTCCGGGGATGCTGGGTCTGTCCCGTTCCTGCCCTCCGCCGAAACCGCGGCACTATGCGAACTGATACGTTCAGGACTCTTTCCATAGCGGTGGTCCGAGCCGCCATTCGGCACCGGATGAACGGACACGCTGCCGAAATCGCATTCTTCGGGCTTTTGTCGCTAGTTCCCGCCACGATCACCTTGGGCGGCATGTTGCATGTCTTCGCGCACGTCGGCGGTCAGGCACTGGCCGCTCGAGGGCAGGAGGGTGCCACCGAGGCAATCCGGCTGCTGATCGGTCCGAAGCTCGCAGACTCCGTCATCAATCCGTTCGTCGAAACGCAGCTGTCGCAGTCAAGGAGTCTGGCAATCACCGGAGTCGTCGCGACGGCGTGGCTCGCCAGCCGGATGTTCTACGCACTGTCACACGCTTTTGACGTGGCATTCGACGTGTCCGATCGGAAACCGTCCAGGCTGCAGCGACTGTTCGCACTCGCGCATGCGATCGTCGCCGTGGTCGTCGTCGCGCTTACGTTGGCGGTGATGGTTCTCGGCTGGCACAGCGGCCGCGCCGGACTTGATCGATTCCTCGGGCGGGCGCCGGTGGTGGCACAGCTCTGGATGGTCGTCCGCTGGCCGCTCCTTGTGGCGGTCCTGCTGGGAGTCATCGTCAACCTCTACCGCTACGGCCCGAACGTCCGGCTCCCCGTGCGCCGGTGTTTGCCTGGCGCGTTGCTCGCGGTCGCGCTCTGGATCGGTGCGGCCGCGGCGTTCCGGGCGTACCTGCTGGTCGGTGCCGCCGACCCGACCGGCGTCGAGTCGAAAGATCCGCGGGTCATCCTCATCGGTCGGGCGATCGGAGCATCTATCGCGACGGCGGTCTGGATGTACTTCTCCGCACTGGCGATCCTAACCGGTGCCGAACTCAACGGCGAGCTGATCCGGAGTAGAGCCGTGACCCTCGAGGGGAGTCCGGCGGCTCCTCCGGCAACGGAAAGGCGACCTGCCACGCGCGCCGAGCATCCTCGGGTACCGCGGATGGTCGGCGTGTTGTTTGCCAATAGCGGACACAGGCTAGGCGGCGGGAACCGCAAGCACCGCTAGGTCTGCGCCAGCGCAGCGCCGTGTTCTCGACCCTCGTTTGCCGTCCGGCGGTGAACAGCACACACCGCTTGAGCACAACATTCCGGGGCCTCCGACAGTGGCCAGGGGCAGGATCGAACTGCCGACCTACCGCTTTCAGGCGCCCACCTACGTGCGTTGTACGGACCATTTGAAAGTAAGGGGATTCTCGATCGCTGGTCAACCATCAACGTGTCAGGCGTTAGGTCGTACGAGCTAGTTCTCGTCCCGGCTCGCTCGTTCGGCGAGACGGTGGACCGCTTCCGCGAGCTCGTCGAGGTCGTTGTCGACGGTCCCCTTCACGATCGCATGGCTGGTGTCGAAGTAGCGGTGGGCGAGGTTGTCTCGCATGCCCGCGATGTCCTTCCAGGGAATCGAGGGCTCGGTGTTCAGCAAGTCCGCCGAGATTGCCTTTACGGCCTCCCCGATTTCCACCAGCCGGATCCGGACTGCATCGAACACGATCCCTTCCGAAAGATCGCCGTAGCGAACATGGGACCTGATTGCTTCGATGGCGGCCGTAATGTCGGCAAGACGCAGTGCGTCGTCGCGGTAGGTCACAGAGCCACCAGATCAGACGCGATGCGAGCGGCGACGTCGGGCTTGAGACCGTCCGCCGGGATCAGATCGATGGATGCGCCGAGGATCTTCTCCAGATCTGCCCGCGCACGGCCGATTCCGAGCAGGCCGATCCCCGCGGGCATGTCAACGAGGAGGTCAACGTCGCTGTCCGGACGGTCCTCACCCCGCGCGACACTCCCGAACAGTCGCACATTGGTGATGCCGTGATTGGCGGCGGTCGTAACCAGGTCCTGGCGATGTTTGCGAACGAGTCGCCCGACAGGGCCGTTCAGGCGGGACATGCCGTTCCGAGGCGTTACCCGCACGTCGAGGTCGAACCCTGTCGCCTGAACCAGCGCCGCGAGGGTCGAGAGTGCTGGCTGCCTGTGGTCGGACTCGTAGGCGCTGACGACGCTCTGTGTGATTCCTGCACGTTGAGCGAGCTCAGTCTGGGTGAGCCCGGCGCGCTGCCGGGCGTCCCGCAGAAGGTCGCCGCTCGTAGTCATTGATTCAATATAGCGAATCGTCAATAAGACGTCGACCCGGCAGATAGACCTGTCAGTGGCATGACAGGACGCATTACCGGTGCCGACGGCTGCCTGTGAAACAGTCACACGTATGCCATGAAAACCGGACTTCCGGCCCGACGTGCTGCGCCCGGATCCGTGCCTCGACAGCTACCGAAATCGGGCCGCGAAAGTCCTCGATGGCGACGCGGTCGTGATGACGCTCTACGCCCGGTCCGACTTCATCGCGACGCGAACCGGCGGTCGGCTGTGGTGGCGCCGGTACGGGGAGCCGGCCGAGCTCCTGATGCTCATCGGTTCAGGCGACGGTACGGATCTGCACCTGGATGACTGGCTGGTGGGCGACGAGCTCACCGATGCACTCTCACAGTGGGCGTTGGGGCTATTTCGATTTCGTGGCCACGAGTTCAGGCTGCTCTGGCTTGACGACGACCAGTCCGCGGCGGTCCGTGATGAATGGCAGCTGAGCTAGGCAACCATGTTGATCACGACGTGGCGGATCAGGAAAGCCACCTGAGCGGGCGACCGCTCGCCGTGGCTACCAGCCGATGTATTCGGCAGTGGCCGATTCGCCGTACGTGACGACGGGCATTGCCATCAGCTCGTTGCCAGGGCGAGTCAGCGCAGGGTAGTTGGTCGTCACCCCAGCTCTGGGCTTCGTCAATCGTGTCTGCGAGCACGATGATCACAGCGCACCACTCGTGGTCCTC
>JAVEEN010000053.1 GCA_030840445.1 Pseudonocardiales bacterium
TTTTGCACGGCCCGGTCGACCAGGTAGCGCAGCGGCGCGCCGACGGCGGCGCCGAGTGCAACCAGCAACACGATCATCGCCGCGGCGCCTCGTCGCGGCCGACGTAGCGGATGACCTCGACCGGGTCAATGATGACCAGTCCCTCGGTGATCAGTTCGTCGAGTTGCGGTAGGAACGTCCGGATGCGGTCTTCGGCGTCGACGATGATGACCGCCACCGGCAGGTCTTCCGACAGTGACAACAGTCGGGTGGTGTGTATTCGCGAGGAGGCGCCGTAGCCTTCGATGCCACGGATGACGCTGGCACCGGCCAGGCCGGCCTGGTGGGCTCGGTGCACGATCTCGGTGAACAGCGGTTTGTGATGCCACTGGTCGCCCTCGCCGACGAAGATGGTCAGCCGCAGCGCCGCACCTGCAAGCCTCATCGGGCCTTCTCCTTGGGGTGATGGATACGGCGCACCGCCCATCGAGTGACGATGATCCCGGAGTACACAGCGGCCAGCGCCGCAAACAGAGTGGCGGTCAGATAGGTCAGGGCGGTGCGGGCCGCGCCGGCGGCGAGCAGCTGTTGGATGTCGCCGATGTAGGTGGAAAAGGTGGTGTAGCCGCCGAGCACCCCGGTGCCCGCAAACAGGCGCAGCAGCCGCCGACTCGGCCACACCTCGCTGACCAACACCATGAGCACGCCGATGAGCAGGCAGCCGGAGACGTTGACGCCGAACGTGACCCACGCGAATCGGTCCGTGGCGTGCGGGAACGCCTCGGTGAGGCCGTAGCGGGCCAGCGCCCCGGCCACCCCGCCGGCAGAGATGACGGCCAGCACCGGCCACCCAACACCAGCCCGAGACCGGCGGGAGGTGGCGAACGGCGCTCCGACGACCGCTGGAGCATGGTCGCTCGTCGCGGCGGGTTGAAGGTCGGGGTCGACGTCGGCCTGCGTAGCACCGGCGAGGTGGGCGGGGACCTCGGACACGGGCGCACTCCTACCAGGAATCTGGTAGGGACCGTTGGCGGACTCGCCGCGGTTTGCCGGATGGACGGCGGGCCCCACCGCCGCGAGCCGACCAGCTCACCGATCACCGTAGCCGCCAACGCGCCAAAGCCGGCGCACGAATCATCTGTGATCGCTGTCACCCGGCGCGGGTCGGCGTTCAGCTGCCGCCACACCGGCTGCTGAGCGGCGGCCCCGCGTTGAGAATCGAACGATTCCCAACATGATCCACAACTCGATGAGTTGACCACGATCGTCGCCACAACAGTGTCGGGAAACCTGTTGAAAAGATGAAGTGTCGAAAAATCAAATCGGCCCCGTTTCTCCTACACTTAGACCGGTGGCCACAACCGCATCAGCCGATCCCCAGCCGCCAAGCGGCGATCTACTCGCCGCCGAACCGGTCGTGCTCACCGGTGCCCTGATCGGCTACGCACGAGTGTCAAGCGCCGGCCAGGTCCTCGACCGCCAGAGCCTCGCCCTGAACGAAGCCGGCTGCCTTCGGATCTTCACTGACAAGCAGTCCGGCAAGACCGCCGACCGACCCGAGCTCACCGCCTGCCTCGACTTCCTCCGACCCGGCGACACCCTCGTCGTCCCCAGCCTCGACCGGCTCTCTCGATCCCTGGCCGACCTGATCACGATCGTCGCCGAACTCCGCCAGCGCGGCATCGGATTCCGCTCCCTGCACGAAACACTCGACACCACCACCCCCGGCGGGCGGCTGGTCTTCCACGTCTTCAGCGCACTCGCCGAGTACATCCGAGAACTCATCATCCAGGGCACCCACGAGGGCCTGGCCGCCGCGAAGGCTCGCGGCCAACGCCTCGGCCGCCCACCTGCCCTAACTCCCGAACAGGTCCGGCACGCCCGCGACCTGCTCACCCGCCCCGACAACACCGTGGCCTCCATCGCCCGCCTACTCGGCGTCAGCCGCTCCACCCTCTACAAACACATCCCCGAGATCACCGGTCGGAAGGCCGCCATCGAACCCGCCCCGCCAAGTGGCGGCCGGTGACGCGTTCCTTAACGACACCCCCCCACCCAGGGGGACCGGTCGACACGGGCTCGAGAGGCACTCGTCTGGTCGATCACAGTGATGAATTCCCGCTGCGCCACTGACCTACAGCAGCAGATACACGTCGTACACCTGTGGGTGACAGCAATCTGGCATGGACGCGACTACGACCACACCCGCCTCGTGTGTGCGGACCTCTCAGCATCGGCGGTGCAGGTCGCGGATGGTGTCATGCCCCACGCTGCTCGATCCGGTTAGGACATCCCTGGCGGCGTTTCCACCGTCAATTCCGGGTCGATGACCCGCAGGCGAGCCGCCTGGGCCGCCAGCACCGGCCAGTCCCGGGCCCGCGCGCAGGTCGCCACCTGCGCGGCGGCCACACCCGGGTCGAGGTCGCGGCCCCCGACCGGTTCCCCGGCATGAGCGGCGTCAGCCTCCTCGAGCGCCTCGATAAGGACCATGGGTGAGGCCAGCAGGTCCCGCCTCTGCTCGACATGACCGGCGTCGTGGCGCCGGATCTGCTGCCACGCCTCGGACAACGCAGCCACCGAAACGCGCAGCACGATCCCGCCCACCGCGGCCCGATCAGCCCACGTGGTGGCGTAGATGTTCTCCCCGCCACCAAGGGCAGCCAACGCGGAGGCGTCGAAGACGAAGCCACCGAGGGTATCGTCGATGCTCACGAGGCTTGACGGGCCGCCGTCCCGAAGCGGCGGTCGATCACCTCATCGACCCAGGCATTCGCCTCGGGATGAGGATCCCCGACCCGGGCCCGCCAGCGCTGCAGCCAGGCCTGCCGGTCGAGCCGGCTGGCGGTCTCAGGCGACAGCGGTCTGCGACGCGCGGTGTCGCTCGCAGCCGTGACGATGGATCAGCGGATTGGTACTCGGCCGGCCGGGTGCGAACCAGCCGGTCGCGCCCCACGAGCCTGCGGGTCGCGCCGAGATACGTGTAATCGGGACCGCACGGACCGGCGGTGATTGTCACGCTGGCCGCCGAGTTCGTTGGGCTGATCAAGCCGGATCCGTGAAGGCCTAGGGCCGTTATCCAGGGTGCGCTGCTGACGCTGTTTGGATGCCCCGGCATGGAGTATGGCTACTGGAGTTAGAGGGGGGAGCGGCTGATGAGCGATTATCCGGGCTTGCACATCTCTGACCAGGCGCGCTCCGGAGGACTGGCCGCCACCGTCGAAGCCATCCGATGGGATTCCGTGGCAGCGGGGCAGGCAGTTCAGCGGATCTGTCAGGAGGCCGCACTGCGGTGTCAGCTGGTCATGGTGAGGTATGCCGCTGTCGACATCCCGGATGCGGACGGGCACACCCGA
>JAVEEN010000073.1 GCA_030840445.1 Pseudonocardiales bacterium
GGGCAGCGGCGCCGGGCTCGGGTCGACGGGACAGGCTGCGCCGCAACCCCTCGGCGATGTCATCGGCGATGGCCGCAAGGAACGCTCGCTCGTCCGGGTGGAAGGCCCGAGCACCGAGCTCCCGGTAAATCCCCGCGTGACCCCAGGTCGATCCGTTGGCGCGCAGCATCAGCCGCAGTCCGTCCCCGATTCCGGCCGGGCGAAGGATTTGCTGAACACGCGGACTGTTTGCCGCGCTCGCCGGGTCGAGCTGGCTCATCGCCGTGACCGGCGAGGGTCGCCTCGCGAGCTCGGCCAGCTTGTCCACATCGCCGTCTTGCAACAACTCGTTGCGCCACAGGGCGCGATCGAGTTCAGGGGACTTCTGAGCCTCCACCGTGCCGGTGGAGAGCATCGTGTCCGGGTCGAGCGTCATCCATCCGGAGATGTCGTGTGGAACCGTACGGCGAACTAGGGCCGAGACGTCGTGGAGATACTCACGAGGACCGAGCCCGCTGCCGCTCAGCCGATCCAGCGTCGCCCGGGCACCTGCGGCAGACGTCTTGGTAAGCACTTTGTGTTCCTCCAGAGCGAACGGCCTATCGCGGACTGGTCAGTTGGTCGTCTTGGCGGAACTTCTTCCGAGGGCGCCGGTTTACCGCCGTACATGGGTGTGCAACGTGAATGCACCGAGTCGGCGCGTCCGAGCGGAGCGCGAGTGGGACTGCGCCCGCAACTTCGGCCGCCATAGCAGCATCACCGCCAATGCACGACCCGATGGTGGAGACCGAACCATAACCTTTACTCATAGGTCGAGATGAACCACGGCTGCCAGGAGCGCGCCAGCCGCGGCCAGCCCTCTGGTCGTGTCGATGAATGGTTGCGCATGCTTACAGGTACGACGTTCGAGTGGGGGCGGTTCAGGTGACGCCAGCCACCGTTCGCGCTCCAGGCAGGATCGAGTTGCCGCGACGGCGACGAATCACCCGGTGATGTGAGACACAGGGCTGCCACCGAACCGCCTTTGCGGCGGTGACGTATTCAGTCGTGCAAGGCATTCGCCGAGCGGTCGGTATTCCACCGGAAAGGAAAGGCACAGCACATGAACCTATTGTCATCCAGTAGGGTCGCGCGGGCTCTCAAGCGAGGCGTCCCGCTCGCGGCGGCTGGTGTTCTCGCGGCGGCCTGCAGCGCTGGCGGCTCGCAGGGTTCGGCGTCGTCAGCGCCGTCGGCCTCATCAGCGCCGTCAGCGCCGTCCAAGGCCGGCGCCAGCCCGTCGGCCGCGACGGTTGATGTGCGCACCAGCAACGGCAAGTCCTTCCTCGTCGGCGGCTCGGGTCGTGCCCTCTACCTGTGGATCCCGGACACCAAGACGAAGTCGACGTGCTCCGGTGCCTGCGCCGGCGCATGGCCGCCGTTGACCGTCAAGGGAGCGCCCACCGCGGGCACCGGCGCCACAGCCAGCGATCTCGGCACGATCAGCCGGTCGGACGGCACCAAGCAGGTCACCTACGCAGGGCACCCGTTGTACTACTTCTCCGGCGACAAGGCCGCTGGGCAGACCAACGGCGAAGGCAGCAACGGGTTCGGCGCCCCCTGGTACCTCATCGCGCCCTCCGGCCAGCAGATCACCAGCCTGAGTGCAGCATCCGCACCGAAGTCGACTGCCCCCCCGACCACCAGCGGTTCGAACGCCGGCGGCGGCTGGTCGTGAACGTCGGCGTGACTGCGCCGGCCGGAAGCGAGCCAGGGAGCACCACGCCGGATCGGCCGTCCCGCGACACGGGCCGGCCGATCGGCGGGTGGGCATTCGCCGGGGTCGCGGTTACCTCATTCGGCGGCCCGCTGGCGCTGGCGGCGTTATACGCCCCGAGCATCATCGCCGACGCCAGCGCGTCCGCCGGTCGAATATCGCACCATTCACCCTCCGAACCGCATTGATAAGGAGGAACGTCAATGTCGTGGATCAAGCACGTCGTCAAAACTGCCACGCAGGATCTTGTCGATGCGCCCGCTGAGCCCCACTATCGCGGGGCCATCGCAGATGTCGACAGCGAAATTGTCAACGCCCATTGGCGGTGGTTACACGCCGCGTGGGCACAAGACTTCGAGCGACTAGAACAGGCCACGCTTGAAATGGACATGCTTCTGGAGCGACGCTTCCAGATCATGCAAGCCCAAGCGGCCGAGGCCGCATGAGCTTGCGCTGAGCCAAGGGGCACGATCCCGCTGTTGGCGGCCGTGAGCCGGAATCGGTGCTTGGCGGCCGTGTCCCTGCACAGCTCGAACTTGCCCGCCACGAACCGCTGTACTTGCGGCTGATCGTGGGCTGCCGTCCGTCGAACCCGCTTGCCGCCTTACGCACCGAAAGAAATTCCGACGTCGTGCGCCTGACCACCACCGACAGCAATATCTGGAGCTCGGACAGCAGTTGGGTATACACCCTCACCCCCCGCAATGACGGCGGGACCGACATCGACGTCGTCCTCACACGTACGGGCCGCTCAGCCAAGGGCGGATTTCACCGGACTCCTCAGCGTGGGGCGCAAATCTCTCCTCGGAAACGACCTACGCAGGAGCCAGAAAGCAATCGAGCAGAGCAGAGCTGATACGGCGACCTGACCGGCCCGCACGATGTG
>JAVEEN010000077.1 GCA_030840445.1 Pseudonocardiales bacterium
ATCCGACCAGGTTTCAGCATCGTAACGGGCGCAAGATGGCGTTATTACTGCAATGGGTCTGCCGTTCCAGATCGCCTTCAGCTGGACCTCGGCAATCTCGATGACACGGCCGGTCATACCGTCGTCATCGCTCGGTTCAGTACATTCCTTGTGCCGGAATGCCATATCGCTACTGCAAATTCAGATGCATTCGCGGCCCTTGGGTTGCACCCCCGGCTGGTCAACACAGGTTCTCCGCAGAGCTTGCTAGATGTGCTATCCGCGCCAGCGTCCGTCCCGGTCGGTAGTCCGGTGAACTTCAACGTGACCTTGACCAACGCCACGAACGAGGCCGTCAGATTCCAACCGTGCCCCCACTATGTCGTCGAATTGGGGGATATCAAACAGGAACAGGTCCTGCGGTGTTCGGCGGCACCACAGGTGCTTGAGCCGGGGGCCGTGATCGTCGTGGCCGTGCGGCTTGGCATAACGGGAGCGGTCGCTACCGGGAAGCGCAGACTGGCCTGGTATTGGACAGGGTCGAACACGTCCGTTGACGCCAATGCTGTCACCATTACGCTGAGTCCCGCCAAATAGCGCAACCGTGTCCTTGCCAAGGGAACCCAACGGTATCGGCGGCACGCCATCTGTACGCGACGGTCGAGCCGCGCGTCCCACCCACACACAGCCGTAGCGTGGGGCACGCCTACGATGACCTCCGTCGCGGATCGCCCGGTGCGGGCACTGATTGCGGGTTCGACACGCGGGCCGGGAGAGGTTGTGTTTCTTCCTGGGCTGGGGGCGCCAGGCTAGCTGGGGCCGTGGGCACGTGCGACCGCAGCACGGACGACGGTCGCAGTGCTGGAGTTGCCGGGCTGGCGTCGCGGCCACGCCCGCTCGTGTCCGCCGACACGCCGGGCCGCTGTCCTTGTCGTGGCCGAGCCCGCACCCCGGGACGCAGGCGTCAGGCGTCCGGCCGCCGGCCGCCAGGCGGAGCAGGCAGTTCGCCCGTGAACGCGACTTCCTCGGCGATGTCACGCAGCTTGCGGTGCAGGAGTTGACTGGCGGTCCGCAAGTTGTCGAACGCCTGCTCGGCCGTCCACTGGTTGCGGGCCATCAAGATCCCGGTCGCCATCCCGATCTGGCGGTTGCTGAGCAGCGCCGCCTCCAGGTGGGCGGCCTTGTCGCGTTGCGTGGTGGCTTCCACCGCCTGGCTGGCGTAGATCGCGAACAGCGCGCCGGTGGCGATGTCGACGTCGGTGAAGGCGTAAGTATTGCGTGCGAAGAAGTTCAGCGCGCCGCGTTGATCGCCGTCCAAGAAGAGGCGGACACCGAAGCTGCTACCGGCTCCGGCCTGGGCTGCTCGCGGGCCGAACATCGGCCACTGCGGGTCGACCGCCAGGTCGTTGCTGCGGGTCACGTCGTGTTCTGCGATCGCGTCCAGACAGGGGCCCTCGCCCACCTCGTACTGGAGCGCATCGATCTCATAGGCGAGCGAGCCGGTGCCGGCCAGTGTCTGCGGAGCGTTGGAGCCGCGGATGTAGGTCAGCGACGCCGCGTCGGCGTGTGGCACCGCCCGGACAGCAAACTCGGTCAGCCGCTCCGGAGTCACCGCACTGCCATGAGTGCCCAGCATCGCACTGGCCAGATCTGCCAACTGGGCGAGCAGCAGAGGGTCACTCGGCCGCCGAGGGTCATCGGTCATCGGGCCTCACCTCCGTTCTGCCCCGTCGCCAGAAACCACAGCGGGGGCATCGGCTCGACTGTAACCGGCCATCGAGGGATGCGGTGAGGGTTGATCCCCGGCAGGCCCTACCCGATCTGAACGACCATCAAATCTGATCAAAGGTGCCGATAAGCTCGCGAAGGAACAGCTCGCGAAGGGCGACCGATGATTTCACCGGGTTCGCGCCGTCTTAGTAGATGACGGAACCTTCAGAAACGACGGAGAAAATAGGGGCGAAAGAGGAATCATGAGGACGATCACCGCGGGCTTGTTCATCGCACTCGACGGAGTCGTTGAGGCGCCCGACCAGTGGCATTTCCCGTACTTCAACGATGAGATGGGCGCCGCCGTGAGCGCGACCCTAGGGACGGCCGACACCATGCTGTTCGGTCGCAAGACCTACGACAGCTTCGCAGGAGCCTGGCCCGAGCGGGAGGCGGCCGGCGGGGAGGACGCCGCTTTCGCCAAGGCGCTCGGTGACGCCCGCAAGCTCGTCGTTTCCAACCGGCAGCTCGAGTTCACCTGGCGCAACTCCGAGCAACTGCAGGGCGAGTTCGTCGAGGCTGTTACCGCGCTGAAGAACGAGCCCGGTGACGGCACGATCGGCATGAGCGGCTCGGTTTCGGTTGTACGCCAGCTGCTTTCCGCGGGGCTGCTGGACGAGCTGCACCTGTTGATGCATCCGATCGCGGTCCGCAAGGGCATGCGCCTGTTCGACGACGGCGAACTCCCGATGCCGTTGGCGCTGGTTTCCTCGCAGACCTTCAAGACCGGTGTGCTGAACCTCGTCTACGCGCCCGACCGACTTACGAATCTCTCGGCATGATTGCGTCGCCGAGAACGAGCTTCGAATAGTCGGCTGCCGGTCTCCTGGTCGTCCGCTCTGAGAGTCTCGACCGCCCGAGCGACCACAGCGGGTACCGCTGAGGTCGGCAGGTCACCACACCGAACGGCGAGACCGAGAAGTTCCCAGCAGAGGGCCTCCCCGGCTCGGGGGAACGAACACTGCCCCCGAGCTGCGGGAATTGAGTGCGTTCCTCGGAAGTGGTGCAGCTGCTCCTCAGTCGGAGGCAGCCTGTTCGGTCAGAACGTCGATCTGCACGTTCACCATGTGCGCAGATTGTGCCGATAATCCGGTTGCGTCGCAAGGAATTCCCGTCTCCAGCGGACGACCACAGGTACGGTCGCGGCGCGCCATACGACCCGATGTCTCGAGCGCGTGTGCTGCTTCGCCGCAGGATTATCACCCAGCGTAGCCAGTTTGTTACGGTGCGCAGTGTCATTGATGCGTGGGGACGAGCGCATCTGCCCGATCGGCTCTCGCCGATGTCCGGGGCCATCTCAGGTACCCGTACCTGATCGTCGTGTGGAGAGACAACTTGAGAGTCCGTTTGAGCTTTTCCCATCTGAAGTCCGCTGCCAGCAGACTCGTGCTCGCGGTGGCGGTGTTCGCGCTCGCCGCCGTCACCCTGACCCAGGTGTTGAGCCGGCCTGCATCCGCCGCCAACGGCCCGGCCGCGAAGCCGGCCGCCTCTGCTGGTAACAGCGCACCGCGAGTGTTCGCGTACTACTACCTGTGGTGGAGTGCGGACCATTGGCGGTCCGCACTCGGCGCGAAGTATCCGGTCAACGCCTCGCCGCTACCGTTGCCGGCGACGGTGGACGGCACCGGCTGCAACCCGAGCAGCCGCTACGCAGGTAACACCCTCACCGACGTGCCGCAGAAGCTTTACAGCCAGGATGACCCAGGCTCTATCGAGGCGGACGTCCGCCAGGCCGCGGCTGCGGGCTTGGCCGGTTTCGCGGTGAATTGGGCCGGCACCGGCCAGGCCGGGCAGAGTGTCACCAGCAACCCGTACAGCAAGCGGCTGCAGTTGATGGTCGACGCGGTGCACAAGGTGAATTCCGAAGGCATTCCGTTCAAGCTGTGGCTGAGCTACAAGGCCTCGGCCAAGGTGTTGCCACAGTCGGCGATCCTGAACGACCTGAGCTACTTCAAGGCCAAGTACGGGAACGACCCGGCGTTTGACCGGGTGCGGTCGGGCCGGCCGACGGTGATCTGGCAGGGCAGCCGCAAGTACTCGGTGTCCGTGCTGCAGGCAGTCGGCGGCCAGTTCCGGTCCAAGTTCCGAATACTGGGCGATGAGACCTCCTGGTCCACCAGTCGTGCGCCGTACCTGGATGGCAATGCGTACTACTGGTCCTCGCAGGACCCGTACAAGAACCCGCAGTCGTTCCAGCAGCTGGCCGCCCTGGCCAGCAGCGTGCGGGCCAGCGGCTCGAACCCGGACGGTTCGGCCAAGGCCTGGGTGGCGCCAATCACCCCGGGTTACGACAAGCAGTTGTCGGGCGGTTCGTCCTGCGTACCGCGTAAGGGCGGGCAGACGGTGAAGAAGCTGTTCGACGGCAATGCCGCGACGCACCCGGACGACTTCGGCCTGATCAGCTGGAATGAGATCAGCGAGGGCTCCTACATCGATCCGATGACCCGTTTCGGTGCGACGGATCTGAACATGCTGGCATCGGTGATCAAGAACGGCGGCTGACGCTCTCCCAGCACGTTGCTCCGGCCGCCCACCCGAAGGCTATGGATCCTAAGGGTGG
>JAVEEN010000171.1 GCA_030840445.1 Pseudonocardiales bacterium
AACACCCAGCATCGCCCGCTGCTTGCTGGTGATACCGCGTCGCGCCTCGAAGAGTTGGCCGAGCGGCGAGATCCCTTCTATCGCGAGGTGGCCACCCTTACCGTGGACACCTCACAGCTAGGCGTCGAGGCAGTGGCCGAGGAAATCGTGCGGCGGGTGCGGCAGGTGCCGGAGTGAGCGACCCGGCCCGCATCACCGTCACCGGAGCCAGGCCGTATGACGTGGTCATCGGCACCGGTCTGCTCGGTGAGCTTCCGCCACTGCTGGCGGGCGCCCAACGGGTGGCCGTCATCCATCCGCCTACCTTGCGGGTCAGCGCCGAGGCGGTGCGGGACGACCTGATCGAGGGCGGTTTCGAGGCCCATGCCGTCGAGGTGCCCGACGGTGAGGATCAGAAGACCATGGCGGTAGCAGGCTTCTGCTTCGACGTGTTGGGTCAGATCGGTTTCACCCGCAGCGACGCCATCGTCGGCCTGGGCGGTGGCGCGACCACCGACCTTGCCGGTTGGGTGGCTGCCTCGTGGCTGCGAGGTGTACGGATAGCCCAGATCCCGACGACGCTGGCCGGCATGGTGGACGCGGCAGTCGGCGGTAAGACCGGCATCAACACCGATCGCGGCAAGAACCTGGTCGGTGCATTCCACCCCCCGGTGGGCGTGCTGTGTGACCTGTCGACTTTGGCCGGCCTGGGGGTCAACGACTACATCGCCGGTCTCGCCGAGGTGGTCAAGTGTGGGTTCATCGCAGATCCGGAGATCCTCGATCTGATCGAGAATGATCCGGAGCTGGTAACCCGGCCGGGTAATCCCCGGGAGGCCGAACTAATCGAGCGCTCGGTCCGGGTCAAGGCCAGGGTGGTGTCGGAGGATCTGACCGAACAGGGACTGCGCGAGATCCTGAACTACGGTCACACTCTGGGTCATGCCATCGAGAAGGCCGAGCGTTACACCTGGCGCCACGGGGCCGCGGTGTCGATCGGGCTGGTTTACGCGGCCGAACTGAGTCGCGCGCTCGGACGACTTGACGACGAGACAGCCAACCGCCACAAGGCAATTCTGTCGTCGCTGAAGCTGCCCGTGACCTATCGTCAGGGAGCCTTCCCGCAACTGCTGGACACCATGAAGGTGGACAAGAAGTCTCGCGGTGACCGGTTGAGATTCGTGGTCCTCGATGCCTTGGCCAAACCGGTCACCATCGACAACCCGGACCCGGCCCTGCTCGTCGCCGCTTATTCGGAGGTAGCCCTGCCATGAGCCAACCCGACCAGCCGCGTGTTCTCGTGCTCAACGGGCCCAACCTGGGACGGCTGGGCAGCCGTCAGCCCGAGATCTACGGCAGCACGACGCACGCCGAACTGGTAGCCCTGTGCAGGCGAGCCGGTGGCGAGCTGGGTCTTGCGGTCGAAGTGCGTCAATCCGACTCCGAGGCCGAGCTGATCCGTTGGGTGCACGAGGCCACCGACGCCGCCGTTCCGGTGGTGCTCAACGCCGGCGCGTTCACCCACACCTCGATTGCGTTGCGCGACGCGGTCGCTGCCAGGACCGCACCGCTCGTCGAACTGCACATCTCCAACGTGCATGCCCGGGAGGAATTTCGACAGCACTCCTATATCTCCGCGGTGGCGTCCGGCAGCATCGTCGGCCTCGGTGTGGAGGGCTATGTGCTGGCACTGAGCTGGATTTCCTCCACCGGACTTGCCTCTGCTCGGTCCCACGACGGCCAGGAGTAGCACCGTGCAGCGTTGGCGTGGACTCGAGGCGATACCCACCGGCTGGGGGAGATGCGTCGCGACCGTCGGGGTCTTCGACGGTGTTCACCGGGGACATCAGCAGATCATCCGCCGGGCCGGGGAGCTCGCCGAGTCGCAACAGCTGCCGACCGTCCTGATCACCTTCACCCCGCATCCCTCCGAGGTCGTGCGCCCGGGTAGCCATCCGCCGATGCTGACCACCAACACCCGTAAGGCCGAGTTGGCGGCCGAACTGGGCGTGGACGTGGTCATCTTCATTCCGTTCACGGCCGAGTTCTCCCAGCTCAGCCCGGCCCAGTTCGTTCACGAGGCGCTGGTCGCCGACCTGCACGCGTCGGCGGTGGTCGTGGGCGAGAACTTCCGTTTCGGGCACAAGGCAGCGGGCGACGTCGCCACCCTCGTCGAGCTCGGACAGCGGTGGGGCTTCGATGCCGAAGGCGTTCCGCTGCTCGCCGAGCACGGCCGGCCGATCTCCTCGACCTATATCCGGTCCTGCGTCGAAGCCGGTGATCTAGATGCGGCCACCCAGGCGCTCGGACGGCTGCATCGCCTGGACGGCGTGGTGGTCCGCGGCGATCAGCGCGGTCGCGATCTCGGCTTTCCCACGGCCAACGTCCGGGCTGAATCCTTCGCCGCAGTTCCGGCCGACGGCGTGTACGCCGGGCGGGTGGTACGTATCGACGAGTGGGGCAACACCCGTACCGACATCGAACCACGGGTCGCCGCGATCTCCGTGGGAACCAACCCGACGTTCGACGGCCGCCACCGCTCGGTCGAGGCTTATATCCTCGACTTCGACGGCGATCTGTACGGCCAGAACCTGGGCATCGAGTTCTCCTCCCGATTGCGGGGCATGGTCAAGTTCACCTCCGTTGCCGACCTGGTGGTGCAGATGGCCGAGGACGTTGCCCAGACCCGCGCCCTGCTGACCTGACCTGACCGGGCTGGGGCTGTGCTTGCCAGGCTGGGGCGGGCTGGGCTGGGGCGGGCTGGCCTGCCACTCCGCGCGAGGCTGGTAGAGTTATCCACAGTGCACGGTTTGTTTTGACCTGCATACGCAGCGTGCGTTAATCACCCTTCGTGCATCAAACCGATGGGGCGTGCCTGCACCGAGAACGAAGGAGACGCCCGTGCCTTTGGCCCAGGACGTGAAGAAGCAGATTGTCGCCGAGTACGGCGCCTCCGAGACCGACACCGGTTCGGCCGAGGTCCAGATCGCGATGCTGAGCCGTCGGATCTCCGATCTGACCGAACACCTGAAGCTCCACAAGCACGATCACCACAGCCGTCGTGGTCTGCTGCTGCTGGTCGGCCAACGCCGCCGGCTGCTGAACTATCTCACCAAGACCGACATCAACCGTTACCGCTCGATCATCGAGCGCCTCGGTCTGCGTCGATAGCGGGAACACGGTCCTCCTTCTGCCCGGAGGGGGACCGTGGCTCGTTGCAGCTAGACAATTCCATCGGTATCGCCGGAGTCGGCCACTCACGGGCACGATCAGTGCCGAAGCAGTGCGGCTCAACGAGGTCGGTCCTCGGTAGTGGCGCCCGCGTCGAAGCAGCCTCTGTGCTCACGCGATCGGGAGCTTCGATCGAAGACCGGCACCGCACCCGCCGAGTACGTGATCGGCAAACGATGTGCGAGTGCAGTGACTGTGCTCCGGCTCCAGTAACAGCACCAGACGCCCACAACAGCGGCGAGGTGCTTCTACAGAGAGGCGGACACCTATGTCCGAAGCTGTCGTTCACGAATCCGTGGCCGTCATCGAAAACGGTTCCTTCGGAAACCGTTCCATCCGGTTCGAGACCGGTCGGTTGGCCCGGCAGGCCGCGGGATCCGTCGTCGCCTATCTCGACGACGACACCATGCTGTTGTCGGCCACCACGGCTGGCAAGACCCCGAAGGACCAGTTCGACTTCTTCCCGTTGACGGTAGATGTCGAGGAGCGGATGTACGCCGCCGGCCGTATCCCGGGCTCATTCTTCCGACGTGAAGGCCGGCCGTCCGAGGATGCGATCCTGACCTGCCGCCTGATCGACCGTCCGCTGCGCCCGACGTTCATCAAGGGCCTGCGCAACGAGGTCCAGGTCGTCATCACGGTGATGGCGCTCAACCCAGACCATGCCTACGACGTGCTGGCTATCAATGCCGCGTCGGCATCCACCCAGATCTCCGGGCTGCCCTTCAACGGCCCCGTCGGCGGTACCCGGGTCGCCCTGATCGATGCTCAATGGGTCGGATTCCCCACCCAGACCGAGCTCGAGCGCGCCACCTTCGACATGGTCGTCGCGGGCCGGCTGCTCGATTCCGGCGATGTCGCGATCATGATGGTCGAGGCTGAGGCCACCGAGAACACCATCGAACTGGTTGCTGGTGGCGCTACCAAGCCGACGGAAGAGGTTGTGGCCGCGGGGCTCGAAGCAGCCAAGCCGTTCATCGCCGCGCTGTGCCGCGCCCAGTCGGAGCTGGCTGCTGCGGCGGCCAAGGAGACCCGGGAGTTCCCGGTGTTCCTCGACTACCAGGAGGACGTCTATGCCGCGGTCCAGGAGGCTTACGCAGCGCCTACCGCAGCGGCACTGACAACAGTTGACAAGCTGGAGCGCGAGGCGGAGCTCGATCGCATCAAGGAGCTGGCCAAGTCCGAACTCGCTTCCCGCTTCGAGGGCCGTGAGAAGGAGATCAGCGCCGCCTACCGTTCACTGAACAAGGCGCTGATCCGCCAGCGCGTGCTGCGCGACAAGATCCGCATCGACGGCCGTGGCCTGACCGATATCCGCACCCTGTCCGCCGAGGTCGAGGTACTGCCCCGCGTGCATGGCTCTGCGTTGTTCGAGCGCGGCGAGACCCAGATCCTGGGTGTCACCACCCTGAACATGCTGGGGCTGGAGCAGAAGCTCGACACTCTGAGCCCGAACCGCACCAAGCGATACATGCACAACTACAACTTCCCGCCGTACTCGACCGGTGAGACCGGCCGGGTCGGGTCACCCAAGCGTCGCGAGATCGGCCACGGTGCGCTCGCCGAGCGCGCGCTGATTCCCGTGCTGCCCAGCCGGGACGAGTTCCCATACGCGATCCGGCAGGTATCCGAGGCCCTCGGCTCCAACGGTTCCACCTCGATGGGTTCGGTCTGCGCCTCGACGCTCGGCCTGCTCAATGCAGGTGTGCCGCTGAAGGCGCCGGTGGCCGGTATTGCCATGGGCCTCATCTCCGACACGGTTGACGGCAAGACCGAATACGTCGCGCTGACCGACATCCTCGGGGCCGAGGACGCCTTCGGTGACATGGACTTCAAGGTCGCCGGCACCAAGGAGTTCGTGACGGCGCTGCAGCTCGACACCAAGCTGGACGGCATCCCGTCCGAGGTGCTGGCCGCGGCCCTCTCGCAGGCGCGAGACGCCCGGCTGCACATCCTCGACGTCATGGCGGAGGCGATCGACCGTCCGGACGAGATGAGCCCGTATGCGCCTCGCGTCACCGTGGTGAAGATTCCGGTCGACAAGATCGGCGCGGTCATCGGCCCGAAGGGCCAGATGATCAACGCGATCCAGGACGAGACTGGCGCCCAGATCACCATTGAGGACGACGGCACGATCTATGTCGGTGCCTCCGACGGCCCGTCAGCGGCTGCCGCGGTCGATCGGATCAACGCGATCGCCAACCCGCAGATGCCCAAGGTCGGTGAGCGGTTCCTCGGCACGGTCGTCAAGACCGCCGCCTTCGGCGCCTTCGTGTCGCTGCTGCCGGGCAAGGATGGTCTGGTGCATATCTCCAAGCTGGGTAGCGGCAAGCGGATCGGCAAGGTGGAAGACGTCGTCAACGTCGGCGACAAGCTTCAGGTCGAGATCGTGGAGATCGATCAGCGAGGCAAGATCAGCCTCGTACCGGTCGCCGACGATGCCGCGGCGCCGGCGTCAGCGGATGCCCCGGTAGCCGAGACCGTCGGTGCTGAGTAGCCGCTAAAGCCAGCTCTCAAGACACCGTCACCAAGGGCGGGTGCTACCGAACATCTTCGGTTGGTGCCCGCCCTTGGCGTTTGCCGGTGCCGTGCCGTTTGCCGGTGCCGTGCGGTTTGTCGGTGCCGTGCGGTTTGCCGGTGTCCGTCGAGCTCGGCTGGGCGGTGTGTCGATACCCTCGAACGATCATGCGGCTGAGTTCCCTGTACATCTATCCGATCAAGTCGACCCGCGGGCTGGAGCGCGACGCCGCAACTGTCGAGCCCTGGGGGCTGGAACACGATCGACGCTGGATGGTTGTCGATGAGACCGGTCAGAACATCACCGCTCGGACCGCGCAGTCATTGTTCACGATCACCGCGACGCCGGGACGCGACGGTGGACTCGTGCTCACCGCACCTGATCGGCCGGCGTTCAGGGTGCCCACTCCGCTGTCGGGGGAGCCGGTCCCGGTCGGCCTGTCCCGCCTCGACCGCGCGCTGAGCGCCGGTGCCGCGGCCGATGCTTGGGTGTCGGCGGTTCTCTCCCGGGTTGCCCGGTTGGTCTGGCTGGATGATCCCCAACGGCGCGAGCTGGGCGCGCACCACGGTGGCATGACAACGGACGTCATGAACCTGGCCGACGCCGGGCCGTTGCTGTTGACCAGCACCGCGTCACTGGGCCAGCTCAACGACTGGATCATCGCCGACCTCGAGGGCAGGTCCGGACAGGGCGGCGGGGAAACGAATCCCGAGCCCTTGCCGATGATGCGTTTCCGGCCGAATGTGGTCATCGACGCTGATCACGCCGGTGAGCTGAGACCGTTCGCGGAGGAAAGTTGGGCCACGGTTCGGATAGGCGACGTCCGCTTCCGGACCGGCGAGTTGTGCGATCGGTGCGTCATGACGACCGTCGATCACCTCACGCTGGCCAGGGGCAAAGAGCCGATCCGGACGTTGGCCCGGCACCACCGATGGGATGGTTCCACCTGGTTTGGAAGCAGGCTGATCCCTGTCACGGTAGGCACGATCCGCGTCGGAGATCCGGTCGTCGTGGCCTAGGACGGTCAACGACTGTCAGTTATCGAGCCCGTATGGGGAGTAATTCTGAGGGACTCGTTTTTGGTCGCACCTGGTGTCGCGTGTAATCTCTTGTAGTCCCCTGGGATTCATAGACACAATAGGAGACCAAGGCATCATGAGAACATTCCGGGTATCCGGCCTGCGGAGAGCACCTAAACCGCTGGCTGCGCTGACCGTAGCCGGACTCGCCGCGATCGGCCTCGCGGGGTGTGCGTCATCTTCGGGTACCTCCGGTGGCAGTGGCGGTGGCTCCAAGGTCGCCATCGTGGCCTATTCCGTACCGAAACCCGCGTACGACGCATTACAGGCCGCCTTCACCGGTACCGCGCAGGGCAAGGGCGCCAGCTTCTCGGCCTCCTACGGCGCCAGCGGCGACCAGAGCCGGGCAGTTCTCAACGGCCAGGCCGCCGACTATGTCGCCTTCTCAATTCAGCCCGACCTGACCAAGCTGGTCCCTGATCTGGTCGACAAGAGCTGGAATGCCGGCCCGACAGGAGGCCTGGTCTCCGACTCCGTGGTGGTCCTCGCGGTTCGCAAGGGCAACCCCAAAGCAATCAAGGGCTGGGACGACATCATCAAGCCGGGGGTCAAGATCGTCACGCCGGACCCCGGTTCGTCCGGCTCGGCCAAATGGAACCTGTTGGCCGCGTTCGCACACGGATACATCA
>JAVEEN010000176.1 GCA_030840445.1 Pseudonocardiales bacterium
GGTAGAGGGCCTCGGCTTCGGTCGGGACGCTGTAGAAGAGGTCGATCGAGTGTCCGTCGTCGGTGGTGAGGGCTTGCAGCCAGCTCAGGAAGGGCACCACGCCGATGCCGCCGGCGATCCAGAGTTGACGAGACCCGCCGAGGGTGAGGTCGAACATGCCGTAGGGGCCGGTGATGGTGGCCGGTTGGCCTGGTTCGAGGCGGGCGTGCATGCGGCGGGTGTCGCGGCCCAGGGCGCGTATGGACAGCCGCAGGCCGCCGTCGGGGGTGGTGCCGGCGACGGAGAAGGGGTGTTCGCGCCAGGCGTCGTCGCCGCCGATGCTGAGGAAGATGAACTGTCCGGCGTGTGGGCGGACGCCTGGCCCGGTCGGGGTGAGGGTGAGTTCGACGATGTCCTCGGCGGGGCGGCTGACGTGGTCGATGGTGTAGTCGGCTTTCGGGACTCGGCGTCGCATGAGCAGCTCGGAGTAGGCGTACGCGCCGATTCCGAGCGCACCGATGGCGGTGTAGACGACTTTGAGCAGTAGAGATGCGCCGATGACCTGGTCGACGCTGAGCCCGTGGATGACGCCGATGATCACGAACAGGCCGGTGACGCGGTGCAGGAACAGCCACCGCTCGTAGGGCAGGCGCAGGATCAGTCCGGCCCGGGGGATGGAGACGATGACCAGGATGAGTAGCCCGAACAGCGACACGACGCCGAGGGCGAGGCCGGTTTGGTTGGCTGTCTGGTGGGGGCCGGAGCCGGTGAGCAGTGCGTGCGGGACCAGCAGCAGAGTCGCGGCGACGGCGGAGCGTTTGTGCCACAGGTACATGCGATCCAGGCCGCCGAAGAGGGGTTCCAGCCAGCGAGCGCGGGTGGCGAGCAGCAGGGTCCAGGTGTAGAGGTAGATCGCCAGGACGCCGGTCAGTTCGCCCCAGAAGTAGCTGTTCTCAAACCCGCTCGGGCGCACGTCGATCCACAGAGTAACCAGGGCGGCGGCGCCGAAGCCGAGGGCGAACTCTCCGACGTACCGGCGTTTGAGCCGGGCGTCCATCGGGCGGCGCAGGATCCGGATCCAGTACAGGATTGCCGCGAGGACCGGCATCGGGTCACACCCTTTCACGCGTACTTAGTCGTCCCGTACTCCGGCCGGGAGGTTGTCCCGCCCGTCGTTGAACTTCGGTGGCGGTGCTCGTGCTGTCCAGACGACGATCACGTTGTCAACGAGGACGGCACCGACGGTTTGCGCGACGACGTCCTTCCCGAGGGCGAGGCCGGCGCGCGCAGATGCAGGTGACCGTTGATGCGGCCGAACTGCATGCTCGCCCCGATCATTCCGGCGGCGCACCAGCGCAGTGCCATGTTGCCGTTGTGCCAGTTCTTGACGTTCATCGAGTGGTCCAGCATCGGCATGTTCGTACTCGTGATCAGTCCGACGGGGTCGCCGGTGTCATCGTTGATCTCGATGGCGGCCCGGCCGTTTCGCTGTACCTGCTGACGCGTACGCCATCCCGAGATGGGGAGCGCCTTGGCGTCGCTGTCCGCCACCTCGTCGAGTAGTTGGGGTGTGCTCGCTCGAACGTTCGGGGAGATCGCGCAGATTGTCATCAGGTTCCGATCAGTGTTGGTGCCGGTTGTAGCCAGCCGAGTCGAAGTGCCGTCATTTCCTGGCGGAGGCGGGCTACGTTGCCGCTCAGGCCCCCGCCGGGGTCAATGAGTGGGTGTGAAGATGAGCTGGACGTCCTCGGGCAGCTCTGGGTCTTTCTCCACCGCTATCCGGGGAAGCCGGCGGGCGAGCGGGCCGGGCAGCCACCAGTTGGCCCGGCCGAGTAGGAACATGATCGCGGGCACGACCGCGAGCCGGATCAGGAACGCGTCCACGGCCACGGCCACGGCTAGGCCGAGCCCGAATTCTTTGATGACTTGTTCACCGCCGAGGATGAAGGACCCGAAGACCAGGATCATGATCACGGCGGCCGCGGTGATGGTGCGCCCGGTGATGGCCAGACCGCGGGTGACGGCGTCCTTGGTGTCCCCGGAGCGGTGGTACTCCTCCTGCATCCGGGAGACCAGGAACACCTGGTAGTCCATAGACAGTCCGAACAGGATGGCGAAAAGCATCACGGGGATGAACGCCGCGATGGGGCCGCCGGAGTTGGCGCCGAGCAGGCTGCCGCCCCACCCCCACACGTAGGCGGCGGACAGCACACCCAGCGCCGCACCGGCGGAGAACAGGTTCATCAACGCCGCGGTGAGCGGGATGAGCACACTGCGGAACACCACCATGAGCAGCACGAAGGACAGCAGCACCACCAGGCTGACGAATAGCGGCATCTTCGAGGCAAGGACGCTGGCGAAGTCCACGCTGGTCGCGGTCTGCCCGCCGATGTAGACGTGGACGCCGGAGCCGGCTTCAGCGGGTGGGATCACGTCATGGCGCAGCCGGGTGACCAGGTTGGCGGTGGCTGCGGACTGCGGGGAGGTGGTGGGGAAGATCTGGAACGCGGAGATCTGCCTGTTGCCCGTGGTACTCAGCACCTGTGGGGCGCTGACCTTCGCCACCCCCGGGTCCTTGGCGATGGCCGCGGTCACGGTGGTGAGGGCCTGCTTCTGTGCGGGGGTGCCGGTTTGCGCGGCGACCTGCAACGGTCCGTTGAAGCCGGGCCCGAAGCCCTTCGCGAGCAGGTCGTAGGCCTGCCGGGTGGTGCTGGACGCGGGATTGTTCCCGGCGTCGGGCTGACCGAGGCGCAGGGAGAAGAACGGGATGGCGAGCATGATCAATACCGCCAGCGCGGCCACGGCCGGAACCAGCGGCCGGCGGGCGATGAATCGTGACCACCGCCACCACAATCCGTTGTCGGTGACCAGGTCGCCTGCCGAGAGCGCGCGGCGTTGACGACGCGACAGCACCCGGTGGCCGAAGAAGCCCAGGAGGGCGGGCAGCAGTGTCAGGGAGGTGGCCATCGTGAAGAGGACCCCGATGCTGGCCGCGATACCCAGGCCGGTGAGGATCCCGAGCCCGAGGGCGATCATGCCCAGCAGCGCGATGCAGACCACCGCCCCCGCGAACAGCACCGCCCGCCCCGAGGTCGCCACCGCGGTCATGATCGCCGACTCCACGTCCTGGCCCTTCTGCAGCCCTTGCCGGAAGCGGGTGACGATGAACAGGGCGTAGTCGACACCGACACCCAGGCCGATAAGCAGCACGAGCTGGGTGGAGAAGTCGGGCATGGTGATGAGGTGGCTGAGCATGCCGATCACGCTGGTCGCGCCGAGCAGAGCCAGCAACGCCGAGATCAGCGGCAGGCTGCCGGCCAGCAGCGACCCGAACACCAGCACCAGAATGATCAGCGCAGCAGCCGCGCCGAAGGTGACCCCGCCCAGGGACGGCGAGGACGTCTTGGCCGCGACCTGCCCGTCGAGGGCCACATTGAGCTGCGCGGTGCGGAAGGATCGCGCGGTGTCGACCAGAGACTTCGCCGCCGCGGTAGAGATGACGTTTTCTGGCTGGGAATAGGTCAACGTGGCGAATCCGACGCCGTGATCAGCGTTCATCTGCGCGGCGCCGGCCATGGTGTAGGGCGAGACGACGCTGCTGACATCGGGTAGTGCAGACAGCTTCGTGAACAGCGCAGTCGCCTGCGCCTTGACCGCCGGGTCGGTGAGCGTGGCGCCTGCCTGGGCGGCGATGACGACCTGTTCGGAATCTCCCGACTGGGCCGGGGCGTTGGCTTTGAGCAGGTTCAGCGCCTGGGTGGATTCGGTGTGGGGCAGCGAAAACGAGCTGCTGTAGGCCGATCCAGTGACCTGCGACAGCCCGAAAACCCCGGCTATCAGCACCAGCCAACCCAGCAGGACAAGACGACGGTGCCGGAAACACCACGCGGCAAAGTTACGCATCAGAGTGACCTCTCAGTACTGGCGATCGACGGAATTTGGGCGGGCGCGGTGTGCCCGGTCAGGCCGCCGACGATGACGTCGGCGGTGGTCTCGGCGCGCTCCCGGATGCCTGGCTCGGTGAGCGCCCGACCTCCGACACGGCGCCTATGAGTGAGTGCCGGCGCCGCGCTTGTGGTGCTGAGGGGAGGGCACTGGCCGGCGAAGTCGCGGTGCCTGGTTTCCTCGCTCGTGATGGCGAGACCGTGAGTGCCGTTTGCCTGGGCAGATTCGTGGCGGTCGTGTCGCCAGATGAGCAGCCATACGCTCCAGCCGATGGTCACGACGAAGGCGAGGCTGACGAGGCGATAGAGCAGCACGACCGCTGCGGCGGTTGCGACGGCGACGCCGCCGTGGCCCAGGGTGAGGACCATCGCGGCGTCTACGATCCCGAGCCCGGCGGGCACGACTGACAGTCCGGCCACGCTCATTCCGGCGAGATAGCTGCTGACGATCAGGGCAAGGGTCGCGCCGTTGAGTCCGATCGCCTTGGCGCATGCGAACAGGCAAAGCAGATCGGCGGCCCAACTGGATGTGGCCAGGCCGAGACCCAGCG
>JAVEEN010000152.1 GCA_030840445.1 Pseudonocardiales bacterium
CCAACTTCGGGTAGCCGGGCAAGGGGCGCAGCGCTCCCAATTCCGGGTCGCAACTGACGCTGTAGGCCCCCACAAATGGCCGCCAGCAGGAATCCGGCTCGTAGGACGCCGGCTGAACCTGTGAGCGGCCTTAGCCGATTCTGCCCCGTACCTCGCCCAGCAGGAGAGGCGTCCCGTCGGCGCCAGGCGCGCTCGCGGTGATCACCACTTCGTCACCGTCCTCAAGGAATGACCTGCTGGAACCATCGTCAAGTGTCACCGGTTCCGCGCCGTTCCAGCTCAGCTCGAGTAGACAGCCACGTTGATCAGGCCGCGGGCCGCTCACCGTGCCAGAACCGAAAATGTCGCCGGTACGCAGACGCGCGCCGTTCACAGTCAGATGCGCCAGCATCTGAGCGGGCGACCAGTACATGTCGGCGAAGCGTGGCCTGGAGACGAGCGTGCCATTGAGGTTCACCTCGAGGTCGATGTCCAGGCCGGAGCGCATGGCACTGTCATCGAGGTAAGGCAGCGGGACCGGATTCCGAGCAGGCGGTTCAATCCACGCCTCGGCGAGCGCCTCCAACGGCGTTATCCATGCCGATATCGACGTGGCGAAAGACTTGCCGAGGAATGGACCGAGCGGCACGTACTCCCAAGCCTGAATGTCACGCGCCGACCAGTCGTTGAGCAGGCAGAGGCCGAAAACATGCTCGGCGAAGGCCGAGACGGCTACCGGCTGACCTGGCGCTGACCCGAGGCCGACAACGAAGGCCACTTCGGCCTCGATATCCAGTCGCGTCGTGGGGCCGAAGGTCACCGAGCCGCCGCCTGCTCGCGCTTGTCCGGCCGGTCTGTGCACCTCGGTCCCGGAGACGAAGATCGTCCCGGCTCGTCCGTGGTAGCCGATCGGCAGGTGCTTCCAGTTGGGAGTCAGCGGCTCGCTGCCCGGGCGAAAGATTCGCCCCACGTTCGTTGCGTGGTGCTCGGAGGCGTAGAAGTCGACGTAGTCGGCTACCTCGATGGGCAGGTGGAGTTGGACGTCGTCGACGGGAATCAGCTGTGCCGACACCGCCTCACGGAAGCCTTCGTCGCCGAGCATGAATTGCAGTCGGGTGCGCACCAGCGACCATGCCTTGGGTCCGAGTGCCATGAACGTGTTCAACGACGGCGCCGCGAATGCCGACGCATGCGGAATATCCAGCCGGGAAAGGTCCAACACGTGGCTCCCGACGGCGACCCCGACCCGCCGGTTCCCACCAGCTCGCGAAAAGACCCCGTAGGGCAGATGGTGCCGGGTGAAGGCCGAATCCTGCGGAATTTCCAGCCAGTCGGCTATCACGCCAGCTTCCCTTCGCGGTGTATCAGACCGAGCGCGGCGAGTTCGTCGACCGGCTCGGCAGTGCTGCACGAACCATAGGACATGAACGCCTGGCGGACCTTGGTCACCACGTCCAGGGTCATCGATCCGACCTGGCAGACAAGCGCATCGGGATCCGTCTGTTCCAGCACTCTGACAATGTCACCCAGGGCGGCTCCGTTCACCGCCGCGGCGACCGCGACCAGCAGATTCAGAAATCCGTGGTGGGTAAAGCCTGTTCGATCATCGCGATAGCGCACGGCGCGATGCAGGCCCGCGGTCGCCTTGAATGGCACGCCGACGGCGATCAACCCGTGCACCGTCGAGGCGAGGGCTTCGCAGGAAGGGAAGAACTCCGAACGGAGGCCACCGCAGCGGAGCTTCGCAGCACAGCCCTGATCGTGTAGCGCCTTCAGTAGGTCCTCGGGCCCTGGCTGCGGGATTTCTACGTAGCGAGTGAGCCGCCCGCTGACCCACGGGGTCGCCGCCAGTGCTGCCCGCAGACCCGCAGGACCGGCCTCGGTCAGCGGATGCTCCACCGCAACCAGGCTGACCCTCGACTGGTTAGCGCACTCGAGGGCCGCCCTGTCGAGCGTGTCGAGCGGTTCAGCTCCGATCAGGGCAAGCTCGAACGCATCGTCTGCACGCAGCTGCCCAAGCAGGTCGTGCAGGTCAGCGACACGGCACAGGAAACGGTTCGTGTGCACCGGATCGCCAGCGACGACGTCGCTTCGGTGACGCCGTACGGCAGCCGGCATCGTCAGCAACTCGGGCGGGAACGTACCGGCGTCATCGACCAATGACGCGAACAGGCTCTCGTCGGTCCGCGCCTCAGGCACCGCGTCAGGCCTACCCGTCCACCCGAGTACCCCGAACGGTAGAACGGTTACCCGCCGAGCTCCACGCATATCGGCCATCGTCGCGTCTTCGGCTACAGGTTCCCGCGACGATCCTGCTCGCGCTCGATCGCCTCGAAGAGCGCACGGAAGTTTCCCTTGCCGAAGCCCAGAGACCCGTGCCGCTCGATGAACTCGAAGAAGACCGTCGGCCGGTCACCGATGGGTTTGGTGAAGATCTGTAACAGATAGCCATCCTCATCACGGTCCACCAGAATGCCCCGCCGCTGCAGGTCCTCGATGGGCACGCGCACCTCGCCGATGCGTTCGCGCAATTCCGGGTCCTCGTAGTAGGAGTCAGGAGTGCTCAAAAACCGGACGCCGTTCGCGGTGAGTGTGTCGACCGTGCGTAAAATGTCATTGGTGGCCAAGGCGAGGTGCTGTACGCCTGGACCCCGGTTGAACTCCAGATATTCATCGATCTGAGACTTCTTCTTACCAACCGCCGGCTCGTTCAGCGGGAACTTCACCCGATGGTTACCGCTGGAGACCACCTTGCTCATGAGGGCCGAGTAGTCGGTAGCGATGTCATCGCCGATGAACTCGGCCATATTCAGAAAGCCCATTACCCGGTTGTAGAAGTCGACCCACTGGTCCATGTTGCCGAGTTCGACGTTGCCGACGACATGGTCCAATGCCTGGAACAAACGCTTGGGCGAGCCCGCCCGCCTTGCGAGGCCAGATGAACGCTGCACGTAGCCAGGCAGATACGGCCCGTCATAACGTGACCTGTCGATCAGGGTATGCCGCGTGTCGCCATAGGCCGCGATGGACGCGCTGCGGATTGTGCCGTGCTCATCGGAGTAATCGTGCGGCTCTTGCAGAATCGTCGCGCCTTGGGTGCGCGCGTGCTCGATGCATTTGTCGACGTCGGGCACCTCGAGGGCGATATCGCTGATGGCGTCACCGTGTTGACCATGGTGCTCGATCAGCGGACTGGACGGGTTGACCGCACCGTTGATCACGAAGCGGACCCCGCCGCTGCGAAGAACGTACGAGACATGGTCAGCATTTCCCGTTTCCGGTCCCGAGTACGCCACGAGCTCCATGCCGTAGACAGATTCGTAGAGCTGAGCGGTCTGGGTAGCGTTGCCGACAATCCAGACCAGGGCGTCCCAGCCCGTCACGGGGAATGGATCGGCCACTGCGTCGTACTCGACCAAGCCCACCAGCTGCCTGAGCTGCTCGAGGCTGAGATCAGCCAACTTCTCATCGTTGGTGAGGGTCTGCTCAAGAGACATGACAATCCTTCCGTCAACCGGCTTCTGACGTCATTGAACCCACCCTGCGCTCAACTGCACAACAGCAGCAGTGAACGATGGTCTCGCTGTACACAACGCGCGCCGAACGGACCGCGGGACTATACAATTTGTTCAATCCACTTTCCAGTTGAGAAGTGAGCGTCGTATGCACTCTCCGACCTTCGAGCTCGACAAGCTCGACATCAGCCTGCTCACCGCCATGCGCGAAAATCCACGGGCGGGAGAACTGGAACTGTCCCGTGTCGTCGGCGTCGCGCGCGCAACGGTTCATGCCCGGACCAGGAGAATGGAGGAGGCCGGCGTGATCACCGGTTACGGGCCGGACATCGATCTAGCTGCCGCGGGATTCGCCGTGACTGCCTTCGTGACGCTCGAGATCGCTCAGGGCGCGCTCACCGAGACTGCTACCGAACTGCTATCGGTCCCCGGCGTGGTCGAGGCGTACTCCACAACCGGCCCTGGTGACGTGTTGTGCAAGGTCGCTGCCAGGTCACACCTGGCTCTACAGGAGACTCTTCTCCAGCTGAGCAGCCTCTCGATGGTCGTCCGTTCGACCAGCATCGTCGGGTTGTCAGTCGTCGTGGCACCTCGGATGTGGGCACCGCTGTCGTCGGAGACAGCACCGGGTTCGCCGCACGCACCCGGTCACAGGTGATCGATTGTCAGTAGCCGATAAGCAGTTCGGGATAGTGCTCTCTAGCTGGTGAGGCTCAGCAACTTCTCGACGTGGCCCCGAGGATCGACGTCGTACATCGCCTGCGCGATGCTGCCGTCGGCATCGATGAGGAATGTCGATCGGATTACTCCAAGCGAGGTCTGGCCATCCTTGGTCTTCTCGCCCCACGCTCCGTATGCCTCGTGAACGATTCGGTTCGGATCTGACAGCAACGGGAAAGTCAGCTGGTGTGCGTCTCGGAACTCCACAAGCTTGTCCAGCGGATCTCTGGAGATACCGAGCACGTCGACGCCGGCCTGGTTCAGCGCCTGCAGACTCGCCTGGAAGTCGCAGGCTTCGCGGGTACAGCCGGGAGTCAGTGCCTTCGGGTAGAAGAAGACCAGCACTCGCCGGCCGCGATGTTCGGCGAGTGAGGACTTCCGTCCGTCGGCATCGACGAGTTCGAAGTCCGGAGCGACCTCGCCGGGTTCGACCCGTCGCGCCCGGGATGGCGTGCCGGAAGATGCTGCATTGAAGGACGTCATGATTCTCCTATGCGATTGCGGTGAGCTCACGAGAGCGCAACCACGCAGCGGTAGCCGGCCCGGCCTGCGCGAGGGAGATGAGCGAGCTCCACTCGTCGATGTCGCGGCGTAGATCGTCGGCCGCGAGGTCGCTCAGGTCGAGTGCCCCGTCGGCGACATGACATCGACGCGATCCTGGTCCGAATCGAGGCTCGACCATCCGTGGGTTCCGGCAGGCGAGCAGCGTCGTGCCGACCCCTTCGATGTCGGAAACCATGGCGGCCCGATCAGCCGGCACGTGGTCGAGGAGGGCACTCAGCGAGGTGGGTTGGCATCCGGCGAGATCGGCCATCATCAGGGCGAGCGGGCCGCCACCTGAATCGACAATGATTTGCCGGCCAAGACGGAATGCCTCGTTCAGACCGTGCGGTGCCGCTTCGACCACTCGAATGGCACCTAGTCGGGCGAGCACCCGGGCCGCGAATCGATCCGCGGTCACGACCAAGCAACGGCTCACGCCATCCGCCCTCAGAACCGCCCGAACCGAGTCACCGGCCATGGCCAGCGCCAGGTCGGCGCGTTCGCCGACCGACAGCTGGCTGCTCAGCCGAGTTTTGGCCTGGTCTAGCGGCTTGAGTGCGAGCACCACGTTCCAGCCCGGACGAGGGTCGGTCATCGTCAGCCCACCAGTTGTCGCAACCGCGGCAGGATCTCTTTTCCGTAGAGGTGCAGGAATCGTTCCTGGTCCGGACCCGGTGCGTGAAAGACCAGATGGGTGAAGCCCAGATCGAGATAGCGCTTGATGCTCTCCACGTGCTCGTCAGGGTCGCTGGACACGATGAAGCGGCTGGACGCGCGGTCGATCGGCAGGGCATCAGCCAGTCGCTGCATCTCCATCGGGTCCTCGACGCCGGTCTTCTCATCCGAGGACAGCGCCAATGCCCCCCAGAACCTGGTGTCGTTCAGCGCGCGCTCGGCGTCCGGGTCGAAGGAGACTTTGACCTCGATCAGCATGTCTACGTCGGTGACGTTGCGGCCGGCCTTCTCCGCACCTTCACGAACAGCCGGCAACAGCACGTCGGTGTACAGCGTCGACGGCTTGCCACTGGTGGTGATGAAGCCTTCGCCCTTGCGTCCGGCCAACCGAGTGGCCGCCGGACCGGACCCGGCAATGTACAAGGGCACCGGCGTCTCGGGACGGTCGTAGATCGTCGCCTTGTCCACCTTGTAGTACGTGCCTTCGAAGTCGACGCGATCCTCGCTCCACAGCAACTTGAGCACGTCGATGGCTTCCCGGAGGCGGGCAAATCTCTCTTTCGCTTCCGGCCATTCGATACCGAGTGGAGCCTCGTTCATGGACTCGCCGGATCCGATGCCGAGTACAACCCGGTTCGGGAACAGGCAGCCCAGGGTCGCAAAAGCCTGAGCCACGACGGCCGGGTGGTAACGGAACGTCGGTGTCAGGACACTCGTACCGATGATGATGCGTTCGGTTGCGGCACCCAGCGCTCCGAGCCAGGGCAGCGCTGCTGGCGCGTGGCCACCGTCGTGGCGCCATGGTTGCAGGTGGTCACTGACGAACACCGAGTCGAAGCCGAGGTCCTCCGCCAACACCGAGTAGCGCAGCAACTCCCTGGGGGCGAACTGCTCCGCCGATGCCTTGTAACCGAACCTGATCATCCTGCGTTGCTCCTTTGCATAATGGCCAATGTCACGCGGGGGTAGCTTGTTCCACCGGCACCCGCCGTAGGGGTTTAAGCCTCAGGCCCGAACCGCTCCGGAAAGAACCAAGGAACGGTAATCTTCAGTCGGTAGAAAAAGGATATGGGATACAACTTCAATGTCAAGCTCGCGGCGGGCGTGGCAAAGTACGTCGTGATCAGGCCGCCACGGCTTCGGGGCATAGTCGAACAGGTTGGCCGATTCAGCTTTGATAGTGGGTGGTCCAGCGGCCGGGAGTCGATGGACAGCTCGTCACGTCAGGGCCCGTCTCGGCACTCCGACAAGATTGATGATCGCGGCGGCGAACAGGATCCCCGCGGCCACCGTCATGGCAGCCCGGGCGCCGTAGCCGCCGTAGATCCACCCGAGTGCGCTGGGACCGATGAGCGCTCCCAGGTCGACGAAGAACCGATAGCCACCAAGCACCATCGCACGACGCGGACCCGATACCAGATCGGACAGCAGCGCGGTCTGTGAGCTGGAGAAGAAATCCCCGGTTCCCACCAGCATCGCCGCGAGAATGTAACTCCAGTAATTCGTGGCCAACACCGGAAAGAACAGATCACCCGCCGCGAGAATCAGCAGGCCCGCGACGACTATCTTCTTCCGTCCTATCCGATCGCCCAGTACCGCACCAGGGATCGTCACCGCGATACCCACCAAGGACATCAGCGTGACTCCGGTGGCGGTCTGCACCGGGCTCAGATGAACGCTGGATTCGGCGAACAACGGCAGCACCGTATTGCGAAACCCATGCCGGTTCACCATGTTGGCAAACACCCCGAAGAAGATCGCGGCGAATGCGACCGTGGTACCCGATATGAGGATCGCGCGTCGGCCGGATGTGCTCGCCGCCACGCCTGCGTCCGAGGCTCCGGCCTGCTTACCGCTGGCCGCCTTCTCGGCCGCCGACCGCATGGCCGCGGCGCTGATACTGCCGAGCAGGGGCGCCAGAGTCAGTCCGCTGAGCAGCGAGGCCACCACCGCCACTCCGTAGGCGGATCGCCAGCCCCAGGCACTGCCGACCACACCGCCAATCAGCGGGTAGATAGCGATGCCGAGATTGTTGGCCACCTGGTACAGACTCATCACCCGGCCCCGAATGGCCGCCGGCGCGATGTCGCTGAGCCCGGACAAGACGACGGTGGCGAGCAGACCGGCGCCTACTCCGGAACCGACTCGGGCCGCGATGAGCGATTCGAAGTTCGGCGCGAAGATGCCAGCCGCCGAGGAGCCGGCATTGAGCAGCACGCCGATGGTCACCACCCGGCGTGGCCCCATGCGGGAAGTCATCGCTCCCGAGGGCAGATCGACGATCAGCCGGGCGAGTCCGTAGGCAGAGACAAAGGCGCCGATTGCTGAGGCAGATTTGCCCATGCTGTGCTGGATATCAGGCAGTAGCGGGGTGAACAGATTGTTCGAGGCCACCGACAGGAACAGGCCGATGAACAACAGCCGAGCTTCCGGCGGCATCTTGGGACGGGCGCCCTCGAGAGGAATCGTGCCGCTCGAGGCCGCGGCGCCATTGCCGCGATGTGAGAAGGACATTCGGCTCCGCGGCTAGCTGGCCGTCGCTCCGGCGTCGAGCATGCCTGGCTGCTCGGGTGCCGCAGCGGTCGACGGTCCCAGTTTGCCGTCCTGATCCTCCATGACCAGTCGTAGCACGTGATCCCGCAACTCGGCGGCGCGTCGGTTGTCGAGCAGACCCTGGCGGCGGAGCCGCGGCCGTGGCAGGTCGACCGAGACGATCTCCTTCACGGTCCCGGGTGACGCCGACATGACGGCAATCCGGTCGGAGAGGAATACCGCTTCGTCCACGTCGTGGGTCACGAACAGCGTGGTGGTATTTGCCTTCGAGACAATCAGAGCCAGCTCCTCCTGCAACCGCAGCCGGGTGAAGGCATCCAAGGCTCCGAACGGCTCGTCCATCAGCAGCAGGCTCGGCCCACTGACCAGCGCCCTGGCCAGCCCTGCCCGCTGCTTCATACCGCCGGACAGCTGGCGCGGATAGTAATCGGCGTACTTGGTGAGCCCGACCAGTTCGAGCTGCTCGGCCACCTTCGCCCGACTCTCCTGCTTGGACAGCGTCTTGGCGATCTCGTTCAGACCCATCGTCACGTTGTCGCGAACCGTTTTCCAGGGCATCAAAGCCGCGTCCTGGAAGACGAACCCGAGCCGTTTCGGCACTCCACGCACCGGATTTCCGTCGATGCTGATGGAGCCGGCGTTGTAGGGGGCGAGACCGCCGACCATCCGGATCAGGCTGGTCTTGCCACAGCCGGAGGCGCCGACCAGGCTTACGAATTCACCGGACTGCACGCGCAGGTTCACATTGCGCAAAGCCACGTTCGCTGTGCCCCGTCGCTGGGCGTAGAGCTTACCCACCGCGACGATGTCGATCGCCGCCCCTGGCTGTGTCGCCGTCATGTCACTACCTCTGGTTGCCGGATCGCTGAAAGAATTCTGGGAGGAAACGCCTGGGCTGAGGAGTTCACCAGCCAGCCCAGGCGAACCCACTAGCCTTTTGCCTGCTTGGCGAAGCTATCATCGGCCCACTGGTTGACCGGGGTGGTCTCCTTCAGAGCCCCTGCTGCCTTGTACAGGTTTTGCTGCTCGTCGAGCAGGGTCGGATCGAGAACGGTTCCGTTCGGGTATGCACCGGCCGTCCGCAGGTTGTCGAACAGCGTCGCGGTCCGCGCCTTGTCCGCGGCCGGATCGATGGCCAGCGCCTCGGTCACCACGGCGTCCTTGTTGGCCGGATCGTTGAACCAGCTGAAGGAGTCCAGCAGGGCCTTGTTGAAGGCAACCGCGAGCGCGGAGTTCTTGGAGAGCCAGTCCGGAGTGGCGAACACGTTGTCGTCGTAGAGGTTCGAGGCTTCCTTCGTGTAGTCGAAGAGGGTCTTGAATCCCTTCGGCCCGAGTTGCTGCTCGGCCGAGTGGCTGAGCATCGTCGCATCCACCCGCCCGGCCACTAACGCAGGCAGGCGCGAACTCTGGCCGCCGACGGCGATGATGTCGACGTCCTTGGGGGTCAGGCCGGCTTTCTGTACGACCATCAGTGCCTGTGCATAGTTGACGCCCGTGGTGTCCTGCACACCGATCTTTTTGCCCTTGAGATCAGCAAGGCTGTTGATGCCGGGCTTGGCCAGGAAGACATAGTCCTGGCGGGGCTGAGCCAGTGCGAAGTCCTTCATCTTGATTCCGGACTGAACGGCTGCGACACCACCGGTGACGGCCTCTGAATAGGCATCGATGTTGCCGTTCGTGAGCTGGGTGATCGCGATGTTCGTGCTGCTGGCGTTCCACTTGACGGAAGCGTTGACACCCTGCGCCTTGAGCTCGTTGACGGCGTGCACCTCGACCACCTTGTTGGCGTTCGCCGTACTCTGCAGCATGAGCGTGAAGCGCGAGCCTTTGAGCCCAGTGCTTCCGGAATCCTTCTTGTTGCTGCTGCTCGAGCATGCGGTGAGCGTCACCGCGATCACCAGCGAAGCTGCGGTCACAGCAAGCTTGGACGCGGGACCTGAGCGGCTCGGCGTGGACATCGGCACTTCTTCTCCTAGGGTGCTGTGCGTGGAATTAGCATGTGGACAGATTGACTCGATTGGTGCGAGCCGCGGCTCGGCAGACTCGCGCCCGGTTCATCGAAATGCCGATGTCGAACTATCGGGGCTACCAGCGGCCGATGTCTTCGCCCTGGGTCCACGGGAAGACCCAGCGGCGGACGAGCTCCAGGACCGCCGCGGCGATGACGCCGACGAGCGATGCGGTGCAGACCGCGGCAAGCAGGTAGGCAGTCTTGAAGGCATTGCCATAGTTGGTGATCAATCCACCGAGGCCGGTCACGCTGATCTCCATCTGGGCGATCACCATGCCGATCAGGGCCTTGCCGAGGGCAATTCGAAAGCCGGCGAAGATGTTGGGAACCGCATTCGGGATGGCCACACCGGTGACGACCCGCCATCGGCTCAGTTTGTAGACCCGTCCGACGTCGATCAGCGACGCCGGTGTCTCCTTCACGCCGGTGGCGGTGTTGATGATGATCGACCACACCGCGAGCATGAAGGTGACGGTGACCCGGGCTTCGAAGCCAACTCCGAACCAGATCACCACCAGCGGGACCAACGCGATCAGCGGGGTTGCTTGGAAGAAGTTCACATACGGGTTGAGCACTCGCTCGACGATCGGGCTGCGTCCCATCAGGACGCCGATCGCGATGCCCACCACCGCCGCGAGCGCATATCCAGTTGCCAGATCGCCCATGGCCGTCGCAAAGGCAGGTCCCAGCTGACCGGTCTTGAGCAGATCCCAGAATGCCTTAGCCACATTGATCGGAGTGGCGAGCAGGATGGGGTCGACGTGACCGCCGACCACCTGCCAGATACCGAGGAAGACGATGACAGACAGCAGCGGCAGCAGGACGCCGAGACGGCGTACCCGGTCCCACACAGTCGAGGTGCTGCTCGTCTCCCAGGCCCGCGTCTCGTCAGGGATTGGTTCGGCCGCAGGCGTAGCGGATTTGTCGATCGTGGGATGTGCCATGCGGAAAATCGGCTCCTCTCAGCTCGGCTCGTGCATCGGCCGTTGTCGTAATCATCGGATAATGAATCCAGTTTGGCAAGACCTGCTCACCAACTCGCAGGCTGCGCCGCTCATATTTTCACCCGCGAAACAATCATGTAACTGATCCCCCGGTGTGGCGCTGCGGCTTTGCTAAGGATTCATCGCCAGTGCAGCATCCACCCGGTGCTAGCCCGGACTCGCGTCGCGGGTGGCCCGGTTCGCCAAGACTGCATTTTGGATGCGATTATGTTCGGTAGGCGTCGAGCCGGGCAGCACAAGAGCGCCGTCACCGAAACAGGAGTCCACATGACTGAGCACGATGGCCACTCATCCGATCGTCCGGCAACTGATCCCGGCGGCGTATCGGGAAGCACGCACGCCATGCGGAGGGCCCTGGCACGGGCGGCGAGCGGGAAGTCGCTCAGCCGTGACGAGCTGATCGTCCTGATCCAGGCCCGCGATGACGACCTCGACGCGCTGTGTCGGCATGCCGGGCGAATCCGCGATCAGGGTCTGCTCGAGCTGGGCCGGCCGGCAACTATCACCTATAGCCCGAAGGTCTTCATCCCGTTGACCCGGCTGTGCCGGGATCGTTGCCACTACTGCACGTTCGCCACGGTGCCCGGCCGGCTGTCCGAACCCTACCTAAGTATCAGCGAGGTAGTCGAGATCGCCAGGCAAGGCGCTGCACTGGGCTGCAAGGAAGCTCTGTTCACCTTGGGTGACCGCCCGGAGGACCGCTGGCCCCAGGCCAAGCAGTGGCTGGACCAGGCGGGCTACGACGACACGTTGTCCTATGTGCGCGCCTGTGCCGTCGCTGTGTTGGAGGAAACCGGGCTGCTGCCACACCTCAATCCCGGGGTCATGAGCTGGAGTGAACTGCAGCGACTCAAGCCGGTTGCCGCGTCGATGGGGATGATGCTCGAGACGACGGCCGAGATTCCGGCACATAGCGGCAGCCCGGACAAGGTCCCCGCGGTTCGGCTGCGAGTACTGGAGGACGCCGGCCGGCATGCCATCCCGTTCACCACCGGCTTGCTGGTCGGCATCGGTGAGAGCCCCGGCGACCGAGTGGACACGATCAACGAGATCCGTGCCAGCCATCGCAGGCACGGCCACATTCAAGAGGTTATCGTCCAGAACTTCCGCGCCAAGACCGACACTGCCATGCGCGCTACCCCTGATGCAGACCTGTCGGAATTCCTGGCGACCGTCGCGGTGACCCGCATCGTGCTCGGCTCGCGGATGCGCATCCAGGCGCCGCCCAACCTGGTCGACATCGCTGAGACGGGATTGCTGATCGGTGCGGGTATCGACGACTGGGGTGGCGTGTCACCGTTGACGCCGGACCACGTCAACCCTGAGCGGCCCTGGCCGGATCTCGGGGTGCTCGCCGACGCGAGCCGGGCGGCGGGCTTCACGCTCAGACCTCGGCTGACCGTCTACCCGCCGTACCTCGGCGAGCCGTGGCTTGATCCTCGAATATTCCCGCACGTCAGCGCATTGGCCGACGAGGACGGTCTAGCAGCCGACGTCCTACCCGCCGGCATCGCCTGGCAGGAGGTCGACGACGCGTTGACCGATACTGGTAGAACCGACCTGCACCGAAGTATCGACACCGAGGGACGACGGCAGCGCGCCCGCGGGGACATGGATGAGGTGTACGGGGACTGGACCGCCATCAAGGACAGCATTCCGGCACCGATTGCCCGGTTGGACAGCGACGTGCTGCAGGCGTTACGAGTCGCATCCTCTGATCCCACAAAACTTACGGACGCCCAATCACTCGATCTGATGATCGCCGAAGGCCCGGCACTCGAGGCGCTGTGCCGGCTCGCCGACGAGGTGCGGCGGGATGTCGTCGGCAATGATGTCACCTTCGTCGTCAACCGGAACATCAACTTCACCAACGTGTGCTACACCGGCTGTCGGTTCTGCGCGTTCGCTCAGCGCCGCACCGACGAGGACGCGTATTCGCTGTCTCTAGACGAGGTCGCTCATCGCGCCCGTGAGGCCTGGGACGTCGGGGCTACTGAGATATGCATGCAGGGGGGTATAGATCCGAGGTTGTCCGGTGAGGACTATCTCGAACTGGTGCGCGCGGTGAAGCGGGGCGCACCCCAGATCCACCTGCATGCCTTCAGTCCGATGGAAGTCGTCAACGCCGCCGCGCGATCAGCCCTGTCGATCGAGGAATTCCTCATCGCGGCCCGGGAGGCCGGTGTCGACTCGCTGCCCGGCACTGCAGCCGAGATCTTGGACGACGAGGTTCGCTGGGTATTGACCAAGGGAAAATTGCCCACCGCACAGTGGATCGAGGTGGTCACGACCGCACACCGCGTGGGCATTCCGACGACCAGCACGATGATGTACGGCCATGTGGACCAGCCGGAACACTGGGTTGCCCATCTGCGGTTGCTGGCCCGGTTGCAGTCAGAATCCGGTGGCTTCACCGAGTTCGTGCCACTGCCTTTCGTCCACACCAGCGCGCCGCTCTATCTGGCTGGGGTCGCCCGGCCAGGCCCGACTGTTCGGGACAACCGCGCGGTGCATGCGATGGCCCGGCTGATCCTGCACGGCCAGATCGACCACATCCAATGCTCCTGGGTCAAACTCGGTGTAGACCAATGCCACACCGTGCTCACCGGCGGCGTCGATGATCTCGGCGGCACCCTGATGGAGGAGACGATCAGCCGGATGGCCGGCTCGCAGCATGGCTCACGCAAGTCCGTCGAGGATCTCGAGGCCATGGTGCGAGCGGTGGGCCGGACCCCACGGCAACGATCCACGACGTACGGAGTTGTGCCTGACGAGCGCCTGGCCGCCGCCCGGCGCGAGGAGAACAGTCACCACTCGCTGACACTGCTGCCCGTTCTGCGATAGGGCGCAGGGCCTCGCTCAGCCTGCCTTGGAATGCGTGGCAGTCCGGCACCCGGCACCTGACTGGCCCAGTCCCAGACCCGGATTGAAGTGGCTCACCAATTCATAGCTGCCGGGGTGGGCAATGGCGATGTGCACGAACCCGCCGACATCAGTGATGCAGGTGTCGGCCGGAAGCAATGTAGGCATTGACAGCAGGGTGAGGTAGGGAGACCAGCGCAACCGAAGGGTGACCGCGCCGGGTTTCTGGGTCTGCAGGTCGATTGCAGTGTCGTGCACGGCGGTCACTCGCGCACCGACTGCCAACGGAGTCGCGTCAGTCACCCGGTACAGCCGCCAGTCAGAGTTCGACCAGCTCAGGGTGAGGTAGGTGGGATGCTCAGCGACGATCATCGCCTCGGCTTTGGACGCATAGTCCAAAGCCGTGTTCGGCACCGCGACCCAGCCGACCGCGAGGTCGTGCAGCCAGGCGTGATAACTGTCGGGCGTGAGGGCGCCGGGCTGGTAGAAGACGGCATTGTTTGAACGATCGGCCTGGCGATCCCACCCGCGTGCCAAGGACATCGACGCCAGGTAGACCGATGGCCAGTGATTGCTCGTGTCCAGCGCCTCCAGTCGCTGACCTATGGACGACTGGGGGTCCTGTGCGCGCTCGAGCGACAGTTGTTGGATCAGAGGTTGGTAGAAGGTCGCACGCGAGGACTCCGAGCCACCCGAGTGCAACTGGCCGACCAGGTCCGAAGCCGGCCATAGGGTCATCAACGCGACGACGATAACCAGCACCCGCCGCGAGACGGCCGCGCTCGCAACGAATGCGGGTACGGCCGCCACCCAAGCGAAGCGCGTGATGTTCTCTCCCACCGCTCCCGGAAAGAGGAGAAAGACCGGCATTGCGGCGACGGAGAGGAAGGCAGTCACCCTAATCCCCGGTTGGCGCGCCAGCGCCCCTACAACGATTCCGCAGAGGGCTGCAGGAATAGCCTGAGTTGCCGAGAAGGGCATGATGCCGGTGCCTGGAAAGAGCACCGTCATGAGTCCGGCGGTGCCCACCAGCGCCACCGCGCTCGCAATGGCCGAGCGTCGTCGTTTCGGGTCCGACACCGCGATCGCGACCATGGCGATGCCGAGGAAGAGACCGGCCAAGGGGCTGGCCGCGAAGGTGCCCACCGACAACGCCATTGTGGTCAGCAGGGCTGGGCGCCGAATGGCCAGCAGTGCAAGCACGCCGACCGCCACTCCCGCAGCGAAGGTGACGCGTCCGTTGAGGACATCAGCGGCCGAGGTGGCGGCACAGGCAATCACCGTGGCTCGCGGCCGCAGCGAATCTCGAGCCAGCGTTCGGACACCTGCCACCGTGACGACCGCGGCCAGCACAGCCGTCGCCCGGACACCGATCAGCGCCATCGACGACGGCGTCAACAGGCTGTAGTTCGGCAACAACATTCCGCCGAACCAACCCGTCCACCACGACGACACACCTTGCGTCCGGACGACATTTGCACGAGCCACCTGCGCCGCCAGATCCGGCGAAAGTGGCGCCCATCGCAGGTACATCCCGATCAGACTCAGCGATACGACGGCTCCGACCGTACGGTTCAGCAGCGACGGCGGTAGCTCCGTGCGCAACGTCTGAGGTGGCCGCCAACAGTTGGTCATCGGCCGGCTCCCAAGGCCGACAGCAGGCCCGAGAACGAGAATGCTCCCGAGATGCTGTAAACGCCTGGTCGATCTACCGTAAGAGCGACCTGGAGTGCACCTCGACGGCTCAGCTGCGCCTTTGCCGGCTGACCGTCGACCGGAGCGACCCGGAGATAGGGAGACGATCTGATGCGCAACGCCACCGTTGCCGATTTCGGCACGTTGACAAGCAGTGCCGCCGGCGAGGACGAGACCACGGTGGCTGGCGCGGAGACAATCGGTTGGGCGTCACGCACCGAGTACAGCGTCCAATGCCTGTCGTGCCAGGTCTCGGTCAGGTAAGGCAGGCCCGAGGCGATCAGCGCTGCTTCCGCACGATTGTGGGCGTTGAGATCATCCGGAACCGCCACCCACGCGACAGCCAGCTCGTCCAACCACAACCGATAGCTCATTGGCGTGAGGGGCCTACCACCGTAGAAGAGCGGGTTGGCGCTGACGTCCGCCTGCAGGTCCCAACCACGTGCCAGGTTGGCATACCGCGAGACCTCGGCGGAGGAACGATGGGTGGGCGTATCCAACGCCTCCACGCGGTAGCTGGCCAGGCCCGCCTGACGTGAAAGGGCCGCACGCAAGGAGCCGTAGTACCCAGACCGCGCCGATGCCTGAGTGGCCGCCTGCACGTCGATAGCCGTCAACCCAGCTGCGTAGACCACCGCGGGAGCCACAGCAAGGCAGACGAACCGTCGAGGTGAGGACGAAAATGCCCAGACGACCGGTGGGGCAACGAACAGGGCATATCGGCTGAGATTGCCGCCGAGACCGATGGGAAGGAAGTAACAGCCGACACAAAGCACGGTCGCAATCAGCAGTCCGATCCGGACATGTCGGGGAAGGCGTACCAGCTGAAGGACCAGCAGCGCGACGAACACCTTCACGGCGGTGATGCGGTCGAACGGTGTCGGTCCAGGAACCCCGAAGATGGCGGCGAGGAGGAGCAATGCGAACCCGGACATCAAGGTTTGCCGCCAAACAGCCGTGCGCCAGGCTGTGCCTGTGAAAAGCAGCCCGGAAGTGGCCAGCAACACAAATGCGCCGGCCAACGGCGAGGCTAATACTGCGATTACGTTGAAGGTGCCAGCCGCCCAGTCGAGCCCCCGGCGCAAGAACATGATCCCCGCCAGCGCAAAGGCCGCCCCCAGGCAGAACGCCACCCGCCCGGACCACAAATTCGCCAGAGCCGTAAGGGCAACCAGCGACGTCGCCGACAGCTGGTAGCGAAACCCGGCGAGCAGCTGTCCAGTAAGAAAGACAACGGCGAGGACGGCGCAAGCCGCTATCACCGGCGCCCCGGTTAGGTGGCTGATCCACGGCGTGATCACCGAATACCGGCCCGGTGTCGAGCCGCCGAACCAGCTGAACCAGTAGGTCGGACCGACGCCGCGGTCCACTGCGTCAGCCCGCACCGTTGCAGCCTGCAGATCCGATACCGGCAGCCGGAGCAACAGGAACAGACCGGTGCCGAGTGCGGTGACGACCAGGGGCGCACGAATCGGCCGACCTGGAGACTCGCTGTGCACCTCAACCACGGTGGGCGCCGAGCGCAGAGCCGCAGGGTGCATGGTATTAAGCATAAACAGCAGCACGGAGGAACCGACAGGCAGACGCCGAGCTTCTAATGGGCGTCGGTCCGACGTCGGGGCCTGACCTTCGCGCACCTTGGTGGGCAGGCGCAAATGCGCGCGATCTGCCGTTATGTCAGCCACTCGGACCACCTGCCGCGCCGTCGGCAGCCAAGGCCCAGAGCACCAGGCGTCCGATCACCACCGCCGTCGCACCCAGAGCGTCGAACCTGTGGACCATCATGGTTGCTGACGATCAGGCCTGCGGCACCCGCCGCCACACACCGGCGGGCATCATCCGGCGCGCAGAATCCCCTTGATCAAGATCGGCAGGCAAGCGGCTACCCCGGAGCAGGCCTACGTCGGGCTCCCTCAAGCCGAGCCCGTCGATTGCTGCCGAGCTTCAGGGCAGCCAAGCCGGCATGGAGTCCAGGAAGCCGAGGCGCTGCCGAGCCAGGCGCTCCAACATCTCTGGCATAGCTGTCGTCGGCACTCCGCTCAGATGGTCACGGCATTGGGAAACGACTTCGGCTATGACCACCTCGGGTAGTTGGGATGAGAACTCCTCACACAGCCGCTCGACCACATCAGCCTTCTCTGGCATGACACTCACCCGCCTCGCTGCAAGGCAGACTAGGGCAAGCCTGTGTGGCTGATGTCAAATTCTGGACCCGCGATCGCGATGTTTGCCGGCCTGCCCGCTACGGTCGGAGCGCCGATCGGCCCCGTGCGAGGTCACACCAGGCCACTCAGCTCAGTCCTGGGCGGTCAGCCAATCCCCGACGACCTGCATGTACCGGGCGCGCTCCTCGACGTGCGGCATATGCGATGACTGCTCGAACAGGGTCCACCGGCTGCCTTCGATCCCGGCCAACAGCGCCTGCTGCAGCGCCGGCGCGGCCTCGTCGTAGGCGCCCGAGACCAACAACGTCGGTACCGCGATCTCACTCAATCGGTCCTTGGACTGCCAATCTCGGATGGAGCCCACCACGTGGAACTCGCTAGGCCCGTTCATCGTGTGGTAGACGGTCGGATCGCGATCGATCCAGCCGAAGGCGGCATCCACCTCGGCCGGCCATTCGTCCAACCGGCAGACGTGCCTACGGTAGAAGACCTGGCACGCTTCGGCGTACTCAGCCGACTCCGTGGTGCCAGCCTCCTCATGACGGCGCAGCGTCGCGTCCACCTCCGCTGGGAGCAGCGTGCGAAGCCGGTTGCACTCCGCGACGAAATCCGGAAAGGAGGCTGCGGTGTCGGCCAGTATCAATGACCGCAGACCCTCGGGCTGGGTCAGCGCATACTCCTGGGCCAGGAATCCGCCCCAGGACTGTCCGAGGACGTGGTGACCTGGGCCGAGATCGAGCGCCCGCACCAGGTTCTGGAGCTCCTGTACGAAGAGCCCGACCGTCCAAAAATCCGCACCCCGGTCCGGGAGGTGGGAACTGCGGCCGTTACCGATCTGGTCGTAGAAGATGATTGCCCGGCCACCGACGGCCAGGTCGGACATTGACAGCAGATAGTCGTGGGTCGCTCCCGGTCCACCATGCAACGTGATGAGCGGGGCGGGCCCGGGTGTCCCATGCAGGTCGCCCACGATCCGGTACCAGGTCCGGTGCACTTCCTGAACGCCCTGGAAGACAACGGGAAACTCCACCTCACCCTCGACGGTACTGCTGCCCGGTCGAAGTCCAGAGAGATCATCGGTGTGCATGTCGGTCTCGCTTCTCGAGGATGGATGAGTTGATGGTGTCCCACGCTGTCGTGGAGGATGCGAGTCCCCCACAGAAATTCTGCATACAATGAGCGACCATGAGCTCCTCATCCCTTTCGTCGCACACTCTGGGAGCTACCCATCTGCCACTTCGGGATGTCGTGGCCACCGAGTTGCGCCGGTTGATTCTGGGCGGTGAGCTGGCACCTGGCGAACGTCTGATCGAAGATCGGCTAGCCGAGCTTCTCGGGGTTTCGCGCAACCCGGTGCGCGAGGCAATGCGGGTTCTGAGCGCCGAGGGATTCATCGAGGTAACGGCCCGTCGGGGTGCCTTCGTGTCAACCATGTCGGCCCAGGAGGCGATGAACCTGTTCGACGTCCGTCTGGCGCTGGAGCCACTCGGCGCCCGGCTCGCGGCTCTGTCAGCAGGACCTGCCCAGGTGGCCGAGCTCGCCGCGATCCTGGATCGAGCGAGGCTGGCCACCGACGATGGCAACCTGGACGCGCTGGCCGACCTCAACACGGACTTCCACTCTTACGTATTCGAGATTGGCGGCAACAACTATCTGGCCGGCATCGCCATTCCGATGGTGAAGCGAGCCCAGTGGCTGTTCCGGCACAGCGCCGCGGCCCGCGCGCCGCATTCGTGGACCGAGCACCGGGGGCTGATCGAGGCCATCCGGTCCGCGGACGGGGAATTCGCCGAGTCCGAAGCGAGAAACCATGTGCTGGCGGCACGGGCTTCCTTCCTGCGTTCGGCGACGGACTGACCACACCGGCGCCACCACAATGAGCCGGTTCGGGGCGCACTCGGCAGCTAACTTGCATTGTCTGGATACAGTACACGGGACGCCCTGGTTTCGACCGTTAGTCAGCTGATCTTGGAGCTTATGTGAACCAACTGCCCATGACCACCCGCCCCGAACTCAGCGGAGATTTCGGCATGGTGGCCAGCACCCATTGGCTCGCATCATCGGTCGGTATGAGCGTGCTGGAACGGGGCGGCAACGCCGCCGATGCCGCAGTAGCCATCGCTTTCGTTCTGCAGGTAGTGGAGCCGCATCTGAACGGGCCGGGTGGTGAAGCCCCGATACTGGTGTGGAATCCCGCCAACGAGCAGGTACGCGTGGTCGCCGGGCAAGGTGTCACGCCGGCCGCGGCCGACCTCGAGGCCTTCGCTGCTCTGGATCTCGATCTGGTCCCCGGAACCGGCTTGCTGGCCGCGACGGTACCCGGCGCATTCGGGGCGTGGCTGAGGTTGCTGTCCGAGTGGGGCAGCTGGGCCCTACGTGATGTGCTGGAGCCGGCAATCGGCTACGCCGAGCGCGGTTGGCCGATGCTCCCGTCGATAACGCACACCATCGACACGGTGGCCGCAACCTTCACCGAAGACTGGCCATCCTCGGCCGACACCTGGCTATCGAGCGGCGCCGCGCCGGCGCCGGGCACTCGAATGCAAAATCCCCGACTCGCGGCCACCTGGCGTCGGCTGCTGGCCGAAGCCGAGGCGGCCGGCGGATCGCGAGAGGCGCAGATCGAGGCGGGCCGGCGGTGCTTCTACCAGGGCTTCGTCGCCGAAGCCATCGATGCGCACTGCCGGATTCCGGTGCGCGACAGTTCTTCCGCTTTGCACGCCGGTCTGCTGACCGGTGCTGATCTGGCGGACTGGAACTGTCCGGTGGAAGAACCGGTGTCCCTGGACTATGCCGGCTTGACCGTGTTCAAGACGGGGCCGTGGGGTCAAGGGCCGGTCTTTCTCCAACAGCTGGCTCTGCTGTCGGGATTCGATCTGGCTGCCGCGGGCCACCTGTCAGCCGACTACATCCATACCGTCGTGGAGGCATCCAAACTCGCCTTTGCCGATCGGGAAGCCTGGTACGGCGACCCGGACGTGATCGACGTGCCGATCTCGGAACTCCTCTCGCCTTCGTATACAAGCGACCGCAGCACTCTGATCTCGTCCCAGGCGTCGTACGACCTGCGGCCGGGGTCACCCGGCGGCCGTTCCCCGGTCCTGCCCGAATGGCCCCTGTCGGTGGCCCAGACCGGCCAATTCGCAGCCACCGGTGTCGGTGAGCCGACCGTTGCGGCCAACGGCGCCACCCGTGGTGACACCTGTCATCTGGACGTCATCGACCGTGACGGCCTGACCATCTCTGCCACTCCCAGCGGTGGCTGGCTGCAAAGTTCGCCGACTGTCGCCGACCTCGGTTTCTGTCTCGGCACCCGGGCCCAGATGGCCTGGCTCCAGCCCGGCTTGGCCTCCTCCCTGCGCCCGCGAAGCCGCCCCAGAACCACCCTCTCGCCGTCACTTGCCCTGAAAGACGGCCGGCCCTACCTCGCATTCGGAACCCCGGGCGGCGACCAGCAGGACCAATGGTCATTGGTGTTCTTCCTGGCGCACCTGCACTTCGGGCTTGGCCTGCAGGCGGCCATCGACGCGCCCAACTGGCACAGCACACACTTCCCGAGTTCCTTCTGGCCCAGGGAAGCTGAGCCGGCCGGCCTCGTTCTGGAAGACCGGATCGATCCCGCGGTCGTGGCCGAACTGGCCGACCGTGGACACGCGGTGAGCGTCGTCGACGGCTGGAGCCTCGGGCGCCTGAGCGCGGTGGGGCGCGACACCAGGACGGGTTTCCTGCGGGGTGCCGCGAACCCGCGGGGCAGTCAGGGATATGCGGTAGGTCGATGACCCTGAGCCACGCGATTCTGCTGGCGGTAGCCGGTTTTGTCGCGGGCTCGCTGAACGCGGTGGCCGGCGGCGGATCATTGATCTCGTTTCCGGCGCTGCTGGCCGCCGGCCTGGGCAGCGTACCGGCGAATGTGACCAACACAGTGGCCCTGTGGCCCGGTTACGTCGGCGGCGCCCTGGGCTATCGGACCGAACTCAGCTCCGACCGGGCGCCCGTCTCCAGACTGGTGGCAGCGAGCCTGCTCGGGGCGGTCCTCGGCTCGATCCTGCTGCTGACTACGCCGGCAAGCGTCTTCAGCGCTCTGGTGCCCTGGCTCGTGCTGGGCGCCACCCTGCTGTTCGCGGCGCAACCCTGGGTGTCCGCGCGGGTCACGGCGCGGCTGAACTCCGGCTCGGAGATGCAGGCCGGACGAGTGGTGCAACTCGGCGTGCTGGTGGCCTCGATCTATGGTGCCTACTTCGGCGCCGGCCTCGGCATCATGCTGCTGGCGGTACTGGGGTCGCTGATGAGCATCGACCTGCAGCGACTCAACGGAGTCAAGAACGCCCTTTCGCTATCGATAAATACCCTCGCCATGCTTTTCTTCGTCGTGTTCGGCCCGGTTCGCTGGTTACCGGTGCTGATCATGGCGGTGATGAGCCTGGTCGGCGGATTTGCCGGTGCGCGCCTGGCGCGACGGCTGCCGCCCAGGGCCCTGCGGGCGGCCGTGGTCATCTTCGGTATCGCGGTGGCCACGGTCCTGCTGTTCCGCTGACCGGCGAGGGGTTACGCCCGGGTCATGGTGACGAAACATGTCCGTAGTGGACGCTACGTATACAAGATACATAGCGCTCCGATCGCGGAGCCCTGAGCTACGTCCAAGGGAGTCCGAAGGATGACTGATCGCTCCGTATCCGCCTCGACGGCTGAGGGTCTCCCTCTCCAACCGGGCGACCGAACCGCCCTTTCGCGCCGAGGATTTCTGGGCATGGGGGCCTTCCTGGCCGCCGGCTTCGCGGCCTCCCCACTGCTGGCAGCCTGTGGCACGAGTTCGAAGTCCAGCAGCAGTGGCGGCAAGTCCGGCACCCAGACGCTGACCATGGGTATCGCGTCGACACCGGACACCCTCGACCCGGGCGCCACCGGACTCGCACTGACCCTGCTGATCACTTTCGCCATGTTCGACCCCCTGGTCTGGTGGTTACCGGATTCCAGCGGCGGCAAGTTCTATCCCGGCCTGGCCAAGAGCTACACCGTGTCGCCCGACGCGACGACCTACACGTTCAAGCTGCGGACCGATGTCACCTTCCATGACGGCACGAAATTCGACGCCACAGCCGTGAAAGCTACCTACGACCACGTCGTCGATCCGGCGACGAAGTCCAAGAGCGGCCTGGGTGCCCTGGGGCCTTACAAGGAAACGAAGATCATCGATCCCACGACGGTGCAGATCATCTTCACCGAGCCCAATGCCTCGTTCCTGCATCAGCAGGCTGCCGGCAACTTCGGGATCGCCTCGCCCACCGCGCTGCAGAAGTACGGCGCAACCGGTTTCGGGAACCATCCGGTGGGGTCCGGGCCCTTCATGTTCAGCAAGTACGTCTCGGGTGACCGGCTCACGCTGGTGAAGAACCCTGCCTACAAATGGGGTCCGGAGGTGCTCGGCACCTCCGGACCGGCCTACCTCGACGAGCTGATCTTCCGGATCGTCGCCGATGACAACGGGCGCTACAACGCCCTGCAATCCGGCCAGGTGCAGATCGCCATGAACCTGCCGGCCAACAGCATCTCGGCCGCGTCGAAATCCGGCAAGTTCCAGCAACTCACGGTCCCGTCGATCGGCACGCCCAACGGAATGCCGATCAACGTCTCCAAGTTCCCGACCGACGATCCAAAGGTCCGCGAAGCCATCATGTACGCGGTCGATCAGGAGAAGCTGGTCAAGGACGTGTTGTTCGGCGTCGACACCGCGGCGCACACTGTCCTCACCGCGATCACCCCGGGCTACAGCAAGTCCTCAGCCGCGCTGTATTCCTACAACCCGGACAAGGCAAACGCCCTGCTCGACGAGGCCGGCTGGACCAAGGGGTCCGATGGCGTACGCACCAAGAACGGCAAGAAGCTGGCCCTGAACATCATTCTGTTCAGCGGCGCCGGCTTCGAACTGCCGACTCAGTTCGTAGTTTCTGAACTGGCCAAAGTCGGCTTCACCGCGACAACCACGGTGCAGCCCTTCGCGACGGCACAGGGTTCGTTCAACGCCGGCGAGCACAACCTCGGCGCGTTCGGCTACTACGGCGCTGACCCGTACCTGCTCAACATCTGGGTCAACTCCAACGCCATCAAAGCGGGCTTCAACTGGTCCCACTATGCCAATCCCGAGATCGACAAGCTGATCGCGAAGGCCAACTCGACCGCGGCCGACGGTGCCCGGGGAGCACTCTACGAACAGGTGAGCACGAAGCTCATGCAGGACGCGGTGTATCTGCCGTTGTGGGACGTCAACGGCGCGTTCACCATGGCCAAGAAGGTTCAGGGGATCAAGACGACGCTCAACGGTTACATCCTCTTCAACGGCGCGAAGCTGAGCTGATCGATGGGCTTCGTGCTGCGACGGCTGAGCGCCTCGCTTCCCGTGCTGCTGGGTATAACCGTCGTTGCCTTCCTGCTGATCCACCTGATGCCGGGTGATCCGGCCAAGGTGATTCTCTTCGGCTCGAACGCAGGTCCGGACCAGATTTCAGCGCTGCGCCAACAGCTCGGCCTGAATGAACCCCTGTGGCGTCAGTACTTTCACTTCCTCGATCAGCTGGCACACGGCAACCTCGGCACGTCCTACCTCACCCAGAACTCGGTGGCGCATGAATTGGTGAGCCGCACGCCGAGCACCCTGGTATTGACCGCGACCGCATTGCTCGTCGCGATCGTGGTCGGTGTACCCCTCGGGTTGATCGCGGGCGTTCGACCGAACTCCCTCGTCGACCGGCTGGCCCGCGGGTTCTCGTTCCTGGGGGTGGCCATTCCGTATTTCTTCCTGGCCCTCGTCCTCGTTCTGCTCTTCAGCGTGCGACTGCAACTGCTGCCCGCGATCGACGACGGCACCCCGCAGGCGCTGATCATCCCGGCGGTGTCGCTGGGTTGGGGTTACTCGGCGATTCTCACCCGCCTGATCAGGGGCAGAATCATCGAGGAATACCGGAGCGACTACGTGAGATCTGCCCGGGCCCGTGGCTGCCCGGAATGGCGGGTGCTTTTGCGGCATACGCTTCGCAACTCCTCGATACCCGCCATCACCACAATCGGCCTGCAGTTCGGCAACATCCTCACCGGAGCCGCCATTACCGAGGTGATCTTCGGGCGAGCCGGACTCGGGAGTTTTCTAGCGACCTCGATCACCAATAAGAACATTCCGGTAGTCCAAGGCGCGGTCGTTCTGATCGGCATCGGTTACGTCCTGATCAACCTGGTCGTCGACTTGATCGTCGGCGCTGTGGATCCGCGCACCCGACTAACTCCGGCCATCTCATGACCGGCTCGGCGCAGGTGTCGCAGCAACAGCGTGAGGATCTTCAGATGGCCGACGTGCAGACAACAGACGTGGTGGTACGGCCGGCGCTGGAGAATGCCGGTTCCTCACCGCGTTTCACAAGCAGGATCGTGCGCCGGATCGCCCAAGCGGTGTTGCTGCTCGGGCTGGTGGTTGTGTTGCTGGTGCTGGTCGCGCCCGGCCTGATCGCCCACCAGAGCCCTATCGCCACCGGGGACAACATCCTTACGGCGCCGGGACACGCCCACCTGTTCGGAACCGACCAACTCGGCCGTGATGTGTTCAGTCGCGTTATCTACGGTTCCCGACCGGTACTGATGGCCAGCCTGGCTGGGGTTGCACTCGCCACCCTTGCCGGTGTCGCCGTCGGTGTTCTCGGTGGTTTCGCTCCCCGCATGGTCCGGGCCCTGGTCATGCGGGTAGTGGACGTACTGCTGTCACTGCCGGTGCTGCTGATCGCCCTGATCCTGATCGCCACGGTCGGGTCAGGGCTATCCAGTATCGCTATCGCCGTGGGCATCGCCTTCACGCCCGGCTTCGCCCGGGTTGTCGAGTCATCGGTTCGAAAGCTTCGATCAGTGGAGTACGTCCAGGCCGCGAAAGTGTTCGGCTCCGGTGGTGTCCGAACATCGTTTCGCCATCTGTTGCCCAATCTCGCCACCGAGGTCGTCGTGTTGATCAGCAGCGGCGTGGGCTGGGCGGTGTTGACGGCGACAACCCTGAGTTTCCTCGGCCTGGGCGTGCGCTTGCCCGCTGCCGATTGGGGCAGTGACCTCGCCGCCGGTGCCACCAACCTCTCGACTGCGTGGTGGCTCTCGACCTTTCCGGGCGCCGCGATCACCTTGACCATCTTGCTGGCCAACTTCCTCGGCGACTATGTGAGCGCCGTTCTGGACCCACGCGGTGGGCTCGGACTACGTCGCGGAATCAGGTCATTCCGCACACGGCAGAAGGGAACCCGGGCATGAGTCTGCTCGAGGTCGCGAACCTGAGAACCGAAATCCGTACCCCCGACGGCGTCGTCTGCCCGGTGGACGATGTTTCCTTCACGGTCGCTCCCGGTGAGACCGTCGGCCTGGTAGGCGAATCCGGTTCCGGCAAGACGATGACCGGCATGTCGATTCTGCGGCTGCTGCCCAGCGGTGGATCGATCGTCGGCGGATCGATCCGGTTCGACGGTCGCGAGCTGGCAGAACTGAGTTCGACCGAGATGCGGCGCCTGCGGGGAAACGAGATCGCGATGATCTTCCAGGATCCCATGACCTCCCTCAATCCGACCCGGACCATCGGCAGCCAGTTGCGCGAGGCATATCGGCTGCATCGGGATGTCTCCCGGGCCGACGCCAAGCGTCGGGCCGAAGAGGTACTCGGGCTGGTCGGCATGCCACGACCACGCGAGCGGCTCGGCGACTTCCCACACCAGCTGTCGGGCGGTATGCGGCAACGTGCGATGATCGCGATCGCTCTGATCTGCGAGCCGAAACTTCTGATTGCGGACGAGCCGACCACAGCGCTGGACGTATCCATCCAGGCCCAGATCCTGGAGTTGCTGGCTGACCTGAAGTCGCGCCTGAATATGGCAATCCTGCTCGTCACCCACGACCTGGGGGTGATCGCCGGCCATGCCGACCGGGTCGTGGTGATGTATGCCGGCCGGGTCGCTGAGCAGGCCGGCACCGCGGACCTGTTCGCCGACCCCCGGCATCGCTACACCTCGGCCCTGTTCGAGTCCATGCCGACGCTGGAGATGGACGCTGGCCGGTCCCTCGCGGCGATTCCTGGAATACCACCGAAACTCACTGACCTGGCGCCCATGTGCCGGTTCGCGCCACGATGCCGTTTCGCCGCAGACGACTGCCGAACCCAGGACCCGGCGCTCGTCCTGTCACCGGGCGGCCATCAGCACGCGTGCCTGCATCCGAGGACTTCGGCCGGACCGGATCCCGATCGTCGCGAGGTGCTGGTGCGGGTGCGGCGGGAGGCGTCCGTCTCCGATCGAAAGGCGCCGTTGCTGGAGTTGCATCAGGTGCATAAGGCGTTTCCGCTACGCGCGGACAGTCCGCTCGGACCCCGACGACAGGTCCACGCGGTCTCGGGTGTCTCGCTCACCGTGCAATCGGGTGAGACTGTCGGCGTGGTGGGCGAGTCAGGGTGCGGCAAGACAACAATCGGGCGAATGCTGGTCGGCCTCGATCGCCCGTCCAGCGGCAGCATCAGCTTCGAGGGCCGCGACCTGACCACGATGCGACGGGGCGAACTGCGACACCGACGGCGCAACCTGCAGATCATGTTCCAGGATTCCGCTGCCGCGCTGGATCCCCGGATGCCGGTGGCCGCCCTCATCCAGGAGCCGCTGATCGCGCAGCGGGTGGGAACCCGCCGCCAACGACGGGCCGAGGTGGCCGAACTGCTGGAGGCGGTGGGGTTGCCCAGTGATGCTGGCACCCGGTACGCGCATGAGTTCTCCGGGGGCCAGCGGCAACGGATCGCGATGGCGCGGGCGCTTGCCCTCAAGCCCAAGATCATCGTGGCCGATGAGCCGGTGTCGGCCCTGGACGTGTCCATCCAGGCCCAGATCCTCAACCTGATGCGGTCGCTGCAGGATCGGTACGGGCTCACCTACGTCGTGATCTCCCACGACCTCTCGCTGCTGAAGTATCTCGCGGACCGGATCGGCGTGATGTATCTGGGCAAGCTGGTGGAACTCGGCACCAGCAACGAGGTGTATCGGGCACCTAGACATCCCTATACCGCCGGCCTGATTGCGGCCATCCCGTTACCTGACCCCGTCCGGGAACGGGCCAAGGAGGAAAGCACCCTCGGCGGCGAGTTGCCCTCGGCGATCGATCCGCCGAGCGGCTGCCGCTTCCGAACGCGGTGTCCGCGGGCCACCGACCTGTGCGCCCAAGTCGAGCCACCGCTACAGGAATCGGCCGGTCTGCATGCCGTTGCCTGCCACTATCCGCTCGATGTCGCACCCGTGGACGACATCGCCGTCGCCGTCTGAACCCGAGAGAGATTTCCATGACTCAACATTTTCTTGATCCGACTCCGGCTACCGTTACCGATGTGTTCTCCCCCGCGATGCCACCTGTGCTATCGGTCCAACCCGGCGACACGATCGTGGTGCGATCCCTGGACGCCTCGGGATACCTCAGCCCGCAGCAGCACCCTGGAGATCGTCCGAGCACGATGTTCGACCAGGCCCGCGGTCATTGCCTGACCGGTCCTATTGAAGTCCTGGGCGCCGAGGTGTCGATGACCCTGGCCGTTACCCTGGAATCATTACGTCCCGATGACTGGGGCTGGACGCTGGCCGCGGCCCTGGACAACCCTCTCAACCGACGGCTGGGCGTCGTCCCGGGTCCGCCGTCCTGGCTGCTCTGGTCGCTGGATCCAGACAAGGGAACCGGCACCAATGACCGTGGCGTCAGCATCGACCTTGCGCCTTTCCTCGGCGTGATGGGCCTTCCTCCGGCAGAAGCCGGCGAGCATTCCACCGTTCCGCCGCGGGCGGCCGGTGGCGGCAACATCGACTGCCGGGAACTGGTAGCCGGTAGCACGCTCTACCTTCCGGTGACGGTGGACGGGGCCATGCTGTGCCTGGGCGACGGACACGCCGCACAGGGGGATGGCGAGGTCGGCGGCACCGCCATCGAATGCCCCATGACGACCACGGTGACACTCGACCTGGTGTCCGAGACGCCGGTGCCGGGCATCCACGCCGTGACACCGACAAGCCGGATCACCTTCGGGTTCAACGCCGATCTCAACGAGGCCACGGCCGAGGCTCTTGACGCCATGCTCGGCTGGATGCAGGTCCTGTTCGAGGTGGACAAGCCGACCGCGCTCGCCCTGGCCAGTACGGCGCTAGATATGCGGGTGACCCAGATCGCCAACGAAGTATGGGGAGTTCATGCCGTGTTGAACGATGGAGTGCTGCGATGAGCTGGCCGATTGCGGAGGGGATGTTCGAGCTCGGTGACCTCAAGGTCGAGCACGGTGGGGTAATCCCGCAGGCGCGCCTGGCCTGGCAGAGCCACGGAACGCTCAACGCGGCAAGGGACAACGTAATTGTCTATCCGTGTAGTTACACTGCCACTCACGACGACCTGTCCTGGCTGATCGGACCGGATAAGATCCTCGATCCGCTGCAGTGGTTCATCGTTATTCCGGACATGTTCTCCAACGGCCTGTCCTCAAGCGCAGCTGATCTCGAGGACTACCCCGGGTTGGTCACCATGCGCGACAACGTACTGGCCCAACGCCGGCTGCTGACCGAGCATTTCGGCGTGGACCGGGTGGCCGCCGTATACGGATTCTCGATGGGAGCAGGACAGGCCTATCACTGGGCGGCCGAGTTCGGAGAGTCGGTCGAGCGCGCGATCGTGGTCTGCGGCAGCGCGCGCACCTCGATTCACAACCGGGTGTTCCTGTCCGGACTGCTGCGCACACTGGAGGCCGCCCCGGAATATCTTGGAAACGGCAGGTTCGCGGCCGAGCCGGTTGCAGCGATCCGGGCCTTCAGCCACATCTACGCCGGGTGGGGTCTGAGCCAGGACTTCTACCGCGCCGAGCTATTTCGCACGGTGCTCGGCGCGCCTGATCTCGAGAGCTTCCTCAAGACAGACTGGGAGGATTCGTTCGGCGCCCATCGGGCCGCGAACCTGTACGCGCAGGCGCTGACCTGGCTGGCAGCCGACATCAGCGCTGATCCGCGGTACGAAGGCGATCTGCCGGCCGCACTGTCCGCCATCCAGGCCCGGGTGCTGCTGCTACCCGGCGAGACCGATCTGTACTTCCGGGTGGCCGATAATGCCACGGAACTCGCCTACCTCAAGCAGGCTGAACTCCGTGCCATCCCGAGTATCTGGGGCCATCGGGCAGGCAGCCCGCAAGGACTCGAAGCCGAAACCGAATTTCTCCGGACTGCGGTACGGGGTTGGCTGGCGACCTGATGGCTGGCCACGATCCCGGCCTCACGACAGCAGTGAGAGCCTGCCGAGGATCTTGTCGACGCGATCGCGCGGGTCTACCAGGCTGACCGTCTAATACGAAAGCTGCTCGGCCGTCGCCACCGACAGCTGGTCCAGGTACTCGTCATACACCCGGGTGCTCTGTGCCTCGGAGCCACCAGAGAGCAGCAACGCCTGCGGCGATCAACAGCAACCCGAGGAGCACCCACGGCCACGGGTGCGAGCCCGACGACGTCTACGGCCACCGCTGCCGCGGCCGCGGCCTGATCTGCCGGTTTGCCGCTCGTGTGGCCCGGCCGACCTCCGATGCAGGCTCGGCTTAGGGGTTGGTTGCGTTGCGGTGGTCACCCCACCCTCACGCCAGGTCACGATGTGCACCACCCAGCCGATCAGCCCCTCACCGGCCAGCCGCAACGCCTCAGCCACCCCGACCCGCTGCCCGAACGAGGTCAACGCGTAGCCGGTCCCACGCTCATACTGCTCCGCGCTCATGCTGATCAACACCGTCGCCGGCAAACCCCGGCTCCTCGGCAACGCCCCGGTCCGGGCATCCAACTCCCCCACCACGACCGACAACACCACCAGACCAGACAACCACTTTCCCGATACCCCACAAACCCATTACAAGATCGTTTCCGCCCCGAAGTGCCGAACGCCCACGGGCCGGAGACTCGCGTCGCGCCCGCCTGACGCGAACCAACCTCACAGGCCTGCCGCGACCGCGGCGCCCTGCAACACGTCCGCGAGCATCGCCGGGGTCAGCCGCCCGGTGAAGGTGTTCTGCTGACTCACGTGATAGCACCCGATCAGCTCGAGCGTCGCAGGTCCGTCCGAGTCATCGCAATCCCGCTCCAGCAGGTAGCGCGCTCCGTGACCGAATCGGGGTTGCGGCACCGGAATGGACCATCCCGCCGCGGAAAGCACGGGCAGCAGCGCCTGCCAGCCGAAGCGTCCGAGCACCACCACACACCGCAGCGTGGGACGCAACAACCCGAGCTCCTGGGCCAGCCACGGCCGGCAAGTATCGCGCTCGCTCGGAGTCGGCTTGTTGGCCGGCGGCGCACACCGCACCGGCGCGGTGATGCGTACGCCCCGCAGCGTGAGATCGTCATCGCGGCTTTCGCTCACCGGCTGCGACGCTAAGCCCACAGCATGCAAGGCGGCGAACAGTACCGCGCCAGAACGGTCTCCGGTGAACATCCTGCCAGTGCGATTTGCCCCATGAGCGGCTGGAGCCAGCCCGACGATGGCTAGGGGCGCGTCGGCCGGCCCGAATCCGGGGACCGGCTTGGCCCAGTAATCCCAATCCCGATAGGCAGCTCGCCGGATCACGGCCACCTCCTCCCGCCACTCCACCAACCGCGGGCAGGCACGACACGTCACGACCGCCTCGTCCAGTTCAGCCAGGGACAGGCACCGCTCGCTGAGAAGGGCGGGGTAATCGGCTCGTTCAGTCGACTGATCAGGCATCGCTGGTACGAGCGATGGTCGCGCTCGCTCGCCGGACCGCCCGGACCGGCTCGTCCCCGATTGCCGCGTCGAGGAAGTCGTAACTGTGCAGCAGCACGGTTGCGGCGCGCGATCCCGCCCGGGCCAGCTCGGAGACTTGAGCCAGCCAGTCGGCGAGGTCGCCCCACCCGGGCGCGGCAAGGGAGCCACCCACCTGCTGCACGGACAACGCCGCGCAGAGATTGGCGAAGGCCATCCGCTGCCTCAGGGGCCAGCCACGCAAAGTGCCGAGGACGAAGGAGGCCGCGAACACGTCACCGGCTCCGGTGGCGTCGACGGCATTCACCGGCAAGGACGGCACCCATTCCTCCTCGCCGCTGATCGAGTCGATGCCGATCGAGCCCTGTCCACCACAGGTGACCACCACGACCGGAACATCATCGGCCAACGCCATCAGCGCCGCCCGCGGATCGTCGGTACGGGTATAGGCCATTGCCTCGGCACTGTTCGGTAGAAACGCATGCAGGTCCGCCAGCTGTTGCAGCACCATCGGCGACCACTCCTGCGTCGGGTCCCAGCCGACGTCACCGAACAGTTTCATGCCGGTCGCGCTGGCGTGCGCTACCCACGGTTCCGCATTCTCGCCGAGGTGCACGACTCCGGCCAGGGCGCTCGGCGGACTCGATATCAACTTGCTGGTCGGGATCGGTGACGGGTGACTATGCGTGACCATAGCCCGATCTCGTTGAACGGCAAGGGAAACCGTAACCGGTGAGTGCCAGTGGGCGATCCGCTGTGAGAGTGAGAGATCGACTCCCTCCTGCTCGGCGAGCGTCCGCCACAGGAAGTCACCGTAGACGTCGTCGCCGAACGTCGCGGCCAGGGCCGTCCGCATCCCGAGCCGGCTGGCCGCAACGGCGAGGTTGGCGATGCCCCCCGGACAGGATCCCATGCCGTCGGCGAGTGACTCGGTGCCGCTGGTCGGCAACGCAGGCAGCCCGGTAAGCACGATGTCGAAGAACACGGTGCCTTGCATGACCACGTCGAAGTCCGTGTCGGTCACGGCGATCGCCTACTCACGTCAGCCCCAGCACCCGATCGACAACGAACTCGATGACCACCCGAGCCGGATTCTCCCTAGGCTGACGGTAACGCTCGGCATAGCGGCGCTCGGCCTCGGCCACCGAATCCCGGTCGGTCCGGATCACCGCCATCCCCTCCAAGGTTGACCAGCGTCGACCGTCCACCTGGCAGACCGCGACCCTGGTCGGCCCACCGGCGTCGGCCACGTTGCGCGCCTTACGGGAAGACCCGGAGCAGATCACTCGAGCCAGTCTGCTCGTCGCGTCGAACGTCACACCGACCGGCACGACGTGCGGTGAACCGTCCGGGCGCCGGGTCGTCAAGGTCGCGAGATGCCGCTCGGCCCAGAACGTGCGGAACTGCGCAGACAAGTCATCGAGTGAGGCCACGTTGCTCCCAGCGTAGGTAGGACGGCTGTCGGCATCCAGCCTGCCATGCCAGCGTCAGTCTGCGTCAGTACCGCGACGCAGCAGGGCCGGCAGGAACACCGCGCCGCCGGAGGGAACCAACGACGCCGCCACATCGTCAGGGTTGGACATCGAGCAGGATTGCAGCGACAGACAGCCGCAGCCGATACACGAATCGAGGCCGTCTCGCAGGGCCTGCAACGCGGCGATCTGATCATCGAGGCGGTGCCGCCAGTTGCGGGAGATCCGGGTCCAGTCGGCCTTGGTCGGCGTCCGGGACTCCGGTAGCCGTTTCAGCTCCTCGCGGACCTCGTCCAAGGTCAGCCCCACGTTTCGCGCGGCCCGGATGAAGGCCAGTCGCCGTAACACCGTGCGCTGGTACCGGCGCTGCCCTCCCCCGGTCCGAGCGGCCCGCACCAGGCCCTCGCGCTCGTAGTAGCGAAGCGCCGAGGCCGCGAAACCGCTGCGGCGGGCCACCTCCGAAACCGTCAACACTGGATTGGTGTCCATATCACCAAGGTTACTTGACTTGAAGTTGACTTCAACTTTAAGAATAGGACGCATCGCGTCCCGTTGGAGGTAGTCATGCCTGTCGCTCTCATCACCGGGGCCTCGTCCGGACTCGGTCGAGCTCTGGCCGTGGCCCTGGCCCGGCGGGGTTGGGCCCTGGTTCTGGACGCCCGCACCCCGCAGCCGCTTTACAAGCTCGTCGATGAGCTGGCCGCCCTCACGGTCGTCAACGCCATTGCCGGGGATGTGTCACTGGCGGACCACCGGCACGATCTCGGTCAGGCCGTTCAGGCCGCGGGAGGATTGGACCTGCTGATCAACAACGCCAGTACCTTGGGACCGACTCCGTTGCCCTCGCTGGCAGAGCTGGCTCTGGCCTCGTTCGACGAGATCCTGCAGGTCAACCTCTTGGCTCCACTGGGCCTGATCCAACAGCTCCTGCCCCAGTTGGCCGATGACGCTGCCGTGGTCAACATCTCCTCGGATGCGGCCAGGGCCAGCTATCCAGGCTGGGGTGGTTACGGCGCCGCGAAGGCGGCTCTCGACCACCTCACGGCCACCCTGGGCCAAGAAAACCCCGCCCAACGGTGGTACGCCGTCGATCCCGGGGACATGCGGACCCCGATGCACCAGGCGGCCTTTCCCGGTGAGGACATCAGTGACCGGCCCGACCCAGCGACGGTCGTCCCGGCCATGCTCAACCTGCTCGAACGCCGACCACCCAGCGGCCGATATCGGGCGGCCGACTTCGAACCGACCTCGACCACCGATGCCGGTGCGGCTGCCGATGCCGGTGCGGCTGCCGGTGCGGCTGCCGATGCCGATGCCGATGCCGACGAGAGCTATGCCCTGGGAAACACGTCGCGATGACGGCCGTACCCGAAACCCGATTCGACCTACCCGACGAGCTGACTGCCACCGAGCCCGCCGAACATCGCGGGCTGGCCCGTGACGGCGTCCGCCTCCTGGTCGCCGGATCGAGCGGTATCACACACTCCACTTTCAGCCGTCTCGACGAATACCTCGTGCCCGGTGATCTCGTGGTCGTCAACACCTCGCAGACCATTGCGGCCGAGATCGACGGCGTCCGCAGCGACGGCTGGCCGACCGTCCTGCACATCGCAACCGAGCTGGACGACGGGAGCTGGGTTGTCGAGTTGCGGACGGCACCGCACGCCGTCAAGCCGATCCTCGACGGCCGGGCAGGTGAGGTGATCCGCCTTTCGCATGCGGTGCGGATGCGATTACTCGAACCCTATCCGGCCCCGGGCGGTTCGCCCACCGGCCGGGGCAGCCGGCTGTGGCGGGTGCAGGTGATCAGCTCACGACCGATGTCGGCGCACCTGTCGCGACACGGCCGTCCGATCAGCTACGGCTACCTCAGCCGGCAATGGCCGCTCTCGGACTACCAGACAATCTTCGGAAAGGATCCGGGCAGCGCGGAGATGCCCAGCGCGGGCCGTCCCTTCAGTCCCGAACTTGTGCTCAGGCTGCTTACCGCCGGGATCACGATCGCCCCGATCACCTTGCACACCGGGGTGTCCTCCCAAGTTGCCGGCGAGCCGCCGCAGGCCGAGCGGTTCACGGTCCCGGTCGTCACGGCCCGGCTGGTCAATTCAGCCACGCGGGTGGGCTCGCGCGTCGTCGCGGTGGGTACGACAGTCACCCGCGCGCTCGAATCCGCGGTGACCGGGGACGGCTCGGTGCAGGCGAGCCAGGGCTGGACGGATCTGGTGCTGGGGCCGCAGCATCCGGTGCAGGTGGTGACCGGCTTGATCACCGGTCTGCACAATCCCGACGCATCTCACCTGCTGCTGGTGGAGTCGGTGGCCGGGGCAGAGGTGGCGCAGCGAGCGTACGACGCGGCGGTGGCCGAGCGTTATCTGTGGCACGAGTTCGGCGACAGCTGCCTGCTACTCCCCCGCCGGGTGTCCGCGCAAGGCAGCACCGGAGGATGAATACTGTCGTTCAAACGCAGCTGACCTCGATGCCGATCTCGGTGAGTTCCTTGACCAGGCCTGGGTCGGCATCGGAATCGGTGATGAGGATATCCACCTCCGAAGGCCCCCTGATCTGGGCGAAAGCCGACCGGCCCAACTTTGTGGAGTCGGCGACGACGATCACCCGCAGTGCCCGGGCGGCTATTCTCGCGTTGATCTCCGCCTCCTCCTCGTTGTGGGCACATGCTCCCCTCGTCACATCGAAGGCGTCGACCCCGAGGATTGCGAAGTCCAGAGTCAACTGATTGAGCACCGGAACGGCCAGCGAACCGACCAATTCGTAGGACTGCGACCGAGGTACGCCGCCCAGCACGACGATCTTGACGTGGCTGCGCACCGCCAGCTCATTGGCGATGTTGAGGGCGTTGGTGACAACCGTGATCGACACCGCACTGTCCTCGGAATGCAGATCGGCACGGGTAGCCAAGGCCCTGCCAACCTCGGTTGTGGTGGTTCCACCGTTGAGGCCCACCACCGATCCGATCGGGATCAGTTTGGCCGCCGCCTGCGCGATCCGGATCTTCTGCTCGGCGTGCCGGGCCGTCTTGTACCGCAGCGGCAGGTCATAGACCGTCGAGTTGGCCACCGCGCCGCCGTGCGTCCGGTGCAGCAGCCGTTCATCGGCCAGGCCGTCGAGATCGCGCCGAACGGTCGCCGGAGACACCTGCAGGGTCAGAGCCGCATCCTCGACACTCAGATGCCCCTCGGCGGCCAGCAGTTCGAGTAGTCGATTGAGTCGCTCGTACTTCGACACCCAGGTGCTCCGTTGCTCGCCGGACTCTTACTTGACCGAACCCGCCGTCAGACCTCCGACGAGGTGCTTTTCGATGGTGGCGAACAGGATAACGACCGGCACGATCGCGATGAGGGACGCTGCGAACAACTGGTCCCAGTGTTGTTGGTAGCCGGTGACATAGGAACTGATGCCGACGGTCAAGGGCTTCTTGTTGTCGTCCTGCATCAACGTCAACGCCACCACGTACTCGTTCCAGGCCGCGATAAAGGTGAAGACCACAGCCGTGACCAGACCGGGCAAGGTCAGGGGCAGCATGATCCGCGCCAGGGTGCCGAAACGTCCGCAACCATCGAGATTCGCCGCTTCCTCGATCTCCTGGGGGATCGAGGAGAAGAAGCCGTGCAGGATCCAGATCGCAAAAGCAAGGTTGAAGGCGGCATTGGTCAGGATGATGGCCAGATAGGTGTTGACCAGGTTGGCATCGAAGAACTCCCGGTAGATACCGACCACCAGGGAGGTGGGCGAGAACATCTGGGTGATCAACACCAGGAGCAGGAAGGCCGTCCGTCCCGGGAACCGGAACCGGGCGGTGAAGTACGCCGCCGGCACTGACACCACGAGCACGATCAGGGTCGAGGCCGCGGCCACGATTAGGGACGTCTTGAGCCAGTTGAGGAAACGGGTGTCGGACAGGACCTCGGAGAAGGTGCTGAAATGCCACTGCCGAGGCAGATAGCTCGCCGGCGTCGTCGTCACATCCGAACTGGTCCGCAACGCATCGATCAGCATGACGAGAAACGGCGAGAGGAACACCAGCGCGACGGCCAGACCGATCAAAGGCAGGACGAACGTCCGCGCACGGCGCCAACCCTTGGGCCGGCGTACCAGAACAGCCTCCGTCGATGTCCGAATCCTGGGACCAGCAGGGCTTACCACGCTCATCGGTTCTCGCTCTCCTGCCATTTGACCAGCCGCAGGTAGACCAGCACCACGACGAGGATCAGGGCAACATTGAAGATCCCCGCCGCGGCGGACATACCGACGTCCTTGTCCGCGCTCTTGAACGCGAGCTTGTACATGAACGTGATGGACGTGTCATGGGTGTACCCGGGATTGCGATCGTTCAGGGTGTACACGATCGGGAACGAGTTGAACACGTAGATGATGTTCAGCACGCTGGCTACCAGCATGGCCGGCCGGAGCAGCGGCAGGGTCACCTGCCAGTAAACCTGCCAGGGGCGCGCGCCGTCGATCCTGGCCGCTTCGTAGACGTCCGTCGGTATCGCGTTCAACCCGGCCAGAAACACATAAGCGGTGAACGGGATGGACACGAAGACCCCGACGGCCACCATCGAGATCATCGTCCAGCGATCGTCTCCGAGAAAGTCGACCGGCTTGGAGATCAGATGCAAGGACAGCAGCAGGTGGTTGAGGATTCCGTAGTTGTAGTCATAAATCAGGGTGAACAGACGTGCCGTGATCACCAGGGACGCAGCCCAGGGCACGATGATGGCCCAGCGGACCACCTTGCGGCCGAAGAAGTCCTTGGACAGGAACTGCGCGAGAGCCAGGCTGATGAGAATCGTCAATGCCACGACGGCGACGACCCACACGGCGGTGTTCTTCAGAACGGTGTTCAGCGCCGGGTGCTCGAGCACCTTGGAGTAGTTGCGTCCGCCAGCCGAGCCCAACCGCAGACCGGTGATCGAGTAGTGGCTCACCGATGCTCGCACGAGTTCGATGGCCGGGTAGATCACCACACCGGCAATCAGCAGCAGTGCCGGTCCGAGCCACAACAACGCCACCCACCACGGGGCTCGGCCGCGTTCGCGGCCGCGGTTTCGACGCCGGCCGACGGCGCGGACACCGGCGGCTGGTCCCCCCGGCAGCGCCGGACCGGACGTCGAGCCAGGACCGGACCCGCTCGCTGCGTCCGGCGAACCGGACGCAGCAACCGAGTCGGCGATCTGATCAGCCACAGCTAGCTGCCCGCCTCGGCATTCCTCTGCAGCGAATCGAGCACCTTCTTCGGATCACCGCTTGGTGAGACAGCCGTTCCGATGTTCTGCTGAACATCCAGTTTCACCTTGTCCCAGGTGGGATCGTCGGTTGGCGTCAAGTGCACGTTGGGCAGCGTATCCAGATAGACCTTGAGGCCGGCGTTCGAGCTGAACTGCTGCAAGCCCGACTTCGTGACCGGCAGGAAACCCTCGGCCTTGATGAAGGTGTTGACCTCGTCCGGGGAGTAGTACAGGTCATAGAAAGCCTTGACGGCATCCTGATTGCCATTCTTCTTGAAGGCCATTAGGTAATCGGTCACCCCGTAGGTCTGCGGGGCGCTGCCGTCCTTGGTCGGCATCGGGGCGACGCCATAATTGATCTTCTTGTCCTTGTCCAGGGTGGCGGCCAGCGGCGAGAAGCCGACGACCATACCGGCCTTGCCCGAGGCGAACAGCGGGAAGGCGCCGTCAGTGCGGTTGGTCTTACCCGGGTTGTTCTGCGTCACCTTGTCGTCCACCGCTAGCTTCTTCAGGAAGGAAAGGGTTTCGACGTTGTTGTCGGAGTTGATCGTCCACTTGCCGTTGGCCTTCCAGTCACCACCGTTGTTCACCAGCCAGATACCGAACTCGGCCTGGGCTTCCTCCGGCCCCAACGGCTCGGCATAACCGACCGTCCCGTTGCCCAGCGCGGTGAGCTTCTTCGCATCGGCCTCGAACTCGTCCCAGGTCTTCGGCGCAGCGGCGATACCCGCTTTGGTGAACAGGTCCTTGTTGTAGAACAACGCCCTCGCCGAGGAGAGGTCCGGCATGCCGTACATCTTGCCCTGATACGTACCGCTCTTGACGAAAGCCGGTAGCAGGTCGGACTTGACCGAGCCCGATAGCACGTCATCAGCGCTGTAGAGCAGGTTGTCCTTGGCGTAACTGGCATAGACATTGAGGTTCAGGATGTCGGGCGCGCTGTTGTTCTGCACCATGGTGCTGCTGGTCTGATCGATGTCGTTCCAACTCACCACCTGCACGTCGAGGGTGACGCCGGTCTTTGCCTTGTACTTGGTGGCGAAGTCGTTCCAGAACTTGGCGGTGTTGTCCTTCGAGTATTCCGCAGCGACCAGCTTGATCGACTTGACACTGCCACTGCCGCTTCCGCTCTTGCTAGCACTGTCCTTGCTGCCACTGCCCCCGGCACATGCAGACAGCGCAACGACTGCCGCAGCCACGACCGCAAGCATTGCGGTTCTTCTGGTTGCCATTGTTTCCTCCCGGTAACTCGGCTCGATCGCCGCTTCGACGAGTCTGCGCCGTCAGCGCTCTCCTGGCAATGGTTTAGACCAATGTTCCTTGCTTTTGGTCTAAACCACTCGCACACTAGGGTCAGCCCCGAGGGGTCAGCCTGAGTTGGAAAGGTCTCTGCTGAACTGTGCTAGCTTTCGGGCGTTTTTGCAAGAAACTAGCGACATGTAATCAGAAAGATACAAGGTGACGATGCTTCACACCGGCGAACACCCGCACGCCGGTGCTCTGTGAACGGAAGGACCACGGCACCATGCGATGGTGAGGACAAACCGAGCCGTCCTGTCCGTTGACATCGGCGGGACGGCGATCAAGGGCACCGCTTATGACCGGGACTTCACCGAGCTGGCGCGCTCGAATCGAGCAACGCCGGTCATCGACGGCGTCGAGGCAGTGGTCTCGGAAGTCGAGTCGGTGGTCAAAGATCTGCGGGCCCAGCTGGACGCGTCTGATGAGCAGACCGAAATCGTCGGCATCGGCGCCATTTGCCCGGGGATAGTCGATGCGGTCGCCGGCATCGCTCGGTACTCGGCCAACATCGGCTGGCGCGAACTGCCGCTGCGCCGGCTTCTCAGCGACGCCACCGGGCTCCCCGTGGCGATCGATCACGACGTGCGCACTGCGGGATTGGCCGAACTCCGCCTCGGCGCCGCACGGGCGAGCACGGATTCGCTGTACCTGCAGATCGGAACCGGGATCGCCGCTGCGGTGATCGTGGACGGCCGCGTGGTGACGGGTTCCGCCGGAATGTCCGGCGAGATCGGTCACCTTCCGGTTATGCCGGATGGTGAACTGTGCGCCTGCGGTCAGCGTGGCTGTACCGAGGCCTATGCCAGCGCAGCCGCGCTGGCTCGCCGCTACCAAACGATTCAAGGTGCACCGGTCACCGCGGAGGCCGTTCTCGCGCGGGCCGCGGTTGGCGAGGCGCTCGCCTCGAGCGTCTGGAATGAGGCCGTAACCGCACTCGGTCGCGCCCTGGTGAGCTACACCTTGCTGATGGACCCTGACCTGATCGTGTTCGGCGGCGGCCTTTCCCTCGCCGGTGACACCCTCCTGCTACCGGTGGCCAAGTCCCTGCAATCCGGCCTGGCATTTCGCCGGCCACCCCGCCTGGTCATCGGCATCTTCGGGGCGGACGCCGGCCGGGTCGGGGCCGGCCTGATCGGCTGGGAAGCCGCCGGAGGCGACCGATGATCTTGCAAGGCGCAACGCTGGTGTTGCCCACTGGTGCCGACGAAAGCGGCTGGGTCCGCATCGAGGGTGATCGGATAGTCGAGATCGGTAGTCGGGCGAACGGCCGAATCGGTGCGACCGGCAAGGCCGACGAGGCCGACGAGGTCGATCCGGCTGCGGACGCTCGATCCGAGCGGGTGAGCCTCACCGGCGGCTGGCTGGTCCCAGGCTTCATCGACATGCACTGCCACGGCGGTGACGGTGCCTCCTTCGCGGCAGCCGATCCGGAGCAGCTTGAGCGGGCCGCGAACTTCCACCTGCGCCACGGTACGACGACCGTGCTCGCATCGTTGGTCACCAACCCGCTGGATTCATTGCTCGCCCAGCTCGACGCCGTGGCAGAGCACAGCCGGTCCGACGGGCCGATTCTCGGTGCCCATCTGGAGGGCCCATACCTGTCCCACGCGCGGTGCGGCGCGCAGAACCCAGACTTTCTCCTCGAGCCGGATCTGGAGCACTTCGGCCGGCTCGTGCAAGCTGCCGACGGCACCTGTCGAATGATGACCCTCGCACCCGAACTGCCCGGCGCGCTGAAACTGATCGACGCCGTCCGGCAGTCAGGAATGATCGCGGCGGTCGGTCACACCGATGCCACGTACGAGCAGGCGGTCGAAGCCTTTGAACGCGGTGCAGCCGTGGCGACACACCTCTTCAACGGGATGCGGGGCGTGCATCATCGCGAGCCAGGTCCCGTGCTGGCAGCGCTGGATTCCGGGGCGGCCTGCGAGGTGATCAACGACGGGGTGCACGTACATCCCGCTGTGCTCAGGCTGGTCGCCGACCGAGATCCGGGGCAACTGCTGCTGATCACCGACGCCATCGACGCTGCCGGTGTCGGCGATGGCCGCTACCTGCTGGGCGGTCAGTCCGTTCGGGTGCACAACGGTCAGGCCCGGCTGGACAACGGCTCCCTGGCCGGCAGCGTGCTGACCATGGACCAGGCCTTTCGCCGAGCCGTGCGCGAGACGGGGCTGGCCGTCATCGATGCCGTGGCCGCCGCCAGCACCAATCCGGCACGGGTGCTCGGGCTGTCCCAGGACCGCGGGGCGATCCGGGTCGGGCTGCGGGCTGATCTGGTGCACCTCGACGCAGATTTCCGACCGGTCGCGGTCATGCGCGGCGGCCAATGGATCACCACCGGCTGATCCCCTCGACCGGCCGTGAGTGACCGCACCTGCAGCACCGCGATCGGCTACCGTCGGCGGCATGCACATCGCCCTCCGTCCGCTGGCCGAACAGCTGGCGACCGACCCGAGCGCAGTGCTCCTCGCCCTTGATTTCGACGGCACACTGTCGCCGATCGTTGATGATCCAGAACGTGCGCGGGCTGCTCCCGCGGCTATCGAGGCGCTGGTCGACCTGGCCGACCGTGGTGCCCGGATCGCCATCGTGACCGGTCGGGACGCAGCCACGGTCGTCGAGCTCGGCGGCCTGGAACGGATACCGGGCGTGCTGGTCAGCGGGCTACACGGGGCCGAGACCTGGCACGAGGGGCAGCTTCTCACTCGGGACGAGCCGGCTGGTATCAGCGCGCTTCGTGCGGTCCTGCCGCCGCTCCTCGAGCGGGTCGATCCGGGCGTCTGGCTGGAGGACAAGCGGCTGTCGTTGGTGGTCCACACCCGTCGCGCCGCGGATCCCGAGCACTCGCTGCAGATGCTGACGCAGCCGGTGACCGCACTGGCCGCCGAGCACGATCTGGATGTGGTCGGCGGCAAGTTCGTCCTGGAGATTCGCATCCCCGCCCTGTCGAAGGCCGACGCGGTGAGTTCGCTACTGAACGAGCACACCAGGGCCGCGATGTTCTGCGGAGACGACCTCGGGGACCTGCCGGCGTTCGAAGCGATCCGGTCCTGGGCGGCCGACTCCGGCCACACCGGGGTCACCATCGCCGTCGGCGAGGTGCCGCAGGTACGCACGGCGGCCGACCTGCAACTCGACTCGCCGGAAGAACTGGCCGAGCTACTGTCCGACCTCGCCGATCAAGCCGGCCGGCGCGATCCGCCCTTGGGACGACCGCAGATCAATCCGCAGACACCGCCCTGATCTGAGCGCGGAACCATTCCGGCGGCGAGGCTCCCGCCGAGGCGTGCCGCAGCCGCACCGACCGCAATTCCTTTTCCACATCGGGCATTTCCAGGGCGATCCGCAGCGCGGCCGCGGTACCCGTGACATCGAACGGGTTCACCAGCACCGCGTCGTCGCCGAGTTCGTCCACGGCGCCGGCCTGCCGGGACAACACCGGGATGCCATGTCGTTCGGACAACACACAGCCTTCCTTGACGACCAGGTTCATGCCATCGCGGATCGGGTTGACCAACAGCACATCGGCCATTCGCATTGCGGCCAGTGACCCGGGGTAGTCCTCTTCGACCTCGAGTTTCAGCGGTGTCCACTCATCGGTGCCGAACTCGTCGTCGATCTCATCCGCGAGCCGTTTCACCTCGGCGGTGTAAGCCCGGTAGTCGGCCAGATCATGTCGCGACGGGTAGGCGAACGCGAGATGAACGACCCGGTTGTGCCACACCGGATTGGCCCGCAGGAACTCGCGATAGGCCATCAGGCCACGCAGAATGTTCTTGCTCAGCTCCGTCCTGTCCACCCGGGTGATGACCTTGCGGTCGCCAACGGTCCGCTGCAAGGTGCGCATCCGGGCCTGGGCGTCGCGCTGGTTGGCTCGCTCGCGCATCACCTCGACATCCACCCCCAGCGGAAAGACCTGGATCGAGACCTGACGGCCGTCGCGGGCAGTGACCGTGCCGCCACCACCCTCGAGGTAATCGACGTTGACCCGCAGGATTTCGTTGCAGCAGTCCAGGAAGGCCTTGGCCCACCGGGGAGTGTGGAATCCCAGCACATCGGCCCCGAGCAGGCCGTCGAGGACCTCCCCCGCGATGTCGTCTGGAAACAGCTGGAAGTACTCCGGCGGTGCCCAAGGCGTGTGCGTGAAATGAGCGATCCGGACGTCGCGCCGCCGGGCACGCAGGTAGGACGGCACCAGGTTCAGGTGATAGTCCTGGACCATCACCGTCGCTTCCGGGGCGGCCTCCAGATCGAGTGCTTCGGCGAACGCGTGGTTGTAGCGCCGGTACGCCGCCCACTGGCGCCGCCAGTTCTCATCGAAGACCGGGGTCCGCGCGGTGTCGTAGAGCAGGTGCGCGATATACCACAAGGAGGAGTTGGCAATGCCGTTGTAGGCCTGGCGAAACGTCGTGGAGTCGATCGGCAGCATCCGTACGTCGACGCCCTCGATGAGGTCCACCGAGGCCTTGGATCCGGACACGTGTCCATGTTCGGACTCCCTGGCCAGCGCACGCTCGGCGTCGTTGAGAGCCGCACAGACCCAGACCACATCGTCGCGTCCGTGTAACGCGGCCAGCATTCCGCTGACCAGCCCGCCGCCCCCGCGGTCCACCTGATCCTCGCCACCTTCGACCGACTTGACCGAGATCGGTCCACGGTTGGAGGCGACCACCAGCCTCGCTGTTCCCGTGCGGGTTTCGCGGTCCACGACAGCTCCTCTCACGCCCGTTCAGGTGCTGCCACCGTGAGCAATGACCGTCCAGAGCTACCTCTGTCTACCAGGCGGCCGCTATCCAGCCGGGTACCGCCGAGTCGACCGAGCGTTATCTTGTGTGTACAACGACTGGCAGCCCCCTGAGTGCAGGCGGAGCGAGGTTGGTCGGATTTGACCAGATCGCTCCCTGATCTCTGCTTGGATGTGCCCATGACTATGACTCATCAGACCGGCGACGGCGGTGTAAGTGCAGCCGTAGAACGGCCGGACGGGCGCATTGTGATCGACAATCTGACGAAGGTGTTCGGCCGCCAACGGGCGGTCGACAGCCTGAGCTTCACCGTGGAACCAGGATCGGTCACCGGATTCCTGGGGCCAAACGGGGCCGGCAAGACCACGACCCTACGAATGTTGCTCGGCCTCATCGCAGCCACCTCGGGCACTGCCACGATTAACGGCCTGGCTTACCACTCGCTGGCCAGGCCCTTGCAGACCGTCGGGGCCGCGCTGGAAGCCTCGAGCTTCCACCCGGCGCACACCGGCCTGCAGCACCTTCGTATCTATTGCGCCGCCGCCGGCCTGCCGGCCAGGCGTGCCGACGAGGTGCTCGACCTGGTCGGTCTGACGGCCGCGGCGAAGAAGAAGACCAAGGGTTACTCGATGGGAATGCGCCAGCGGCTCGGCCTCGCGGGCACCCTGTTGGGCGATCCCAACGTGTTGATCCTCGACGAACCCGCCAACGGCCTGGACCCTGAGGGCATCCGGTGGCTGCGTGGCTTCTTCCGCCACCTGGCCGGCGAAGGACGGACGGTTCTCGTTTCCAGTCATCAGCTCGCCGAGGTTCAAGAGGTCGCCGACCGCGCGGTCATCCTCAATCAGGGCAAGTTGGTTCGAGCCGGCACGATGGACGAGCTGTCGGCCGGTACGTCGACAGCGGTCGTTCGCGGTCCGAATCTGGCTCCGCTGCAGCTGGCCCTGGCCGACGCCGGGCTGAGCGGCACTACCGAGGCTGACGGATCGCTGCGGGTACGGGCCGACGGACTCACCCAGATCGGCCATCTTGCCTTCGTCCATGGCGTGGAACTGCACGAGTTGAAGCTGGAGGAATTCGATCTGGAGCAGCTCTTCTTCACCCTGACCGAGGGCGCTCACCGCGGGGCCGATCTCTCCGTCCCAGGTAGGACACCGTCAATGACCTTTCAGGACTCAGGAGCAGCGCGATGATCAACCTCATCAGGTCCGAGGTACTCAAGGTCCG
>JAVEEN010000155.1 GCA_030840445.1 Pseudonocardiales bacterium
TCGGTGAGGGTCGCGAGCAGGCGAGCATCGAAGCGCCCTTCCCGCGACTTCCCGGCATACCAACGCTGCTGGCCGAGCCAATCCCCTAGGACTCGGGTTACTTCGGCCGGATCGACTTTCACTCGGAGATTCCTTTCCTGCCGCTGCCCAGAGACCCGGCGTCAACGGCCTCAAGCGCCCCACCGCTAGGGGTGGAGACGAGCTCGTCGCCCTCGATTGCTGTGATTTCAGCATCGGCGCCGAGCTCCGGTTCTTCGGCGCCGACCACAATCGATCCCTCGGCGGCGGGTAAACCGGTGCCCGCTGGTGGCTGGTGCTGCGGAATACGCAACCAGTAGAAGCCGTGGCCGGCCAACGTGAGCAGGTAGGGCAGTTCACCGATCGCCGGGAAATGGCTGCCGCCGGTCATCTCGACCGGTTCGGCTCCTTCCCAGTGCCGCAGGTCCAGTTCCACAGCTTGGGGGAAGCGGGACAGGTTGTTCACACAGAGCACTACGTCGTCGCCGAACTCGCGGACGAAGGACAGCACGGACGGATTGGAACCGCCGAGGTCAGTGAAGGTGCCGAGACCGAAAGCCGGGTTGGCCTTTCGAAGCCCGATCATCCGGCGCGTCCAGTGCAGCAGTGATGAGGTGTTACGGGTCTGCGCTTCGACGTTGGTGACCTGGAAGCCGTAAACCGAGTCGGAGTTGACCGGCAGGTACATCCGTCCCGGTTCGGCGGTCGAGAAGCCGGCGTTGCGGTCTGGCGTCCACTGCATCGGAGTACGGACACCGTCGCGGTCGCCCAACCAGATGTTGTCGCCCATTCCGATCTCGTCGCCGTAGTACAGGACGGGGGAGCCGGGCAGCGACATCAGCAGTGCGGTGAAGAGTTCGATGCGGTTCAGATCGTTGTCCAACAGGGGTGCGAGCCGCCGCCGGATCCCGATGTTGGCCTTCATCCGGGGATCCTGGGCGTACTCGTTCCACATGTAGTCGCGTTCTTCGTCCGTGACCATCTCGAGGGTGAGCTCGTCGTGATTGCGCAGGAAGATTCCCCACTGGCAGGTGGCTGGAATCGCCGGCGTCTGCTCCAAGATCTCAGAGATCGGGTAGCGATTCTCGCGGCGGACGGCCATGAAGATCCGCGGCATCACCGGAAAGTGGAAGGCCATGTGGCACTCGTCGCCGCCGACCGAATAGTCACCGAAGTACTCGACGACGTCGCTGGGCCACTGATTGGCCTCACACAGCAGCACCCGATCCGGATAGTTGTCGTCGATCTCCTTGCGGACCATCTTCAGTACCGCGTGGGTCTCGGCGAGATTCTCGCCGTTCGTGCCGTCGCGCTCGAAAAGGTAGGGCACCGCGTCGAGCCGGAAACCGTCGATCCCGAGGTCGAGCCAGAATCTGATCGCGTCCATGATCGCTTCGACCACTGCAGGATTGTCGAAGTTCAGGTCGGGCTGGTGAGAGAAGAACCGATGCCAGAAGTATTGCTTGCGAATCGGGTCGAACGTCCAGTTGGAAGGTTCGGTGTCGACGAAGATGATCCGCGCATCCGGGTACCGGGTGTCGTCGTCGGCCCACACGTAGAAATCGCCGTACGGACCGTCCGGGTCCGAGCGGCTGGCCTGAAACCACGGGTGGGCGTCGGAGGTGTGATTCATGACGAAATCGACAATCACCCGGATCCCTCGGGCGTGCGCCTCGAGGAGAAAGTGCCGGAAGTCCTCCAGCGTGCCGAACTCAGGCAGTACGCCGGTGAAATCCGAGACGTCGTAGCCACCGTCACGCAAGGGTGAGGGAAAGAAAGGAGGCAACCACAGGCAGTCGACTCCCAGCCACTGCAAATAGTCGAGCTTGTCCGTCAGACCCCGCAGGTCGCCGGTGCCGTCGCCGTTGGAATCTGCGAAACCGCGAACCAGTACCTCATAGAAGACCGCCCGTTTGAACCACTCAGGGTCGCGATCGATCTGCACGGCCTCGGTCACGGCTGCCTCCTGTCGCGGCGGGAGTTCGACCCGTCCGGACCTGATCTGCCGGTGGGCTCAACGCCCGAGTCTGCCATGAACCGGAAGCGCTCACAGCCTCTGGCGGGAAACGGTGCCGCGGTCGATCAGCTCGTCGGGGGTAACGGCGGTACCGGCGGCAGGGGCGGAATCGGTGGCAGCGCCGAGTCATGCGCGAGGTCGTTCTCGGGTAGGTCATTCTCGGGCAGGCCCGCATGGGCGGAACGCGAATCCGGATCGTCGTCGGACGCCCGAATGGCTGCCGCCTCGGGCAGGTCCGCGGCAGCCGGCAGATTCGAATCGAACCACCCGGCGGTGTCGATGGGCTCGGCGGCAGGTCCTGACGCTGCCGGGCCGCCGGAGCTCTGGACCGACAGCCAGGACGGGACGTTGTCGCCGGCTCCGGACCCGCCGGGCGCGCCGGCCAGGCCCGCAAGGCCCTCGAGGGCTTTGGAGAATTCACTGGGCACGATCCACATCTTGTTGGCGTCACCCTGGGCGATCTGCGGCAGTGTCTGCAGATACTGATACGCCAGCAACGCGGGATCGGGCTTGGCCGCGTGAATCGCTCCGAACGTCGTCTCGATCGCCTTGGCCTGACCCTGCGCGGACAGGTACCGGGCCGCGCGCTCGCCCTCGGCTCGCAGGATCCGCGATTGCCGGTCGGCCTCCGCGGTCAGGATCGCCGCGGTCTTGGCACCCTCGGCAGCCAAGATCTGCGCGGCTTTCTGGCCCTCAGCGGTCTTGATCGCAGACTCCCGCTGGCCTTCGGCGGACAGGATGATGGCCCGCTTGTCCCGGTCGGCGCGCATCTGCTTCTCCATGGCATCGCGGATGGACGCAGGTGGCTCGATCGCCTTGATCTCCACCCGCGCGACCCGGATTCCCCATGGGCCGGTGGCCTCGTCCAGCACGCCGCGCAACTGGGTGTTGATGCCGTCCCGGCTGGTCAGCGTCTGTTCGAGGTTAAGGGCGCCCACCACGTTGCGAAGCGTGGTGATGGTCAGCTGTTCGACCGCCTGGATGTAGTTCTGGATCTCGTACGTGGCCGACCGCGGATCGGTGACCTGGAAATAGATCACCGAGTCGATGGCCACCGTGAGGTTGTCTGAGGTGATGACCGGCTGGGGTGGAAAGCTGACCACCTGCTCGCGGAGGTCGATCAGCGGACGAAGCCGGTCAACGAAGGGCACCAGGACGGCGACTCCGGCCCCCTGAGTGCGCGTGTAGCGGCCCAAGCGCTCGACCACGCCGGCCCGCGCCTGGGGGATGATGCGGACGCTACGCAGGAGAGTGATGACGGCGAGGATCGCTATCACCAGCACCGCGATCAAAATGGGATCCATCCCAGGTCCTTTCGACATTCATCGGTTCGATCAGATGTGCGCCCGTGACATCTGCGTCCATCGGAGTGCGTCCATCAGATGTGATTGGAGTCCCACACCACTGCCGTTGCTCCGTCGATCTGCATGACCTGTACAACGGTCCCCGGCGAGATCACCTGGACCTCGTCGAAGGTCCGGGCAGACCATTCGCCGCCACGTAGCCGGACGCGGCCCCCATGTGCGTCGACGCTGCTCAGTGCGACGGCCTGCTGGCCCACCAGGGCGGCCGTCCCGGAAATATGTGTTCCGGTCCCGGTCAGGTGCCTCTTGGCGACCGGGCGCACGAACAACAGCAGACCGACTGCAACGGCAATGGCCACCGCGACCTGCACGGCGGCCGGTGCCCCCGCGCCCGCGGCGATCGCCCCGGCCGAGGCGCCGCCGGCACACATCACCAGGACCAGGTCGAGCGAGAGCGCTTCCGCCCCGGCCAGACCGGCAGCGAGGACGATCCAGATCAACCAGTCATGCACATCTTCATGGAACCACGATCTTGGTCACGGGTGGGGAGCAATTGCCTTAGCGCAAGCCCCCGGGGTAAAGGCCTGCCGCGGGACCTCGCCGGGCGTCCCGGACAGGTGTCGGTGGGCTCAGCTGTGCCGATGGACCGCAAAGATGTGCGCCGGCTGGTATGGGTTCAGGCGCACGAAGTTGTGCTCGCTCCACTCATAGTTTGCCCCGGAGATCAGGTCGCTGGCCGTGAAGTTCGTCAACCAGTCCACGCCGAGCTCGTCCAGCCGGAGGTGCACCCAACCCTCGCGGGTGTTGTGCGGATCCATCGAGCAGACCACCAGGATGGTGTCATCGGAGTCGGGATCCCGCTTGGAGAACACGATGATGCCGTCGTTCTCGCTGCTGTGGAACCGCAGATTTCGTAGGTGGTGCAGGGCCGGATGGGCCCGGCGTATTTCGTTCAACCGCGTGATGAACGGGGCCAGCGACTCCCCGCGGTCGATCGCGCCGTAGTAGTCGCGCGGGCGGAGCTGATACTTCTCGGAATTCAGGTACTCCTCGCTGCCTGGCCGAACCGCGGTGCCTTCGAACAGTTCGAAACCGGAATATATGCCATAGTTAGGCGTCATCATCGAGGCCAGGATTGCCCGGATGGAGAAGCCGGCCCGACCCGAATGCTGCAGGAACTCGTTGAGAATGTCGGGAGTGTTGGGCCAGAAGTTCGGCCGCATGTAGTCGGCGGCGGCCAGCAGCTCTTCGCCGTACTGCTGCAACTCCCACGGTGAGTTGCGCCAGGTGAAGTAGGTGTAGCTCTGACTGAAGCCGATCCGGGCCAGTTCGTGCATCATGGCCGGCCGGGTGAACGCCTCGGCCAGGAATAGCACCTCCGGGTTCTTCTTCTTGACCGACGAGATGAGCCAATGCCAGAAGTCCAATGGCTTCGTGTGGGGGTTATCCACCCGGAAGATCTTGACCCCTCGGTTCACCCACAGCATCGTCACCCGAAGCAGCTCGGCGTAGATGCCCTTCGGGTCGTTGTCGAAATTGAGCGGATAGATGTCCTGATACTTCTTGGGCGGGTTCTCCGCATAGGCGATGGTGCCGTCGGGCAGGGTGGTGAACCATTCCGGATGCTCGGTGACCCACGGGTGATCTGGAGCGCACTGGAAAGCCAGGTCGAGCGCGACCTCGAGTTCGAGTTCCCTGGCCCGGGCGACGAAGGCCAGGAAGTCGGCCTCGTCACCCAGCTGCGGGTGGATCGCGTCGTGGCCGCCTTCGGCGGAGCCGATGGCCCACGGCGATCCGGTGTCGGTCGGCTTGGCATTCAGAGTGTTGTTCGGGCCCTTGCGGTTCACCCGGCCGATCGGGTGGATCGGCGGCAGGTAAACCACGTCGAAGCCGAGATCCTTGACGTACTCCAAGTGCTTGGTGGCATCGGCGAAGGTGCCGTGTCGAAGCGGTCGGGCGGGGTCGTCCGGATCATCGGCCAGCTCGGCGCCGATGGAGCGCGGGAAGAACTCATACCAGGAGCTGTAGCGGGCGCGCTCCCGGTCCACCGAGACGGTGTACGTCGGGGAGGCGGTGACGAGCTCCCGAACCGGGTAGCGGTAGGCGAGGTCCCGGACCTCGGAAGTCAACGAACGGGTGATACGCAGCGGGACGTCCACCGACTCGTTGCGCAGGTCCTTCGCGGCCGACAGGGCAAGCTTGGCCTCGGCCTTGCTCTTGCATGATGCGGCCACCTTCTCCAGCAGCCGGGCCCCTGATTCCAGGTCGTTGGCCAGTTCCGCCGCGGACTGGCCGGCGTCCACCTTGACCTCGATCGCGTGATACCAGGTAGCCAACGGATCGCCCCAGGCCTCGACCTGGAAGGTCCATGAGCCGGGACCGGTCGGGACCACCTCGGTGCGCCATCGGTCGCTGCCGCCTCCCAGGGGATGCAGCCTGTTGAAACCCGCCGCCTTACCCTTGGGAGAGCGCCACACGACCGAGGCGGCGACGGCGTCGTGCCCCTCGCGGAATACGGTCGCCTCGACGGCGATGTGCTCGCCGACCGCGGCTCGGGCCGGGAGCTCCCCGAGCGCGATCACCGGGTGAAGTGCGTTCAGTCCAAGTCGTCCCGTCACCCGCCCACCGTAACGTCTGGCGGCGCATTTTTGGCGCTGCCACCGTTTCGTCTGTAAGCGCTACCGCGAACCGCTATCCTCTGGCCTATGAAGGCTCTCCGTCGACTCACCGTCCGTGCCGCGCTTCCGGGGCAACTGGCGCCACTGGGCGAAATCGTCGCCAACCTGCGCTGGTCCTGGCACCCTGATTCTCTCGATCTCCTGGAGGCCGTCGATCCTGAGCTCTGGGCCCGCTCACACGGCGACCCTGCCAAGCTTCTCGGCGGGGTGAGCGCGGACCGGTTGGCAAGCCTGGCTCGGGACCGCAAATTCCTGCGCCGGCTGCAGGACGTATCCGATGATCTCAAGGACTACCTGGAGCAGCCCCGTTGGTATCAACGTCAGCTCGAGGCTGAGCCTGGTTCGCTCCCGGCGTCTGTCGCCTACTTCTCGCCGGAATTCGGGATCACCGAGGTCCTGCCGCAGTACTCCGGAGGCCTCGGCATCCTGGCCGGCGATCATCTCAAGGCCGCTTCGGACCTCGGTGCCCCCATTATCGGTGTCGGCCTGCTGTACCGGGCCGGCTACTTCTCCCAATCGCTGTCACGCGAAGGCTGGCAGCAGGAGCGCTATCCGTCGCTGGACCCGCAAGGTCTGCCGCTGACTCCGTTGCGTGACGCGGACGGAAACCTGGCCCGAGTGACCCTCGAGCTTCCCGAGGAACGCTCATTACACGCTCAGATCTGGGTCGCGTCGGTGGGCCGGGTGCCGCTGTTGCTGCTCGATTCCGACGTCGAGGAGAACGACGCGGCCGCTCGAGGCGTAACCGATCGCTTGTACGGTGGCGGTCCGGAGCACCGACTGCTACAAGAGCTGCTCCTCGGGGTCGGCGGTGTTCGGGCGCTGCGTTCGTTCTGCTCGATCTCCGGGCACGCCGCGCCCGAGGTCTTTCACACGAACGAGGGCCATGCCGGATTCCTCGGTATCGAGCGGATCAGCGAGCTCAGTCACGGTGAGCCGAAACTCAGCTTCGAAGAGGCGCTGACCGCGGTCCGGGCCGGCACTGTCTTCACGACCCACACTCCCGTCCCCGCCGGCATCGACCGTTTCGACCGCAATCTCATCGAGGCCTACCTCAATGATGTTCCGGGTGTGCCAGTCGAGAAGATCCTGGAACTCGGACAGGAGGAGGACCCGACGAAGTTCAACATGGCGCACATGGGACTTCGGCTGGGCCAGCGCGCCAACGGCGTCGCCCGATTGCACGGCCGGGTCAGCCGAGCGATGTTCAACTACCTGTGGCCCGGTTTCGACGCAGACGAGGTTCCGATCACGTCGATCACCAACGGCGTGCACGCCCCGACCTGGATGGCCCGCGAAATCCTCGATCTGGCAGAGCGAGTGGCCGGCTCCGATGCACTGGCGGCCGGTTCCGGCTGGGAGGCCATCGACCAGATCGAGGACTCCGAGCTATGGTCGATCAAGCGTGAGTTGCGCGACCGGCTGGTCACCGAGATCCGGCGCCGAGTCCGGATCAGCAGCCTGGAGCGTGGATTCTCCTCGGTCGAGCTCGGCTGGACCTCGACCATGTTCGACCCGGATGTCCTGACCATCGGCTTCGCCCGCCGGGTGCCGTCCTACAAGCGACTCACCCTGATGCTCCGCGACCCGGACCGGTTGAAGAAACTGCTGACCGATCCTGAGCGTCCGGTTCAGATCGTGGTGGCCGGCAAGTCCCACCCGGCCGACGACGGCGGCAAGGAACTGATCGCACAGCTGGTCCGCTTTACCGATGACCCCGACGTGCGGGAACGGATCGCGTTCCTCCCCGATTACGACATCGGCATGGCCCGCTACCTTTACTGGGGCAGCGACGTCTGGCTTAACAACCCGCTTCGCCCGCTCGAGGCGTGCGGCACCTCCGGCATGAAGGCCGCGCTCAACGGTGGCCTCAACCTGTCCATCAAGGACGGCTGGTGGGACGAATGGTGTGAGGACGGCAAGAACGGCTGGGAGATTCCGTCGGCCGACGATTCGCTGGACGGGACCACCGACGAGCACCGCGACTCGGTAGAAGCCGCTGCCTTGTACGACCTCATCGAGCACCAGGTGGCGCAGCGGTTCTATGACCGTGACGCCAAGGGCATTCCAGCTCAGTGGGTATCGATGGTGCGCTACACCCTGAAATCCCTCGGCCCGAAGGTGCTCGCCACCCGGATGGTCCGCGACTACATTCGCACCCTCTACTCCCCGGCGGCCACGGCTGCGGCCGTGATGACCGCCGACGACTACCGAGCGGCGAAGGACCTCGCGGCGTGGAAATGCTGGGTCGCCGGTACCTGGAAGGACGTCGCAGTTCGCCACGTGGAGTCCCACGTCGACGGCGATCCGACGCTGGGCGGAACGCTGCAACTGCGGGCCGAGATCGCACTGTCCGGGTTGAAGTCCTCCGACGTGCAGGTTCAGGCCGTTTTCGGCCCGGTTGACGCTGATAACCGCCTGACCAACAAGAACATCGTCCAGTTGGAGTTTGCTGACGAACGGGACAGCATCGCCTTTTTCACCGGTGATGTCCCGCTCTACAAGGCTGGGGCGTTCGGCTACACCGTTCGGGTGCTGCCGACTCATCCGCTGCTCGCCAATCCAGTGGAAACCGGTCTGGTCGCCATCGCTCACTGAACCGTGACAGATCACTGCCTCAGGACACTCACTGCCTCAGGACAACGGTGAACTCCTCTGAATCGGAACCGAAGGGTATGAAGCCGATCCTGACCAACACGCGCTGGGAGCCGATGTTGGTCTTGAGCACGTGGGCGTACAGGGGTCGGGTGGTCTCTATCTGCAGGAATAGTTCGGCGGCCCGGCTGGCGATGCCCTTACCCCAGAAGGCACTGCCGATCCAGTAGCCGAGGTCGCGCTCCTGCTCGGTGCCAAAGCTCACGATGCTGCCCGCAACCTCGTTCTCCACCACGATGGTGCGGGCGATAACCATCGGGTCGGCTCCGATCCGATGCCAGTGTGCGGCATCCGCCTCGGCGTCCCGGGGCACGAAACCGGCCATGGCCGCGGCGGCGGGATCTGACTGGTAGCTGAAGAAGGTCGGCAAATCCTCCTCCCGCACCTCCCGCAGGCGCACCTGTGATGCGCGCCGCTCAGTCACGTTCCACCTTCAGCAGGAGTACCGAACGGGCTTCGATGGCGATCGACGAGCCGGCGTCGACCGATGAGGACGATCCGTCGTCGCCGCCGACCTCGGTCGTGTCGATGACCACCTGGTAGCGACCGGCCCAGGGCAGTCCGGGCAGCATGAAATCCACCGCACCGTCGCCCGAGTTCAGGATGAGCAGGTACGACGCATCGACGATCAGTTCTCCGCGTGGGCCGCGATGGCGCAGGCCGCGACCGTCGAGGTACATGCCGATGGTGCGCAGGTCACGGTCGAACCATTGGCCGTCATTGAGTTCCGTCCCGGACGGGTGAAACCAGGCGAGGTCCTTGGAGCCATCCCCGCCCTCAACGGGATGGCCCTCGAAGAAGGCCCGCTGGCGAAGCACCGGTGAGGACTTGCGGAGGGCGATCAGGAGCCGGGTCAGTCTGAGCAGGTCGTCGGCCTCGGCACTGGCGGTCCAGTCGATCCACGAGATCTCGTTGTCCTGGCAGTAAGCGTTGTTGTTGCCGCGCTGGGTTCGATAGCGCTCGTCACCGGCGACCAGCATCGGTACGCCGGTGGACAGCAGCAGGGTGGCCAGCAGGCTGCGGACCTGGCGGCGCCGCATGGAGTTGATCAGCTGATCGTCGGTTTCACCTTCGACCCCGAAGTTGATCGATCGATTGTCGTCGGTGCCGTCCCGGTTCGATTCCCCGTTGGCCTCGTTGTGTTTGCGCTCATAAGAGACCAGGTCGCGCAGGGTGAAGCCGTCATGAGCGGTGACGAAGTTGATCGACGCAAACGGGAGCCGTCCGTCGTCACCGTAGAGGTCCGATGACCCGGTGAGGCGGTACGCCAGGTCGCGCACTCCGCCGGCGCCACGGGCCCAGAAGTCCCGAACGGTGTCGCGGTATTTGCCGTTCCATTCCGTCCACAGCGGAGGAAACTCGCCGACCTGGTAACCGCCATCACCGATGTCCCAGGGTTCGGCGATGAGTTTGACCTGACTGATCACCGGATCCTGATGGATCACGTCGAAGAACGAGGACAGCTTGTCCACGTCGTGCAATGACCGGGCCAGGGCCGAGGCGAGGTCGAAGCGGAACCCGTCGACATGCATCTCGTTCACCCAATAGCGCAGCGAGTCCATGACCATCTGCAGCACGTTCGGAATGCGGGCATCGAGGGTGTTGCCGCAACCGGTGTAGTCCAGATACCTCGAAGGATCGCCGGGGGCGAGCCGGTAATAGCTGGTGTTGTCGATACCTCGAAAGGAAAGCGTGGGCCCGTCCGGCTCCGCCTCGCCGGTGTGGTTGTAGACCACGTCAAGGATCACCTCGATACCCGCCGCATGCAGAGCGCGCACCATGGCCTTGAACTCCCTGACCTGATTGCCACCGAGGCGTCCGGTGTGGGTCGCGTAGCTGGCGTGCGGTGCGAAGAAACCTATCGAGTTGTAGCCCCAATAGTTCTTCATGCCGCGTTGCTGCAGGGCCGGCTCGGTGACGAAGTGGTGAATGGGTAGCAGTTCGACCGCCGTGACGCCCAGGTTCTTTAGGTAGGAGATGGCCGCGGGATGAGCCAAGCCGGCATACGTGCCCCGCAGTTCGGCCGGGATGTCGGGATGCTGGGCAGTGAAGCCCTTCACGTGCATCTCGTAGATGACCGTGTCCTCCCACGGCGTGCGCGGGCGGCGGTCCCCACCCCACGGGAAACCGTCTAGGACGACGACCGAACGCGGCACGAAAGGCGCCGAATCGAGTCTGTTCTCGGCGTAACACGCCGGGTTGTCGACGAAATCGCCGTCGATCGCCTTGGCGTACGGGTCGATCAATAGCTTGGCCGGATTGTGCAGCATCCCGGCGGCCGGGGAATACGGACCGTCCAAGCGATAGCCGTAGCGCTGTCCCGGGTTTATGCCCGGGATATAGCCGTGCCAGATATGGAAGGACCTCTCGACGAGCTGCACCCGGTGCTCACGTCCGCCCGCGTCGAACAGGCAGACGTCGGCGCGCGTCGCGGTGGGCGACCAGATCGCGAAGTGCGTGCCTTCACCGTCCCAGGTCGCACCGACCGGAAACGGTCGGCCTGGCCACGCGACGAGCTGATCGCTCGGCGCGTTGAGGCGACGAGACAGAGATTCACTGAGGTCGGCTACGGGTTCCATCCAGACGGACCTTACGCGGACTGGCCGACGGCTCTTCGGCGATCAGTTCGACGCCCGAGGTATGACATCCGGCATGCCGGTTTCGCCGCGATTCGGTAGTGCGGTTGGATGGCAGGGTGGCGGTAGCGGAATTCCAGTCGAACCCCGACGCGACCTTGCAGTTCGAGCAGGTCACGGTACGGCGGGGAGAGAAGCTGCTGCTCGACACGATCGACTGGACGGTGGAAGAAGACGAGCGCTGGGTGATCCTCGGACCCAATGGCGCAGGCAAGACCACGCTGCTGCAGTTGGCCGCGGCGACCTTGCACCCGACGTCCGGAACGGTGGCGATCCTCGGCGAGCGGCTGGGCGCGGTTGACGTGTTCGAGCTGCGACCTCGGATCGGGCTGTCGTCGGCGGCCTTGGCCCAACGGATCCCGCCCGGCGAACTGGTCGTCGACGTTGTGGTGTCGGCCGGGTATGCCGTTATCGGGCGCTGGCGCGAGGCCTATGGCCGGCTCGATGTGCGGCGCGCGAAGACCTTGCTGGCGAGGTTCGGCGTCGGGCAGTTGGCCGACCGGACCTACGGCACGCTGAGCGAGGGGGAACGCAAGCGGGTCCAGATCGCGCGGGCGCTGATGACTGATCCCGAACTGCTGTTGCTCGACGAACCGGCGGCGGGAATGGATCTCGGTGGCCGGGAGGACCTGCTTCGTCGGCTCGCGCTGTTCGCCGCGGACGCGGATGCGCCGGCCATGGTGCTGGTCACGCACCACGTGGAGGAGATTCCGCCCGGCATGAGTCATGCCTTGTTGCTCCGGGAGGGTCGATCGGTGGCACAGGGGTTGCTCACGGACGTGCTGACCTCCGAGCACCTGTCGACCACCTTCGGCCTCAACCTGTCGGTGGAACAAGCAAACGGCCGGTTCTTCGCCCGGGCGGTGTGACGGGCGCATGACACAGCCCGGGCGGTCTAGCGCAGACCGAGTTCGGCCACCAGCTTCTTCGGGGCGACCGTGCGGTACGCGTCCTCGATGAGATCGGCTACCCGTTCCCATTCCGGTTCCCGGTCGAGCCGTACGCCCAACCAGCCCCGGGTGCCAACATAGGGCGGAACGAAGTACTGCTCCGGATCGTCCGACACCAGCGAGTGGCGCGCCCCCGGCGGTGCGGCGCACCAGACCGCCACCCGGCCGTCGCCGTGATGGTCGTCGGTGAACGTCGCGAAGGTCTTCTTGCCTCGGATGAACCAGGTCGGGGCGCCATGACTCAAACGCTCCGTCGTCTCGGGCAGGCCCAGACAGATGTCCCGCAGTCGTGGAAACGGGCTGGTAGACATCGACCGCTCGGGCGCTTCAGGCCTCGACTGAGACCAGGATCACAGTGAGGGTCTTGCCGTTGGCCGCGCGGTAGGTGACCTCGTCGCCCGCGCGAGCTCCGAGCAGGACGGACCCGAGCGGGCTGCTCGGGGTGATGACATCGATGCCCGAACTGGCCTGCTCCACGCGCCCGATCAGAAATGTCTCAGGAGTCTCGCCCGGTCCGAACCGCAGGGTGACCTGGCTGCCGACTGCTGCCGCCAGCGGATCGGCTGACTCCACAACCGGCGCCTGCAGTTGCAGCTCCAGGTCAGCGATCCGCGCGTCGAGCTCGCCGAGGCGGATAAGGGCGTCTATGTTTCCCGCGTGATCCGCGGCGTCACCAGTACCTGCCTGAGGAATGCTCTCGAGGGCGGCCTGCGCGCGCTGGGCCTTCAAATCGGCCAGTCGAGCCTGCAGAGCGATACGTGCGGACTTTGACAGCATGGAGAGGCTCGTGGTCAACGGAAATCCTTCAACTCAAACTACAGAAAGGGCTCTGAACTTCTACCAACTCCGCCGATGTCGATTTCGTTCCCGGCCTAGGTAAGTGTTCGGTAAGCGGATTGTAGGGGATCTGGACTTCGGGCCTGATCCGGTAAGTTCGGCGAGTATTAACCGTTGACGCCAGTCGCTTGGTACGGTTACATCGGCCGCCAAGACAGGAATCGTCGGATATCAATCCTTCAGCGCCTGGCGACCGGTTGTCCCTTCCATTTTCGGTCCTACCGGGAACGGTTCGTACGTCCGGTGAGTGACCCGGGTGTCGCATGTGCGGCACCTGTCCAAGATTGGAAGGAATACCAGCATGACTCAGGGAACCGTCAAGTGGTTCAACGCTGAAAAGGGCTTCGGCTTCATCGCCCCCGAGGATGGCAGCGCGGACGTGTTCGTCCACTACTCAGCCATCACCTCGGACGGCTACCGCAGCCTCGACGAGAACCAGAAGGTCGAGTTCGACACCACGCAGGGCCAGAAGGGCCCGCAGGCGGAGAACGTTCGCGCCATCTGAGCTACCTCACCTGAAGCGGGCCCGGCGATCATCGCCGGGCCCGCTTTGTGTTCAGCTCGTACACGCAGTGGCTCGGCAGCACCGGTACCGACGGGTAATAGGCTCGCCGTAACAATGAACCGCAGTAGCGCTGCCGAGCAGGCAGCCTGAGCCAGGGAGTTGCACGTGACTGCACTCGTTCGATGCGACGTCGAAGACGGGGTGGCGACGATCAGAATCGACCGCCCCCCCGTGAACGCGCTCAACACCGAGGTGCAGGACGGCCTGCGGGACGCCGCACTGGAATGCACCCGACGCGACGACATCCGAGCGGTCATCATCTGGGGCGGTGACAAGGTCTTCGTCGCCGGTGCCGACGTCAAGGAGTTCCATTCGATGTCGCCGCAGGAGATCACCCGGCGCGCCGGATCGGTCACCGGCGCGATCGATGCTCTCGCCCAGATCCCGAAGCCGGTCATCGCGGCCGTGACCGGCTACGCCCTCGGCGGCGGCTGTGAACTCGCATTGACCGCCGACTTCAGGGTTAGCGCAGACTCGGCCAAATGGGGCCAGCCGGAGATCCTGCTGGGGATCATCCCCGGGATGGGCGGCACCCAGCGACTGCCACGGTTAATCGGCCCGGCCAAAGCCAAAGACCTGATCTACACCGGGCGGTTCGTCGACGCCACTGAGGCGTTGGAGATCGGACTGGTCGATGTGGTGGTCGGAGCGGACCAGGTCTATTCCACCGCGAAGTCAATGGCAGCCAAGTTCGCAAGCGGTCCGGCGCTGGCCCTGCAGGCGGCGAAGGCCGCGATCGATCAGGGGCTCGAGGTCGATCTGGCCACCGGCCTGAAGCTAGAATCCCACTTGTTCGCCGCCCTGTTCGCCACCGAGGACATGCGGACAGGCATCGCCTCGTTCCTCGAGAACGGCCCGGGCCGGGCCAAGTTCGCCGGAAACTGATCCGATGACCATCTCGAAGACGGGGAGCGCCTCCCCTCTGGCGAATCCGCCTGCCTCGGCCGAGCAGATACAGGCGGCGTGGCAGGACCCCAAGTTGGCCAACGTGCTCTATCACGACTGGGAGGCCAGCACCTACGACGCGAAGTGGTCGATCAGCTTTGACCAGCGCTGCATCGACTATGCGCGGGACCGGTTCAGCCACGTCGCGGGCGCTGAAGGTTGGCCTTACGGCAAGGCGCTGGAAATCGGTTGCGGAACCGGTTTCTTCTTGCTGAATCTCAAGCTTGCTGGTGTTCTCGATCAGGGCCACGTCACCGATCTCAGCCCAGGAATGGTCGAGGTGGCCATGCGAAACGGTGCCGGCCTCGGCTTCGAGCTCGAGGGACGGGTGGCGGATGCGGAATCGGTTCCCTATCCGGACAACAGCTTCGATCTGGTCATCGGCCATGCCGTGTTGCACCACATTCCCGAGGTCGAGCAGGCATTTCGCGAGGTTCTCCGGGTTCTCAAGCCTGGCGGCCGATTCGTCTTCGCCGGGGAACCCACCAGGTACGGCGACTTCGTGGCCCGGCGGCTGTCGCGGCTGACCTGGTGGGCCACCACCCACGCCACCCGGTGGTCCCGGTTGCGGGGATGGTCTCGTCCGCAGTCCGAACTGGACGAGTCCTCGCGCGCCGCCGCCCTGGAGGCGGTCGTCGACCTCCATACCTTTCATCCGGCCGAACTCCGGCGCCTTGCCCATCGGGCCGGGTCGACAGATGTGCAGACCCGAACGGATGAGTTGACCGCGGCCTGGTTCGGTTGGCCAGTACGCACCTTCGAGGCGGCGGTGCCGCGTGACAAGCTCGGCTTCGGCTGGGCCAACTTCGCGTTCAGGAGCTGGCAAGGCCTGCATACCCTGGACTCCAACCTGCTGAGCCGGATCGTGCCAGCCGGCCTCTTCTACAACGTCGAGATCACCGGGACGAAGCCGGTATGAGCGACGCCGGGCCGTTCGACATCGTGTTGTTCGATCTGGACGGGACGCTGACCGATTCGGCGCCCGGGATCTTGGACTCGTTGCGCAAAGCCTTCGCCGATCTGGGTCTGCCGTGGATCGACGAGACCACTGCGCGCTCGCTACTCGGTCCGCCTTTCTACCACACCTTGCCGCCTCTGGTCGGCGCCGACCGGGTGGCCGAGACGATAGCGGCCTACCGCAGTCACTACGTCGATGACGGAGGTATGTACCTGACCTCGGCTTACCAGGGGATACCCGAACTGTTGGACGCCCTTTCGGCGCGTGGTGTACCGATGGCGGTGGCGACCAGCAAGCCCGAAATCCACGCGAGGCAGATCCTCGCCCATCTCGGGCTGGTCGACCACTTCGCGACGATCGGTGGTGACACCCTCGACGGGGACCGCGATTCGAAGGCGCTGGTAGTCGGTGAAGTGTTGCGGCGGCTCGGGGATCCGGATCCGGACTGCGTTCTGATGGTCGGTGACCGCAGTCACGACGTGTTGGGGTCGGCGGCCCATCGGGTTAGCTGTGCAGGTGTGCTCTGGGGTTACGGCACAACGCAGGAACTCACCGCGGCCGGAGCCCTGCGGCTGGTATCCCGCCCGGCCGACCTGCTGGCCCTGACCGGCTGACCATGCTCAACGCCTGGCGCGCCCGCACAACCGACCCACGGCAGGCGAGGTTCCTGACCGCGGCCAGTATCGGTTGGGTTGTTCGACATCGGGCCTATACACCGTGGTACCTGTTGCGTTACTGGCGGTTCTGGCGGTTCAAGGTGGCCAATCCGCATGTCATCACCACCGGGTTCGTCTTTCTCGGCCGGGGCACCGAGGTGTTCGCCCGTCCAGGCTTCGGCCGATTGATCCTAGGGCGCTGGGTCCACCTCGGCGACGGGACCTCGCTGCGCTGTCACGAGGGAAATCTGTCGATCGGGGACAAGGTCGTCTTCGGGCGCAACAACGTCGTCAACACCTATCTCGATGTCAGCATCGGAGCCGCGTCCATCGTCGCGGACATGGTGTACGTGGCTGACTTCGATCA
>JAVEEN010000261.1 GCA_030840445.1 Pseudonocardiales bacterium
CCGCTTGGGCCGCGGACGTAGGTGAGCTTGTAGACATCCTCATAGGTCGCCACGCCGCGCAGCGGACGGCACCCGTGCCTCGCGGCTATCTCAAGGGCTTTGTCGATGTCGTCGACGGAGAAGGCGACGCGATGCATACCAATCTCGTTGGGACGAGTGGGCTCCGACTCGATCGCTTCGGGGTGAATGTACTCGAAGAGCTCAAGGCGACCGTGACCATCTGGCGTCTGAAGCATCGCAATGTTGGCGTGGTTGCCATCAAGGCCGACGGCAGTGTCGGTCCACTCACCACTGACCGTGTGCCGGCCCACCACCGTGAGACCCAGGTCGGTGAAAAACGAGATCGTTGCTTCGAGGTCGCGAACAGCGATGCCGACGTTCTCTAGTTTGATGGACATGCGTTTCATGCTAGACGGCCGAGGGGGAGTAGCTCCGATGGCAAGCCGGGACTCGATCGAACAACCCCCGGTGACAAGCAGGATCTACGGTGAGTCTGACAATACCCGGGTCCAGGCGATGACGGCGTTGAGGACGACGGCGGCGCGGTAGACGGTGGCGAGCCTGTCGTATCGGGTCGCGAGTCCTCGCCACTGCTTGATGTGGCAATAGCGGCGTTCGATCACGTTGCGATTCCTGTAGTCGGCGGCGTCGAGCGTGACCGGGCGGCCTCCGCGTGATCCGCGGCGTTTGCGGTGACCTTCTGGTCGTCGGGCTCGGGGATCACGGCCTTGATCCGGCGCGAGCGCAGGTTCCCGCGTATAGCGCGGGACGAGTACGCCTTGTCGCCTCGGACCGCGTCCGGACATGTCCGCGGCCGACCGGTGTCTCTGCCGACGCGCAACTGCGCCATGAGCGGCAGAAACATCGGCGAGTCTCCGGCCTGCCCGGGCGTTATCACGGTACCTAAGGCCACAGGAGGGCCGGTGAGTAAGCCGAGCATGCTCGCTCCGAACCGCGATGTATAGCCCTCGTTCACGCGTAGCTCATCGGCTGACCCGCGGACGCAGGCAGTGCGGGCTTGCACCGATACGGTCAGGCGGACCCCGAGCGCCGGGTCAGCCCCTTGACGGCTAACGCTGTTAGTCCTACCGTGGGCTAACAGTGTTAGCCGCCCGCGTCGAAAGGACCGAAACGATGAACGACACCGCCAACCACTACCGCGCCCCCGGCTGGTTTACCCGCAACGTGTTCAACCGCGCCGTGGCCCGGCTCACCCGGATGGGGGTCAGCGTGCTCGGCTCGCGGGTGCTAGAAACGCGGGGCCGTCAGAGCGGGCAGCTGCGGCGCACGCCGGTCAATCTGCTCACCGTCGACGGCCACGAGTACCTGGTTTCGCCCCGCGGCAATGGCCAGTGGGTCCGTAACGTCCGGGCCGACGGCGGCCGGCTGACGCTGGTCCTCGGCCGCCACCGGCAGAGCTACCTGGCCCGCGAACTCACCGCTCACGACGCCCGCACGACGCAGATCCTGCGCGCCTACCTCACGCGCTGGAAGGCCGAGGTAGGCGTCTTCTTCGATGGCACCGGCCCGGACTCCAGCGACGCAGAGCTCGCCGCCATCGCACCCAAGCACCCGGTCTTCGAGCTCACCGCCGCGTGAGTTCCCGCTCCCGCCGAGCGCTCCCGCCCGTTGCGCCCCGCCCGGAACCGGACTCGCGCAGCGGCCGCGTAACCCAGATCGTCGCGGCAGCGCGCCAGCTCGTCGAGACCGAGGGCGCGGAGGCACTCACCATGCGTCGACTCGGCGACGAACTCGGCATCAAGGCGCCCTCGCTCTACAAGCACCTTCCCGGCCGCGATTCCGTCGTCGCGCAGTTGGTGGACGAGACACTGTTCGAGTCCGGCGACCGGATGCACTCGGCCGTGTCGGCGCCCGCCACTGACGCCACCGGCGGTCCGGTTGCGGCCCTGCTCGCTGCCTACCGGGACTTCGGACGCAACCATCCCAACCTCTACCGACTCGTGACGACAGGCAACCTGCCCCGCTCCGCGCTCACCCCCGGGCTCGAGGACTGGGCCGGCGAGCCCTTCTATCGAGCCACCGGAGAGCCGTACCGCGCGCAAGCCCTATGGGCGTTCGCGCACGGCACCCTCATCCTTGAGATTGACGAGCGGTTCCTGCCGGGGTCCGATCTCGATCGGACGTGGCAGGCCGGTGCCCGCGCGTTCGCTCGAGGTGAGGCCGCTTAGATCGACCGGATCGGCTGATCGCCGAGGCCGCGACCTTCTTCCAAGGTGATCCCGGTTCAGTGCCCGTCCTCGATTGGACATCACAGCAGGACCGCAACTAGAAATTCTGCGAGGGCTCCGCGCCGGAGCCATCGAGATGGGCGGCGTGCCTGCCGCGCTGGACGCGTTCTCGAGCACACATATGAAAGCCTGGGTGCGAGCGGTCGTAATGGGAGAAAGCTTCAAACGCCGCGCGTACGGCCGGTCAACCTTCGATGGTTTCCACGAATGAATCCTCCTTTGCTTGCTGTAACCACCCCGCCCTCGTGCGATTTACGAGACCTGGAAAGGAATGATTCCCTTTCGCCGAGCGGGTTCTGGGTGAGACGAGGTCAGGATTCGATCCACTGACGTTGGCAGCTTGCTTGACGCTCGGAGGCGCCTGCTGCAAAGGTGGGACATGGGTTCGTCGCTGTCGCCGTGCCGCTGAATGCAGGATCGACCACGGAGCACGATCGAGATGTCGGGTTACGGCAAGGCGGGTTGCAATGATGTAGATCAGCCACCAGTGATCGGCAAGCCTCGTCCGGCCACGGTACAAACGAACGTGTCGGGAAGAAATGGTCAACACAAAATCCGCGAACCGTCTGGGCAACCTGCACATTGAGTTTAGCGAATTCGTTGGACGTCGCGCTGAGATTTCGTCCGCGAAGCGGGCGCTCGGACAGTCACGGCTGGTGACGCTGAGTGGTCCGGGCGGCATTGGCAAGACCCGCCTTGCAACGCAGGTGGCTGCCGAGGTCCGACGGGCTTTCGTGGACGGCGCCTGGCTGGTTGAACTCGCCGGATTGCGCGATCCTGCCCTCCTCGCGCGCGAGGTGGCACGCTCGCTCGGGCTGTCCGACCGCTCTACCCAGTGGGCGGTTACCACGCTGTCCGATCAGCTCGCATCCAAACGCGTTCTGCTGTTACTCGACACCTGCGAGCATTTGCTCGACGCGTCAGCCGTCCTTGCCGAAACCGTGTTGCACTCCTGCCCAGGGGTCCGCGTGCTCACCACCAGCCGCGAACCGCTCGGGGTCGTCGGCGAGGCGGTCCTGCAAGTGCCAACGATGTCGCTACCACCCGAAGGCGAATCCGCGGCGCCGGAGAGACTTCTGCGCTCTGAGGCGGCCCGGCTGTTTCTGAGTAGAGCGACTGCGGCGAGTCCCCAATTCAGCCTGACCCCGCAGAATGCCGCGGTCATCGCTGACGTCGTCCGTCGGCTCGAAGGGATTCCGCTGGCTATCGAGTTAGCCGCCATCAGAATGCGTTCGCTGTCTCCTGAACAACTGCTCGACCGGTTGCATGACCGGTTCGAAGTGCTCAGTACAGGCAGCCGCACTGCTGAGGCGCGCCAGCAGACGCTCCAATCTACGTTGGAGTGGAGTTATGAGTTGCTGACCGTCGAGGAGCGAGCCATCTGGCGCCGCGCCGCCGTGTTCATCGGCAGCTTCGACATAATCGCTGCGGAAGCGATCTGTTCTGACGGCGACCTGACCGCGGGTGACGTCTTCGGTCTCATCGACAGCCTCGTCGCAAAGTCGGTAATCATGCGTGAGCCCGGCGAGGGCCAGGCCCGGTATCGAATGCTTGACACCGTTCGTGAGTTCGGCTGGGCCAAGCACTGCGAACAGGAACCTGAGCGCTGGCTCGCGGCCCGACACCGAGATTGGTATGCGGGCATCGCGGCGCTGCCCGATGCGCTGAGTCCACGCCAAGTGGACTGGGTGGACGGTTTGCACTGCAATCATTCCAATCTGCGGGCCGCACTCGACTTCTGCCATGGCACTCCGGGCGAGGATGAGGCAGGCCTGCGGATGGTGTGTGATCTTTGGCTGTATTGGGAGAGCCGGGGTCATCTCACCGAGGGCAGGCGGTGGGCGGAACTGTTTCTGCACAGCTGCGCAGACTGCCCCGCTCGAGCGAGGGGGCTGTGGGTAGCTGGTTACCTCGCGTTGGTTCAGGGTGACATCAAAAATGCCGGTGGACTGTTGGACGAGGCGGTGAACCTCGGGCGGATACATGACGAGCCCACAATCGCGTTCGCGATCGAGTTCCTCGGCCGCGCCAGATGGATCCAGGGGGACACCGTCGGCGGCGTGCAGCTCACCGAGGATGCCCTTCAGCTCCATCGCGATGCGCGGGATTGGCGGGGCATCGTGCTCACTCTGGTCCAACTCGGCTTGATGAAGAGGTTGGAGGACGAGTCGGTAGACAGCCGGCCGATCTTCGAGGAATGCATCCGGATCTGTGAAGAGCACGACGAACGATGGAACCGGTCATATGCACTATGGGCCTACGGCCTGGCGACGTGGCGAGAGAACCGGTTTGGGGAAGCGGCGCGTCTTGAGGAGCAGGCCTTACAACTCAAGCGTGACGTCCAGGATCCGATCGGTATTCCGCTGTGTGTGGAGGCGCTCGCCTGGATCGCGTCCGGCGCGGGCGAGCATGAGCGGGCCGCCCTGCTGCTCGGATCGGCCGCGGGACGGTGGCGGGCCCTTCCAGGAGATCTTCCGGCACCGCTGGCGACCTATCGGAAGACCTGCCATGAGGAACTCAGCCGAGCTCTCGGGGACGGGCGATTCAAGGAACTGTTCGAGCTCGGGCGAGACGCATCCGCCGACGAGGTGCTGGACCTTGCCTTGAACCGGACGAGCCCCGCAGTCGGCATCGCGCCGATGGTCGCTACCGGTCGGACCTCCGAACTGAGCCCTCGCGAGACCGAAGTCGTCGCGCTGCTTGCTCGGGGACTGTCTAACTCCGAAATCGGTCAGCATCTGGTGATCTCCAGCCGGACTGCCGAATCCCACATCCAACACATCATGAACAAGCTTGGCCTGTCGTCCCGAGCCCAGATCGCCGCCTGGGCTGCCACGCTCGAGGCCGATCCCGACTAGCCGATACTGGCGTTTCGTCCCGGCGATCCGTGGTGATGTCAGGGTTTCTGCCGATGCCTGCCCGACCCGGGACCTTCATGCTCGAGACGCCCTGTCAGCAGGTGCACCTGGAGAGTTCCATGGACGGGTCATCCTCGCGTTCCTCAGATGTCGGTATCGCGATCTTCATGACAGACCGCGACGTCGCCGACGCGACCGACGCGCAGATCGCCGGCGTTCACCGCGCCCTCGAAGCGGCGAGCCGCCGGATCGCCTCGTCGTCGGGAACGCTGCAGTACCTGCGCACCGTCTACCTCCGGTCCGAGCAACGCTGCCTATGCTTCTTTGCCGCAAGCGATGCCGAAGTGGTCAGGGCGATCAGCGACACCGCGCAATTCCCGGATGTACGGATCACGCGAGCGCTTGAATTCTCCGCGAATCAACTCGGCGAAGTTCCCGCATCATGACTGCGCCGGCGCGGGTTGGCCAGGCTGAGCCGCTGTCCGGGGCAGCGCGAGGGACGGCTCGGGGACGTCCCAGGCGGCGACCGTCGGGCGAGCCGCCGGCGTTGCCGCGCAAGATCAACACATCTGGCATGTGGTGGCTTGGTCTTGCCCTTGCCGTCGGGGGCCTGTGGGCGCTCACCGCCACCACGCGAGTCACCGGCGTCACGCTGGACGTAGTTGACCACACGGTGCTCGAGTGGATCGCGAGCCTACGCACTGAGTGGCTGACCCGGGTAATGCGGGTACTCGGGACGCCGGCGACCGCAGCGGCAGTGCAGGCGCTGTGGCTGGCCAACCTGATTGTGCTGGTGATCTGGCGGCGCTGGCGTCACCTCATCGTCTGGATCGGGGCCGGCCTGCTCGTCAGCAATGGGGCCGCAGCGATTGCTGACACGCTGCAGCGGCCCCGGCCGCTCGGAATCGAGATTCTCGGTGCGTGGAAGGGCTTCGCGATGCCCTCGCTGCCGCTGTGCGTGCTCGCGGCGTTCTTGATCAGCACCTTGTACTCGAACGTACCCGGCGGTAAGCCGCGTCAGAAGGGCAAAATCATTGTCGCGGTGGTGCTTGGCGTTGTCGTGGCCTCTCGGCTCTATCTGGCCCAGGACGCTCCGACGGATGCGCTGTTCGGGGTCGTGCTCGGCGTCGCGATAGCCCTGGTCGCCTTCCGGGTGTTCGCCTCCAACGAAGTGTTCCCGGTGAGCTATCACCGAGGGCGCACTGCCCACCTAGCGATCGACGACCGGCGGCGGGCGGCGATCGTCCAGGCCTTGGAGTATCAGCTCGGCCTGTTCGCTCTCGATGTGAAGCCCTTCGGGCTCGAAGGCTCTGGCGGATCAACACCCTTGCGGATCAAGGTGAAAAGTGAACCTGACAGTGCCGACAGTGCTGACAGCTACGTGTTCGGAAAGCTGTACGCGGCCAACCACGTCCGTGCAGATCGCTGGTACAAGCTAGGTCGGACACTGCTGTACGGCCGACTCGAGGACGAGAAACCGTTCAACACAGTGCGCAGGCTCGTGCAGTACGAGGACTATGTCCTGCGCCTGCTGTACACCGCCGGACTACCAGTACCCCGACCGTACGGCATCGTGGAGCTCACCCCGGAGCGGGAATACCTGCTCGTCATGGAATTCTTCGACGGCGCTTGCGAGATCGGCGACGCCGAGATAGACGACGGCGTCATCGAGCAGGGCCTGATCGTCGTTCGGCGGATGTGGGAGGCCGGCCTGGCCCACCGCGACATCAAGCCGGCAAACATGCTCGTCCGCGACGGCAAGCTGTTGCTCATCGATTCGGCCTTCGCGCAAGTTCGACCGAGCCCGTGGCGACAGGCGGTCGATCTCGCCAACATGATGCTGGTCCTCGCGCTGCGCACCGACGCCCGGCGGGTGTACGACCGCGCGCTCACGCACTTCAACGAGGACGAAATTGTCGAGGCGTTCGCCGCGACCCGTGGGCTGACAATGCCGTCGCAGTTGCGCCGGATCTTGCGCAGCCAGGGCCACGACGTACACGCAGAGTTCCTGGCGATGCTGCCGTATCGGCTGCCACCGATACGCATTCAGCGGTGGAGCATTCGACGCCTCGTCCTGACCGGAGTGGTGGTCTGGCTGGGAGTGCTCGCGG
>JAVEEN010000284.1 GCA_030840445.1 Pseudonocardiales bacterium
GGGGCTGTAGCCGGGCGTGCAGTTCGATGCGGACGGTGCTGAGATTGAACTCGTGCTGGGGGCTGCGGCATTTCCGGCGGTCACCGTGAAATCCCTGCAGATAACCCGTGTGACGCACCATCCCAGCGATCCCGGGGTCTGTCAAGAGCGCGTTAATTCGCTAGAAATGAGGCTGTCTGTCAGGGACAGATACGCACGGTTGGCGCCCCGTAGCTGCCCAGTGACCGGCCCTTCTCAAAGTATGGACTCCGGGTGCAGAGTTGTACCCGGATCGCCGAGCCGCGGGGCAGGCTGGCACCCAACGATCTGACCACGGTGTAACTCGACGAACGAAGGATCTGACCTTGCTGATCATGGCTGAGGGAACCATCCACCGTCGGCTGTCCAGCGAAGAACGCCAGGCAATCCTCGCGTGGCTCGGCCCGATGGTGGACGAAGGTTTCATGATCAACGGCTACCTCGATGGCGCCGCGGATCGCCTCTGGATGGTTGTCTCCGCCGAGACTCGCGCGGCGGCAATCCAACGCATGGCCGACCTACCGATGGTTCAGGACGGCTCGGTGACTTTCGTGACCACATCCGTCACGGCGATGCGTTTCCGCTAGCCCGGCGATCACAGGTACTGCCCCGAGCAGCCAGTGATACACAGCCGGCCCTTGGCGGCGTAGCTGTTGGCAGCGCTAGCGTGGCGGGGGCGGAGCTCGCCCGGGTGGACGGCACGCGAAGGGACACACATGAGGCTGGGGCTTCCCGATGGCATTCGGGCTTGTTTGTTCGATCTGGATGGTGTCCTGACCAACACTGCTGCGGTGCACGCCGCTGCCTGGAAGCACACCTTCGACGAGTTCCTGCGACGCCGGCAGGGCCGGGATTTCCGTCCGTTCGACGAGCACGCCGACTATGACGAATACGTCGATGGCAAGCCCCGCGAGGATGGCGTGCGCGACTTCCTGGCCTCCCGAGGCATCGTGCTGCCCGAGGGGGACCCTGATGACGGCCCCGAACAGGAAACGATCCACGGTGTGGGCAATCGCAAGAATGATGAACTGACCCGGCGCATCCAACTGGACGGCGTCCAGGTGTTCCCCGGGTCGCTGCGTTACCTGCAGGCGGTACAACAGGCCGGTCTGCGCCGGATCGTGGTGTCTTCCAGTGCCAACACCGCGTTGGTGTTGCGGGTCACCGGCCTGGATCGTTACATCGAGGGCCGGATCGACGGCATCACGCTGGCCGAACGGCATATTCCAGGTAAGCCGAAACCGGATTCCTACCTGGCCGGAGCCGAGCTTGCCGATGTGAGCCCGCGTGCAGCGGCGGTTTTCGAAGACGCGTTGGCGGGCGTGGCTGCTGGACGGGCGGGTGGCTTCGGCTATGTGGTCGGCGTCGACCGGGTTGGGCAGGCGGATGCCTTGCGGGAGCACGGCGCCGATGTGGTGGTCCAGGATCTGGCCGAGCTGTTGCAGGATTGCCCGTGATAACCGATTCCCGCTTTCCGGTCGAAGCCTGGCAGGTCCGTGAGCTGGGCCTGGACCTGGCAACGCTAGCGCAGAGCGAGTCGATTTTCGCCCTGTCCAACGGGCACATCGGCATTCGCGGCAACCTGGACGAGGGCGACCCGAGCGGATTGCCCGGCACGTATCTGAACTCCTTCTACGAGGTTCGGCCGCTGCCGTACGCCGAGGCCGGCTATGGCTATCCCGAATCCGGGCAGACGGTTGTCAACGTGACCAACGGCAAGATCATCCGGCTGCTGGTCGATGACGAGCCCTTCGACCTGCGCTACGGCACTCTGCGGCATCACGAGCGGATCCTGGACCTGCGTGCGGGAACCTTGCACCGTGTCGTCGAGTGGGCGTCGCCGGCCGGCCAGGTGGTCCGGGTCCGAAGCACCCGGCTCGTCTCGTTCACCCAACGGGCGATGGTTGCCATCCACTATGAGGTCGAGGCCGTCAACTCGCCCGCCCGAGTGGTGCTGCAGTCGGAGCTGGTGGCAAATGAAGAAGTACCGGGACAGTCGGGTGATCCGCGGGTGGCGGCGGCCCTGAAACGTCCACTCGAAGCCGACGAACACAGTGCCCATGACAACCGATGCTCGCTCATCCACCACGCCCGCGCCTCAGGTCTGCGGATGGCCGCCGCCGCCGACCATATCGTCGGCGGTGACGTCGAGGCCGACACCCACACCTACGTCGAGGCGGATTGGGCGCGGACCACGTTCGGCGCCGTGCTCAATCCGGGTGAGCGCATCGCAGTGACGAAATTCGTCGCGTACGGCTGGTCGAGCCAACGGTCGATCCCGGCCCTTCGTGACCAGGTCGATGCAGCGCTGTCCGCTGCCCGACACACCGGATGGCATGGCTTGGTTGCCGAACAAAAGGCGTACCTGGCCGAATTCTGGGACGGTGCCGATGTAGACGTGGAAGGCGACGATTCCTTACAACAAGCCGTGCGATTCGGGCTGTTCCACGTGTTACAGGCCGGGGCGCGGGCCGAGCAGCGAGCGATACCGGCGAAGGGGCTGACTGGTCCCGGTTACGACGGGCATGCATTCTGGGATACCGAAAGCTACGTACTGCCGGTGTTGACCGCTACCGCGCCGAATGCGGCCAAGGACGCCCTCAGATGGCGGCACTCCACGATCGATCTGGCACTGCAGCGGGCGCGCACCTTGAATCAACGCGGGGCGGCCTTTCCGTGGCGAACGATTCGAGGGCAGGAGTGCGGGGCCTACTGGCCCGCGGGCACGGCAGCCGTTCACATCAACGCTGACATCGCCGTTGCCGCAGCGCGCCTGGTGCAGTGGACCGGAGACGAGGAATTCGAGCGCGACTGTGCGCTGCCGCTACTGGTGGAAACCGCCCGGCTCTGGGAATCCCTCGGATACTTCGGTCAGGATGGCCAGTTCCACATAGACGGCGTGACTGGCCCCGACGAGTACAGCGCCATTGTCGATGACAACACTTACACAAACCTGATGGCTGCCCGCAACCTCAGCTACGCGGCCGATACTGCCGAGCGATGGCCCAAAAATGCTGCTGCGTTGACGGTCAGCCCGCAAGAGCTGAGCCGGTGGCGTACCGCCGCCGCAGCCGTCGCGATACCGTACGACCAGATCCACCAAATTCCCGAGCAGGACCGTGGGTTCAACCGCCACGAACGGTGGGACTTTGCCGCAACCGCCGAGAACGACGGGTACCCGTTGTTGCTGCACGCTCCCTACTTCGAGATCTATCGCCACCAGGTCATCAAGCAGGCAGACCTGATCCTGGCCATGCACTGGTGCGGCGACTCCTTCTCAGCGCAGGACAAGGCAGAAGCATTCGCCTACTACGAGGAGCTCACGGTTCGCGACTCATCGTTGTCGGCCTGTACCCAGGCGATCGTGGCTGCCGAGGTCGGTCACCTGGACCTCGCACATGACTACCTCACCGAAGCCGCCCTGATGGATTTGCACGACCTCGAGCACAACACCCGCGACGGCGTGCACGTAGCGTCCCTCGCGGGCGCCTGGCTCGGCCTGGTCTGCGGCTACGGCGGGATGCGCGATCACTGCGGCCAACTCAGCTTCGCCCCTCGGCTTCCCGAGAATCTCAGCAGGCTGACGTTCTGCATCCGGTGGCACGGCAGCAAGATCCGGGTCGCGATCGATCGCAATTCGGCCGGCTACACGGCCCAGTCCGAGGGTGGCGGACAACTCGACCTCGTGCACCATGGCCAGCCGTTCACGCTGTATCCCGGCCGTGCGGTGACGCTCGACATTCCACCGATAACGCCCCTTACCCCGCGACCCCGGCAGCCGCAGGGCCGGGCCCCCAACCCGGTGTCGAGGCAGCCCGACCCGCGCTGATCGCCGGGACCTGGCGGACGGATCACCATCGGATCCGGGCACGAACGCCGGTCCTTGTCGGACGTTTCCGTCATGCTTCTCCGCCGTTATACAACTGCAATTCGCGCTGCCAGGCCCGAGGGTAATCTCCATATTGCCGCTGTAAGAAGCACATCGACACGGGGACCAACGTCCCCCGGAGCTCGACTCCTGGAGTGCTCATGATGACGATGTCTCCCCTGTCTGCCGGCGTTCCTTGGGCCGCGGACGACTCCGGTTACGGCAACGCGCACGGCGGCGACTATTACGCCGACCTCGTGGAGCAGTTGTTCCGGGAATACGAGTGCGTCCTGCCCTTACGTGCCATCGTCGCCCTGGTAAGCGAGTGCCGACACGACCTGGCGGGCACGCCGGCCACGGCCATGCCGGAGCTGTTGGAGCGGTTGGCCCGATGCAGGCTTTCGGCGTTGTTCGACGACCGTACGCACAACTGACGCCGCGACTGACCGGCCTCGGATAGCAACGCTGACTTTCGGCGCACTATATTGATGCTCCGGTCTAACAGCAGGCCTCGGGTGTTGCTATCCGTTGAGAGGTCTGCGTCATGGACGTAATGCCCGCTGGGCTGGATGCTGCCCATGTGTTCGCGCGAATCGCACACGAACTCGTGGCCCAACCCGATGTGAAGGCGACCGCCGGGCGCGTCGTGGAACTGGCCAAAACCGTGTTGGCCTGCGACTCCGCGGCTGTCTGGGAGCTGACCGGCGTCGACAGGATAAGGCTGCACGCAGCCACCGATCCAACGCTGGCATCGCAGTTCCGCGACACCATCCTGGAGGTCCACGAAGGTATCGCCTGGGAGTGCCTTCGCAGCCACACGACCATTCGCGTTGCGGACATCCGCACCGATCACCGCTGGCCCGTCTACCGCGAAATGGTGCTCGGGCAGGACGAGCCCTTCCTGTCGGGCGTCGGTTTCTGCCTGGATATCGAAGAGCGCAGCATGGGCGCCCTCGTACTTTCTTCGCGGACGGCGAACTTCTTCACCGACGACGTCATCGATGTGGCAGCGATGTTCGCCGAGCATGCCGCCATCGGTATCCAGGCTGTCACCGCGGTGGAGAAAGTCGAGAACCTGGAGCTGGCATTGGCCTCGAACCGGCGGATCGGCATCGCGGTGGGCATTTTGATGGCTGCATATCGGCTGCAGGAGCAGGGAGCCTTCGATCTGCTGAGGGCGGCGTCGCAGAACCGGCACGAGAAGGTCCGCGACGTTGCCGAGGAAGTAATCCTCACCGGCACGCTGTCGAACTGGCCCACTCGGCGACCTGCCTGAAGGTGGCTGACACCAACCGGACGACATCGCAAGCTGATTGCACGGGCTTGATGACAGCGCGAGGATCAGTGCGCAGGCCCGTCCGCTGTCCTGGCGGTGCTGCTGTTGGCCGCTGAGATTGCCTTGGCATCATCGGCGCCCACTGGGCCGGAGCCGATCCCGGCTCGTACCGAATCGAAAATCGCCAGACCCTGGCCGACCAACCCAGCGGCGATCTCGCCGAGTCCGTCCGAGCCGTTGAGGACCGTCACATTGGCCTTGGCCAGGCCTTGCGAGGCTTCGCGGACGATCTGGGGTAGCTGCTCGATGAGCAGTTGATCGAGGGAGACCCTGTTGTTCGATGCTGCGGCCTCGGCCTGAATACGGGTCTTCTCGGCATCGGCTTGGGCGAGTACTCGAATGCGCTCCGCTTCTGCTTCGGCCGGCTTGATGACTTCGGCCAGGAGCTGTTGCTTACGCAGTTCGGCGTTGCGGGTCGCAAGCTCGGTCTGGGCAGCCAAGACTCCACGCTGAGCGGTTGCTTGCGCCAGCGGGCCGGACTGGGATGCCTCCGATTCGGCCTTGTCGACCTCGGCCTTCGCCTGAGCTCTTACGATCGAGGTTTGCCGTGTGAACTCTGCCTGCGCCCGCTGCGATTCCTGCTCGGCCTGTGCAGCGGCCTGATCCGCCTTGGCCAGGGCGATCGAGACCTCGGAGTCGTACTGGGCCTGCACCACCTTTGTCTGGCGACTGAACTCGGCCTGGGCGCGAACCGACTTCTGTTCGGCTTCGGCCGCGTCCTGATTCGCCTTCGCCTGGGCCACGGACACCTCAGCGGCCAACTGGGCCTGGACGATGGTCGTCTGCCGCACGTATTCAGCCTGCGCACGCTTCGATTGCTGGTCCGCTTCCGCGGCCGCCTGATCGGCCTGGGCCTGAGCTATTCGGGCCTGGCGCTGGATTGCGGCGTTGTGTGGCGCGGCCATCGCTGCGATATAGCCAAGCTTCATGTCGTCGATGGACTGAATTTGGAACGCATCCACGGTCAGGCCGATTTTGGCCATCTCGCCCTTCGAACCGTCCAGTACTCCTTCGGCCAGACGCTGTCGCTCGGTGACTATCTCCTCGACCGTCATCGAGCCGACGATCGAACGGAGGTGGCCGGCGAAGATACGCCCGACCAGTACCGACATCTGGCTCTGATCGGAAAGGAACCGCTGACCGGCGTTGACGATGCTCTCGGTGTCATTTCCGACTTTGAACGCAATTACCGCTCGGACGTTCAGAGCGATGCCCTGTTTGGTGACGCACGCCTCGGTGACCTCGGCCTCGGCCATGGCCAGTCCGAGGAAGCGCGCCTTCCGAAAGAACGGAAGGACGAACGCGCCGTGTCCGGTGACCACCCGAAACGGCGCACCGTCCGCATTGCCCTTCCCGCCCGAGATCAGCATCGCCTCATCGGGTTCTGGCACCTTGTAACCAAGCATCATGTTCTCAATTCTGTGCGGGTCGTCTGCGGTTCCTGCGGTTCCTGCGGTTCCTGCGGTTGCACTGTGGTTGCAGTGCGGCGTGACATTCAGGGGTCGAGCAGCGGCCATTCGACCACCGTGACCGCCCGACTCGGGTTGGATTCGATGATCAGAACGTTGGCGTTCTGCGAGATCGGCTGGTCGGAATACGCGATGAAGGTTTCGCGTCCGCCCCGAATGGCAACCGACACCTCACCGGGGCCGCCGCTGCCGCGGCTGGCGATGGTCAGCGTTCCCTCGCGACCCACTGGGTCAACATCCACCATAATGCGAACAATAGTGACAGGTGTCCCCTAAGGGCAGCTGGTCACCAGGTTTTCATAGCGCGCCCGGAGGCGGAGGGCTAGCGTCCAGGTTGGGAGGCGTCATGAAAACACTGATCATCGTCATCGTCGTCGTGATCGTGGTGCTCGCCGTTATTGCACTGCTGGTGATGCCGCGGATGCGCGCTCGCAATATCGAGAGAAATCAGGTGCAGGCGCGCGAGCATCTCGTGGAGTCTCAGGAGCGGGCGGCCAAGGCCGATTCCGCCCAGGCTGCTGCCGAGGAGCAGGCTGCGCGAGCGCGACGCGAACGCGCGGAGGCCGAGTTGCGCGCGGCCGACAGTGAGCGCGAGGCACGTGAGCGGTTGGCTGAAGCCGAACGCCAACGGACCGAGGCGCAAAACCTCCAGGAGCGCGCAGCTGAACTCGATCCACGCCTGCAGAACCCCGCCGACGGTGGCCAGGACGCGCGCGGCTGATCGAGCTGCTTTGCTGTCGATGATCGAATCCTGCGGTGGTCCAACGTCAATCGCCGCGTAGCGCAGCCAGCACGGCCGCCACCGCAGCTTCCGCAGTCCGAGCGTCGATGACTCCGGGCGGTCTCGAACCACCCGATTCGACCACCGACCAGCCGCTGATCACCGCGAGCGGCTTGGACGCCGTGAGTGCATACCCCATTTCGATCAGGGTTCCCGGACTGCCGCCGACGGCAATGACGGCGTCACAGCTGGTTACCAGCACTGCGTTTCGGCTGGCATCGGACGGACCGATCACCCCTAGATAGCGGGGACCGTCGTCGCGAAGGTCCGTAGTCATGCCCCGGCCAGGCTGTCCGCCGATGCCGGACGATGCTGGTGCACCCTTTGTGAGCTCGACCTCCGGCCGCAGCACGCCTGCAGCCTGATCAGCAACACGCTCGGCGTCGCTCCGGGCTGATCATCGCCGGCGCCGGGCCAGGGCGCCCCAGGCGGTGGCTGTGGCGACCGCGATGGCGCCGAGTACGCCGTGATGCTGTGAGGCCCATAGCTGCGGGTCCTTCGACCGGGACGTCGCATCGAAGATTCCGTGTGCGCCGAAGTCTTTGCCGTCCCGGCCGTCAGCCGGTTCCCAGAGATTGGCGGGCGCATCTGGCGGTTGGGGTTGCGGGCTCTGCTGCGCGTCGAAGCCGGTGCGGCCCAAGTACCGGTCGAGCAGCCCGGGCGCAACAGCATTTGCGGCCAGGGTGGCCATCGTGCTTGCGCCCACCCAGTACTCGCGTCGGCGCGGGTGCTCGGCCGCGTACAACACAGCGCGGGCCGCAAGTTCGGGCTGATAGATGGGCGGGACGGGCTGTGCCTGACGCGGTAACCGCGACAGAACCCAAGAGAACTGTGGGGTGTTCACCGCCGGCATCTGCACCATGGTGACATGAATGTTGCTCTTGTCGTGCAACAGCTCACAGCGCAGCGCTTCGTGAAATCCTTGGATTGCGTGTTTGGCGCCGCAGTAGGCTGACTGTAGCGGGATACCCCGATAGGCCAGCGCCGAACCGACCTGCACGATGGTGCCGCGGTCGCGTGGCTTCATGTGTTCGAGCGCCGCCATCGTGGAATAGACATAGCCGAGATAGCTCACCTCGGTCACCCGCCGATACTCTGCAGGCGTTATCTGATCAAACGGCGCGAATACCGACGTGAAGGCCACGTTCACCCAGACGTCGATAGGTCCTACCTCGGATTCGACCCGGTCGGCGGCGGCGCGTACCGCATCGGAGTCGGCGACGTCGAGCGGCATGGCGACCGCCTTGCCACCGGACCTCTCGACGTCTCGCGCCGCGCCAGCCAGGCCCTTCTCACCCCGAGCGATGAGGACGACCGTATCGCCCCGGGCGCCGAAGGCGATCGCGCTGGCTCGCCCGATGCCACCGCTGGCACCGGTGACGACTACGGTCTGTGGCATCTGTGGTCTCCCTCGTCCGTTGCTGTCTGATCGATCCTCGCGTCACGCGAGGGCTGTGTCGAGGTGGGGTTGCCCCGCTGGCCGGCTCTGATGTAATGACAACCTGCAAGCCTGACAGGCGAGGGAGGAATCGCTCGTGTCTGAGCGCTGGTACAAGGAAGCCGTGGTCTACTGCGTCGAGGTCGACTCCTTCCAGGACTCTAACGGTGATGGCTGCGGGGATCTGCGAGGTTTGACCAGTCGGCTCGACTACCTGTCCCGGCTGGGCGTTACCTGCGTGTGGCTGAACCCGATTCATCCATCACCGCAGCGCGACAACGGCTACGACGTCAGCGACTACTACGGGATCGATCCGAGGTTGGGGACCCTGGGGGACTTCGTCGAGCTGGCGACCCAGGCCAGACAGCGAGGCATCCGGCTGCTGCTGGATCTGGTCGTCAATCACACCTCCGATCAGCACCCCTGGTTCCAATCGGCCCGCAGCGATCCCGGATCTCCCTACCGCGATTGGTACGTCTGGAGTTCGGAAGAACCGCCGGACCGGCGTCAGGGCATCGTCTTCCCCGGAGAACAGACCGAGACGTGGACGTTCGACGACAAGGCCGGGCAATGGTACTTCCATCGCTTCTACGATTTCCAACCCGATCTCAACTGGTCCACCCGCGCCGTCCGCGAGGAGGTCAAGAAGATCATGGGGTTCTGGCTGCAGCTGGGCGCATCCGGTTTCCGGATCGACGCCGCGCCGTTCGTACTGGAGCAGGTAACCCCTGGCGTCGATCCCGGTCCGCTCGACTTCGCGATACTCGACGACTGGCGGCAGGACGTGCAATGGCGCACAGGTGATGCGGTTTTGCTCTGCGAGGCGAACGTCTTGCCGGAGGAGCTGCCCAAGTACTGCGGGGCCGCGCCAGACGGACCCAATGACCGGGCGCACATGCTGTTCGCGTTTGGAATCAACGCCAGGCTGTGGTTGGCCCTGGCGCGCGAGGACGCCGAGCCGCTCGTCGAGTCGCTGGCCGCGTTGCCCAAACTAGCCGCAATGGCGCAATGGGCGACGTTCCTGCGCAACCACGACGAGCTGGATCTCAGCCGCTTGACCGATGAACAGCGCAGCGACGTCATGCGGACGTTTGCGCCGAAACAAGATATGCGCATCTACAACAGGGGTATTCGGCGCCGGCTCGCGCCGATGTTGAGAGGCGAGCGGCGGCGCATTGAACTCGCCTACGCGCTGCAATTCGCCATGCCTGGTACGCCTATCCTTCGCTACGGGGAGGAAATCGGCATGGGCGAGGACCTGAGATTGCCCGGCCGGGAATCGATACGGACTCCGATGCAGTGGGACGGCAGCCGGTCTGCGGGGTTTTCCACAGCTCCGCCGGCTGAGTTCGTCCGGCCGATCCTCAATCGGGGCGCGTTTGCGGCTCGGCGAGTCAACGTCCGCAACCAACGGCGCCACGGCGGTTCCCTGTTGCGCTGGTTCGAAGAGCTGATTCGGGCCTTGCGGGAGTGCCCGGAGATTGGCGTGGGCGAACCGACCGTGCTCGACCTGTCGCTGCCGCGGTCGGTTCTGGTGCACCGGTTCGATGCACCGGAAGGCACGATCCTGCTACTTCACAATCTGGCCGATGTCGCGGTCACGGTTGACCTGCGTTCCGTCGCGGTCAGTGAAGCTCCGAGCGAGGTACTCGCCGACGCCGACTACGGCCCGCTCGCGACGAAGCTGACCGAGCTGGACCTTCATGGTTGGGGCTACCGTTGGATCAGATTGCGGCGCGGGAACCGCGGCTGAAGCCTCAGTTCCGGCGCCGCCGGCTATCCCGCGAAGCTACTTGATCACCGCGTCGAGGGCCTTCTTCAAGGCACTGGGCTGCGTCGGGCTGCAAGGAGCCGACTTCTTTTTCTGCAACATCAGCTGCATCCGTGGACATGCTATTTATCCTGACGTAGGGCGGTCGCCTGTTTTTGCTTGTCGGCGCTGAGCTTTCGAGTGTCGCGTGGCTCGGCGAAGGGAGTTTGATCCTCCGGCAGGCCGGCTTGGATGGCGCGGGCATGTTGTAGTTCGGCGTTGAATTCCGCGCCAAGCAGGATGGCGACATTCGTCAGCCACATCCAGATGAGGAAGATGATCACACTGGCCAGGGATCCGTAGGTCTTGTTGTACGAGCCGAAGTTGGCTACGTACAACGCGAAACCCGCCGACGCGATTACCCAGATGATGACGGCCAGCACCCCGCCCGGGCTGATCCACTGCACGCCTGGCTGTTTCACATTCGGCGCCGCGTAGTACAGGATCGCCAGCATAAGGCTGACGATCACGATCAG
>JAVEEN010000294.1 GCA_030840445.1 Pseudonocardiales bacterium
TTGAACGTCTCGCAGTTCTTGCCCTTGTCCCATTGCCCACCACGCTCCATCTGGAATTCCCGCTCGGACACGTCGTTGCTGATCGCATAACCGGCGATCACCGCCGCGGCATCCTCGGGCGAATCGAGGTAGCGGGCTTGATGGCCGATCACCACGGCCAGCTCGACCTCCCAGTCGGTCTTGACCGACTTGCGCGGCACCAGCACCTGATCATTCGGACCGATCACCGTGTCCGGCGTCTTGAGGAAAAGGATCGGCTCGGCGGGGATCTGCGCACCGGTCTCGGCCGCGTGATCGCGGTAGTTCAACCCGATGCACACCACCTTGCCGATGCCGGCCAGCGGCGGACCGAAGCGCTGCACGGTCCGTACCTCCGGGAGAGCGCGGATGGCGGCTGCATCCAGGCCCCGACCGAGCACGGCCGGCAGGCCCGCGGCCGTCAGATCGGGCGTGACCGGACGCAGATCGTGCCAAGTTCCCTCACTGTCGGCGACCAGCGGTTGCTCCGCTCCCGGTAGACCATGGCGGGCCAGTCTCATCTACGTCCTCCGGTTGTTGAACTGAATCCGTTTGCTCAATGTCTGTTTGCTCAAGATAAGTCTAATCATCCGATCTTTTGATCCTACATCAGGGCTTTGGCGGGCTTCTATTGCCGCACGAGTTGGAAATCTGTCGGTTTCTCTGCTAAACATCAGATGAATCTCGGAAGGAGCGAAAACCCAATGAGCCTGAACATCACCGAGCTGGATTGCGCGGACCTACGTTTCCCCACCTCCACAGAGTCCGACGGCTCGGACGCGATGAACCCCGACCCCGACTATTCCGCCGCGTACGTGATCGTGCGAACGAGCGATCCCGAGCAGAACGGCCACGGTTTCGTATTCACGATCGGGCGCGGCAACGAGGTCCAGACCGCCGCCATCCGGGCGCTGGAGCCGCACCTCGTCGGGATGGATCTCGAGACGGTGCTCGGTGACATGGGCGAGACGTGGCGCCGCCTGGTTCACGACTCGCAACTGCGCTGGCTGGGTCCGGAAAAGGGCGTCATGCACATGGCGATCGGGGCTGTGGTCAACGCGCTGTGGGATCTCAAAGCGCGCCGGGCTGGGCTACCGCTGTGGCAACTGCTGGCCGAGATGAGCCCCGAAGAGCTGGTCGATCTGGTCGACTTCCGTTACCTTACCGACGCGCTCACTCGCGACGAGGCGCTGGAGATCCTGGCCAAGGCCGAGCCTGGGCGGCAGCACCGCATCGACCAGCTGCGCAATAACGGCTTCCCCGCTTATACGACGACGCCGGGTTGGCTGGGCTATTCGGACGAGAAGCTGGCGCAACTGTCCCGCGAGGCGGTTGTGGACGGGTTCACCCAGATCAAGCTGAAGGTCGGCGCGAACCTAGCCGACGATCAGCGCCGCATGGGCATCGCCCGCGCCGCGGTCGGGCCGGACCTGCGCATCGCCGTCGACGCCAACCAGCGCTGGGACGTGCCGGAGGCCATCGAGTGGATGACCGCACTGGCGCCGCACGAGCCGTACTGGATCGAGGAACCGACCAGTCCCGACGACATCCTCGGCCACGCCTCGATCCGCCGAGCCATCTCGACGCCAGTGGCGACGGGCGAGCACGTCCACAACCGGGTGATGTTCAAGCAGTTGCTCCAGTCGCAGGCCGTCGATTTTGTGCAGATTGATGCGACCAGGGTTGCCGGCGTGAATGAGAATGTCGCGATCCTGCTGCTCGCGGCCAAGTACGGCAAGCCGGTCTGCCCGCATGCCGGCGGCGTCGGGTTGTGCGAGCTGGTGCAGCACCTGTCGATGTTCGACTTCGTCGCGGTCAGCGGGTCGGTGGAGGACCGCGTGATCGAGTACGTCGACCACCTACATGAGCACTTCGCGACACCGGTGGTGGTCCGCGACGGGAGCTACGTCGCGCCGACCACCCCGGGCAGCTCCGCCGAGATCCTGCCGCTCACCCGGGAACGGTTCCGCTTCCCGGATGGTGAGGTCTGGTCGGGGTGAACCGAGCGCTAGCTCGCCAACGCCTGGCGCAGCCACTCCTCGACACCGGCGACGTGCACGGTCGCCCAGGCGTGGGCAAGCGCGGGCTGGCGGCGCAGGATGGCGTCGGCGATAGCGTGATGTTCGGCCAGCGTCCGGGTACGCGAGTCGCCCTGGGTCAGACCCCGCCACACCCGGGCTCGCTGCGTGGGCCGCGAGAGGCTGTCGATCAGCGAGCAGAGCACGGGGTTGCCGCTTGCCTCGGCGATGCGGTGATGGAACTCGATGTCGTTCTGGACGAGTTCCTCGACGCTCGGTTCCGAACCGACGCTCCCGGCGAAGGCCACCAGGTCGCGCGCGTCGGCCTCACTCATCGCCGAGGCGGCCAGTTGCGAAGCGGCCGGCTCCAGCACGCGGCGGACCTCGAACAGCTGCAGGACGCTGGCATCTTGGTGGAAGTCGACGAGGAAGGCCATCGCCTCCATCAGCACGTCGGCTTGCAGGCTCGTGACGTAGGTCCCGTCGCCCTGCCGGACATCGAGGATGCGCACGAGCGACAGGGCTCGTACGGCCTCCCGCAGCGAGCCGCGACTGATACCGAGTTCGTCGGCGAGATCGGCCTCGCGGGGCAACCGGTCACCGGCTTTGAGCCGACCGTCCAGGATCATCTGCTTGATCTTGGTGATCGCGTCCTCGGTCAACGACATTCGCTGGTCCTCACTCATTCGGTCGCGGCTGCACTCGAAACATCGGATGGTTGTCGGCTCCATCCCGGCTACGAGCCAGCGGGGCAGCCGAGAATAGCCTACTCAAGGGGAACATTCTCCACACTCGCCAAAGGGACCCTTTTCGAATGATCAGTTGTTTGGTGTCAACGCCGGGATCGCCGACCGGTAAGGACTGGGCGTGAAGATCACCAGCTTGGAGACGTTCATCGTCCCGCCGCGATGGTGCTTCCTGAAGATCACCACCGACGAGGGGATCGTTGGTTGGGGTGAGCCGGTAGTCGAAGGCAGGGCCGCCACCGTGGCTGCGGCGGTCGACGAGCTGAGTGATCAGTTGCTAGGTGCTGATCCGTTGACCATCGAGCGGCACTGGCAGCAACTGACGAAAGGCGGCTTCTACCGCGGTGGCCCGGTACTCAGCAGTGCGGTCGCAGGTATCGACCAGGCACTGTGGGACATTGCCGGCAAGGTGCATGGTGTCCCGGTGCACGAACTGCTGGGCGGGGCGGTTCGTGACCGGGTTCGGGTCTACAGCTGGATAGGCGGCGATGAACCCGACGCGGTGGCGGATGCGGCGCTCGCGCGCCAGCAGGCTGGCTTCTCGGCCATCAAAATGAATGCCTCGGCCGGGCTGCGGCACCTCGACACCGCCCAGGCGGTGACCGACATCGTGGCGCGGGTTGCCGCGATCAGGCAGGCGTGTGGGCCGCAGTTCGACATCGCCATCGACTTCCACGGCCGGTTGACGCTGCCGATGGCCCGGCGGGTGCTGCCGTTGCTCGAGCCCTACCTGCCGATGTTCGTCGAGGAGCCGGTCGTTCCCGAGCTCAGCGGGCAGCTCGACCGGATCTGTGCGGGCACCTCGATACCCATCGCCACAGGCGAACGGCTCTATTCCCGCTGGGACTTCGTCGCCGCCATCAACGCCGGTATCGCGGTGGCGCAGCCAGATGTGTCACACGCCGGCGGGATCTCCGAGCTTCGCCGGATCGCCACGCTGGCCGAGACCTACGACGTCGCTCTGGCGCCGCACTGCCCACTGGGGCCTATCGCTCTCGCCGCATGTCTGCAGGTCGATCTGGTCAGCGCGAACACGCTGATCCAGGAGCAGAGCGTCGGTATCCACTACAACGAGGCGTACGACGTGCTCGACTACCTGGCCGACGTCTCGGTCTTCGAGATGGCCGACGGATACATCGAGCGCTTGACCGGCCCGGGCTTGGGTATCGAGGTCGATGAGAAGGCGGTGCGGCGTGCGGCCGAGATCGGTCACCGCTGGCGCAATCCGGTCTTTCGCCGCGACGACGGAGGGTTGACCGAGTGGTGAGCTCCACCCCTCAGTTCACCCAAACATCGGATGCATAGGCCCAAATCAGCCAACGTTTCAGCAAGCTAACCCCAATTTACTTGACATGAGCCAGGAAGACATCCTATGTTTCCAGGAGATCAACCGCCTCTTTGCGGTTGGGAACGTGCGGGCCAACCGCAGTCAAAACCTCGCATCGCGACCCAATATTTCGTGGAGTGACCATGACATCAGAATCGGATTGCGCTGTTTCCGGCACGGCGCCGGCTACCAGAACGCACTCGTGGCGCCGTCGCATCGTGCGGCGCGGCCTCGCGGCCACCGCGGTCGGCCTCGTACTGGCGAGCGTTCTCGCCGCCTGCGGGACCAAGAGCTCCTCGAGTGGGGGCACCGTCACCCTGCACGTGCAAACCCTCACCGGGCCGCAGGCGCAAGACATGCAGGTGATGGCGCAGGCCTATGAGGCAAGCCATCCCAACGTCAAGATCCAGATCGACGCGCTGGCCGACGTCGCCTCCAAGATGCCCAACGTCGCCGTGCTGAACGGGTCCAACCCGCCCGACGTCGGCTTCGTCCAGTACGACGGCGGGGCCTACGCAGCCGAACTCGCCAACAACAAGCTCACGCCCTTGACGGACATCTGGCAGAGCAACAACCTCGCCAAGCACTACGGGCCGTCGGTCACGAAGCAGTACACCGTGAATGGCAGCCAGTACGCCGTGTTGTGGGACACCGTCTACATCGCCCCGATGTACTACAACGTCGACGCCTTCGCCAAGGCCGGCATCACGGTCACCAACCACCGGATAACGCTGCCGCAGTTCTACGACGCGGTGAGCAAGCTCAAGGCAAACGGATATCAGGGCCTCGGGGTGGGCGGTAACACGTCCTACCACCTCGGTCATCTAGTCGACATGCTGCTGCAGACGGCCGCTACGCCGGCGCAGTACGACAGCCTGCTGACCAACTGGCAGGGCTCGGTACCTGCGACGGTCAAGTACACCGACCCTGCGTTCGTGAACACCCTGCAGACGTTGAAGGACTTCCAGTCCAACGGCGTCTTCCAGTCGGGCATGCTCAGCCAGGATTACACCCAGGCCGAGGCGCTCTTTGCAGCCGGCAAGCTGGGCATGTTCATGGGCGGCACGTGGACGCCGAGCGAACTCAACGGATCGTTGAAGGTTCCGTTCAAGTACGACTACATCCTGCCGCCGACGTTGAACCCGGCCCAGACGACCAAATTCGAAGGCGTCGCCACCGACGCTTTCGTGTTGCCGCTGAAGTCCAAGCACCCGACGCAGGCCAAGGACTTCCTGAAGTTCGTCGGTAGCGCGCAGGGCCAGACCGCGGTGGCCAAGGGCGGCTTGCTGCCGATCTTCGCCGACCTGCCGGCCAGCGACTTGACCACCATCGGCCCGGTCGTCTCCTCGATCCTGCAGGACGTCAAGACGAACGGCTCCGCAGGCCTTTGGGACTCGTTGGTCCCGAACACGATCGGCCAGCCCTTCGGAGTGCCGAAGTACCAGGCGCTGCTGAGCGGACAGTCGAGCGTGCAACAAGTGGCTTCGGAATTCCAGACCGAGCTGGACAAGCTGCGGGCGGGCTGAGCCCGATGCTGAGAACCCATCTTCGCCGCCGCTTGCTGGTGATCGGGGCGCTGCCGGCAGTCGCAGGGATCGCGCTGCTGGTGGCCTACCCGGTCGTGCGGACGGTCTACCTGAGCCTGACGTCGTGGGACGGGGCCAGTGCGCCGAAGTTCATCGGGACCACGAATTTTCGTGACATCACCGGCCAGGGTGGTGATCTATGGGCGACAGTGCTCCGCACGATCCGGTTCAGCCTGGTCGCCACTATCGGGGTCATGGTGATCGGCACGTTGCTGGCCGCGGCCCTGAGCGCTGGAATCCCCGGAGCTCGCTTCTTCCGCGTGGTCTGGTTCCTGCCGATGGTGGTGCCGGTCAGCGTGTCCGGCGTGTACTGGGTGAACGCCTTCCAGCCGACGACCGGACTGTCGAACTACCTGCTGGGCAAGGTCGGTCTCGGGACCACCCACGCCTGGCTGGCCGATCCGCACGCCGCTCTGTACGTGACCTCGTTCGTGTGGGTGTGGATCAGTACGGGCTTCGCCATGATCATCATGCTGGGCGCCATGAACGGAGTACCGGTCGAGATCTACGAGGCCGCCGAGATGGACGGTTGCTCGGTGCTGCGCCGGTTCTTCTCCATCACGCTCCCGGTAGTCCGGCCGACGCTGGCAACCGTGGCGTTGCTGGAAATCATCTTCACGTTCAACGGATTCACCCTGATCTGGGCGATGACCCAGGGCGGTCCCGGAACCTCAACGCAGATCCTGCCGGTGGAGGTTTACCGGCAGGCGTTCATCAACGGCAATTACGGGGCGGCCTCGGCGCAGGCCGTCGTCGGTGGCGTGTTACTACTGCTCGTCAGCGTCGTGATGACCCGCTTCATCCGCAGCAGCTCCGGCTCCGGTCGCGCCCGTGCCGGCCTGTTCCGCCGGCGCGCCAACCGATCGGCGCTGGCCGCTGGGCAGGGGATCACATGAGCGCGACTCTGAGTACGGCTGAGCCTGCAGCGGCCGCTGTGATGGCCACCAAGACGAGACCCTCACGCAACCACCGCCGCAGCGTCTGGTGGTGGCTGGGCTTCCTGCTGCTCGTCGTCTGGACGATTGGAACGATCTTTCCGGTCCTGTCGATCTTCCTGTTGTCCGTACGGGGAACCCAGGACGTCTACAACCACCCGCTCGGCTTCAGCGGGGCATTGCAGTGGGGCAATTACAGTGAGGCGTGGAACGGCGCACCCGGCGGCACGGCTTTCTACCATTACCTGATCAACAGCGTGGTCTCGGTGGTTGCCGCAATGCTGATCGCGATCGTCCTCGGCACGGTTACGTCCTACGCGCTGGTGCGTAACACCTCTCCGGGCAAGACGCCTCTGCTCCTGCGGGTATTCGTCATTGCACTGGTGTTTCCATTGGTAGTGCTGGTGATCCCGATCTTCGGCCTGCTCGACCAGGCGGCGCTGCTCAACTCGCCGGCCGCGATTGGCGTCGTCTACGGTGTGCTCGCCTGTCCTACGGTCGTGCTGATCACCTACTCCGCCTTTCTCGAGTTTCCCGAAGAGCTCATCGACGCGGGCAACCTGGACGGACTCTCGGAGTGGGGTGTCTTCCTGCGACTCGTCCTGCCATTGAACCGCGGCCCGATTGCGGCCTGCCTGGTGCTCACGATGATCTTCGTCTGGGGTGAGGCGCAACTGGGCATCATCGCATTGCAGCAGGCGCAGAGCAAGACGCTGGCCGTCGGTCTGCTCGGCCTGCAGGGCCAGTACTTCACCAACCAGGGAGTGCTGTTCTCGGGCCTGGCCCTGGCGACGCTGCCGATCTTGGTGGTCTATCTGATCATGCAGAAGTTCATCGTGCGCGGCCTGGCGCTCGGTGGCGCACTGCGCTGATCTACACACAGGTGGCCGACCCAAACAGCTGGCCGCCATCGCATCGACCGATTGGCTGACATGCTCGAAGATTTCCGCGACCGCAAGCTCGGCATCATGATCCACTGGGGCCTGTACTCGGTGCCCGCTTGGGCGCCTCGCGACACCCGGTTGCTGGATCTCCTGGGTGAGGTGGAGCAGGGTACCTATGGCGTGAACGATCCGCGGTACGCCGACATCGATCCGATCCTCACTTCGCCGTACTCCGAGTGGTATCAGAACAGCCAGGCCGACCCTCGCACGCCGACGGCCGCCTACCACGGCGAGCACTTCGGCGATCGCGAATACGCTTCGTTCCGGGCTGACTTCGAGGCGGACATCGCCGGCTTCGACGCGCGGACGTGGGCATCGGCCTTCGGCGGCGCCGGCGCCCGATACCTCGTGCTGATCACCAAGCATCACGACGGTTACCAGTTGTGGCCCAGCGCAGTGGGTGACACCAGCCCACGTCCGGGCTTCAGCTCGACACGGGACCTGGTGGGGGAGGTCGCCGACGCGGTGAGGGCGCAGGGGCTGATGCTCGGCCTGTACTACTCCGGCGGCTTCGACTGGTGCTTCGGCGAGTTTCCGGTCACGTCGTACGAGAACTCGCAAGGCTTCATACCGGACACCCCTGAGTACGCCGCGTATGTCGACGCGCATTACCGCGAACTCGTCGAGCGATACCACCCAGAGGTGTTGTGGAACGACATCGGCTCCCCGCCCGGGCTAGATGTCGCGGGGCTGGTGGACTGGTACCGGGAGCAGGTACCGGGTGGGCTGATCAACGACCGGTTCCGTCAGGACTCAGTTCCCGACTTCACCACTCCCGAATACGGCAAGTCGGCTGACATCGCCGAGCAGCCTTGGGAAATGTGTCGCGGCGTCGGTCATTCATTCGGCTACAACCGCGCCGAAACCCAGGCCGAGACACTGAACGTCGCCGAGGCCGTGCGCCTGCTCGCCGACGTCGTCAGCAAGAACGGCAACCTGTTGCTCGGTGTCGGTCCCACCTCCACCGGCGAGATCCCACCGCTGCAGGCTGAGTTGTTGCGCGGGCTCGGCCGCTGGTTGCAGGTGAACGGCGACGCCATCTTCGGTACCCGCCCCTGGCATGCAGCCGAGGTCACCATCGTCGGCGGCCAGACCGGCTACTTCACCCGTCGCGGTAACGACGAGCTCTACCTGATCGTCCCGGGCTTGCAGGCCGGCCCCGTGGAAATCGAAGGCTTCATCGTCGCCGAGGATACGCAGGCAGCCGTGCTCGGTGCCGGACCGGTCGCGGTGCGGACCGAGGCCGGCCGGACCCGGTTGCAGATCGACGCTGTTCCGGTCGAGGAGGCCGTGGCAATCCGATTCGCTGGTTCCGACATCGTCCACCGGGCCAGCCGGATCAGCAGCTGAAGCGGTTCGTCGCTCGCTCATACCGCTGCCGAGGCGTGAGCATCACGCCGGCCAGGGGCCATCGGGCCCATCGGTAGCGCCGTAGCCTGCCGGCCCTGAAAAGTGGCCTCTTCGCTCGAAAACCGCGGGCAGCACTCTTTCTCACCTCAGACCTCGCCGTGACCAATCCGGCTGGCGCGCCAAGGGTCGCAGCTCGCTGATCACTCAGTGCGGCGGGACTTGGGGCGAAGGGTGTTCGAACGGGCGCCAGCTCGGGCGAGCGTCCGGTTGAGTTCGATGCGGATTTCGCGTACGCAGCTCTGTTTCCGGTAGGTAACAGATTGGCATTTTGAATCCAAAGCGTTGACACCTACTTGGGGTTTCTGGCACGCTCGAGCCCTCGCACATATTGCATTCAGAATCCACAGACTATATCAAGCCGGCCGGGGCCGGAGAAGTTTTCGGAATTTTCCCGACGAACGGAATTGAGGAGCATGACCGAGCACCAGGAGTCCGAGCGGCAGCCGAAATACGGGTCCGATCTGATGGCCGATGCCATCGAGGCCCTCGGAGTCAAGTACATCAGTCTCAATCCCGGTGCCACATTTCGCGGACTGCACGACTCGTTGGTCAACTATCTCGACAACTCCGTCCAGATGATTGAATGCCCGCACGAGAAGCTTGCCGTCGGCCTTGCCCATGGCTACACCAAGGCGTGCGGCGAGCCGATGGCGGTGGTCCTGCACAACCTGGTCGGACTGTTGCACGGTGCGATGGGGATTTACTACGCGTATTCCGATCGGGTCCCGGTCTACGTCTTCGGTGGTTCCGGTCCGATGGACCATGATCGCCGCCGCGCCTACATCGACTGGGTGCATTCGGCCAATACTCAGGGCGGCGCGGTCCGCGACTACACCAAGTGGGACTACGAGCCCACCTCGATCGCGTCTGTTCCGCCGGTGATCACCCGCGCCGCGCGAATCGCGATGACCGAACCGCAGGGCCCTGTCTACGTGGCGCTGGATGCGGCGTTGCAAGAGGATGAGCTGCCGACGGACGGCCCGCCGATCGAGCTGATGAAGTTCTCGATGCCGTCCCTGATCGCTCCCGATCCGGCCGCGCTGCGGTTGGCGGCTGAGAAGCTGGTCGCCGCTGAGCGTCCGGTGTTCGTGACCGGCTTCGCCGGACGCGACCCGAAGGCATTCGACCAGCTCGTCGAGCTGACTGAGCTGCTCGGCGCAGGTATGCAGGACAACTTCTACCGGCTCAACTTCCCGAACCAGCATCCGCTGGCGGTCTTCGGGACGAAGAGCCTGGAACGTGCCGACTGCGTCGTGCTGCTCGATATGAAGGACACCGAGAAGGCAACCACGACCGTCGACTCGATCACCCGCAAGACGACCTCACGGATCGCCACGGATGCCACGGTCATCGACATCGGCTTCAACGATCTCGGTATCGGCGCCTGGAGCGACGACTACGGAGCCCCGCGCAACGCTGATCTGATGATCACGGCGGACACCAAACTGGCGTTGCCGCAGCTGATCGATGCCTGCCGCGAGCTGATCAAGTCCGAGACCGGAGTGGCCCCGCGCAACGACGACTGGCGCACCGAGATCGCCCAGTTGCGGGCCAAGACCAGGGCGAAGTGGCAGGAACAGATCGAAGAATCGTGGGACGTGCAGCCGATGTCGGCCTCCCGTCTTGCGTCCGAGGTGTGGGAAGTCGTCAAGGACTACGACTGGGTGCTCACCGCGAACACCGCCGAAGAATGGGCATTGAAGACCTGGAACTTCGACAAGGCCTATCGCTACCCCGGCCGTCAGCTGGGGACGGCCACCCAGATCGGCATGTCACTCGGCGTGGCGCTTGCTCACAAGGGCACCGGACGACTCGTGGTCGACCTGCAGCCGGACGGCGACCTGATGTTCGACGCTGGGGCGCTTTGGGTTGCTTCCTACTACAAGCTGCCGATGCTCGTTGTCATGGTGAACAACCGTGCGTACTACAACGACTGGGAACACCAGGAACGCATCGCTGTGGACCGCGGCACGGACATCGAGAAGGCCTACATCGGCATGGAGATCGACAGTCCGGCGCCTGACTTCGCCACGCTTGCCAAATCGTTCTCGTGGTATTCCGAAGGACCTATCACCGACCCGAACGACCTGCAGGCCGCGGTCCGCAGGGCTGCTGAACACGTGATGACCACCGGCGAACCGGCGCTCGTGGATGCAGTGATTCGGCGGCGTTGACCGTCACCTACCTAGCTCCAACGACTAGAGGAGAGTGCCACATGCTCAATCGACTGCGAGGCCCGCTCGCGATCGGGTCATCAGTACTACTTCTAGCCGGATTGGCTAGTGCCTGCAGCAGCAACAACAAGCCCAACGCCGGTGGCAGCGCCGCGTCCGCAACGGGGCCGATGACCCTGGACAGCGTGTGCAAGGCCGGCGCGGCGGAAGGCTCCGTGAGCTTCTGGGCCGACGTCGAACCGGACACGTTCAAACAGGAAATCGCGTCGTTCGAGAGTACCTACCCCGGTATCAAGGTCAATTACACCCAGCTGCAGCCGCAGGATCAGGTTCAGCGGATCTTGGCTGAGACGCAGGCGGGTCACGCTCTCGATGTCGACGCCTCGTCCCCGGACTCCGCATCCTCATTGCCGCTGTTCGCCGCCAAGGCCGTCGTGGAGGTCGACCTCAGCCAACTCGGTGTCAACCCGAATCTCGCGACCCAGGTCGACGGCATGAAGGTGTTCACCACCCAGCGGACCTACGGCGGTCTCGCCTACAACACCACGCTCGTCAAGCCGCAAGACCTGCCGAATACGTGGGAGGAGCTGGCGAACTCCAAGTACGCCGGCAAGGTTTCGGTCGACCCGCGCGGCAAGTGGCTGGCCCCGATCTCCATCGTCTGGGGTAAGGACAAGACCATCACCTGGTACCAGAACCTGATGAGCCAGGCGAAGCCGCAGGTCGTTTCGGGTATCACCAGCAGCCTTACCAAGGTGATCTCCGGCGAGGTGCCGATGACTGCCTCCGGTCGCGACGCCGAGGTGGCGCAGATGCAGGCCAAGAATGCCCCGGTTGCGATCAAGTACCTCGACGTCGTGCAGGAGACTGATCAGCTGGGCCTGCTGCTCAAGGGTGCCAAGCATCCCAATGCTGCCAAGTGCTTCCTTGCGTGGAAAGCGGGAGAAGGTGGTCAGTCTGCCCAGCTCAAGCACGAGTTCAAGGGCAACACTGCCACGCCGCAGGGCTTGCCCGCAGATGCCAAGTTGGCTATCAACGGCTCGCCGGAGGACCTGGCCCTGATCGCCGACGTCGGCAAGCAGCTCTCGAAGCTGAGCAAAGGCTGATCCGCGCTAGCTGAGGAGTTGGACAATCGAATGACTGTCGGCATGGTTGGTGTGATCGGCCTGGGGAAGATGGGCCTCCCAATGGCTGGGCATCTGAAGCGCGCCGGGCACTTGGTAACAGGCTACGACCCATCGAATGCAGCTCGCGATACGGCGCTAGCACAAGGGATTCCGGTCGTGACGAGCGTTGCTGAACTTGCCAGGGCAAGTGCTGGCACGCTCGTCGTGGTCGGGACCGATGACCAGGTGCTGGACGTCTGCTGCGGCGAGGAGGGGATCATCGCCGCAGCCGCGGCGGGTCACGTGATCTTCATCTGCAGCACGGTCTCTCCGGAAACATCGATCGAGGTAGGCGCGCGTGCCGCAGAGGCAGGCATCGAGGTACTGGATGCAACCATGTGCCGTGGCGAGGTCGGTGCGATCGAGGGCGACCTGCTGGTGATGGGAGCCGGGCGGGAAGACATCCTGCAAGCCTGGACCGAAACCTTTTCCTGCTTCGCCTCCGACATCGTTCACCTCGGTGAACTCGGTGCCGGGCAGGTCGGCAAGCTGGTGAACAACCTGCTGGTGTGGGTGGCAGCGGTCGGCAACTACGAAGCGCTCCGGCTGGGAATGCGGCTCGGTGTCGACCAGGAGAAGCTCCGGACAGCGTTGCTTCTTGCCGGCGGCGACAACCAGATGATGCGAACTTGGCACCGACCCCGGCCGATGCCGTGGGCCGAGGACGATATGTCCATCGTGATGGAGCGTGCGGACGAGTTGAAGCTGTCCCTGCCGCTGGCAGGCGTGGTCCGCGAACTCATCAAGGACATCAAGATCCGCAAACGCGAGTGGGGTGTCGACCCGGAGTCCTATGAATCGATGTTCGACTTCGTGGAATGGGTCGAGGCCAAGCACTAGCGATGGCAGAGAATGCATGGCAGCCCAAAACGGCAACGGTTATCGGTGCCGGATCGGGCATCGGCAGGGCGCTTGCCCTGGAGTTGGCCGGTCGCGGCCTTTCGGTGGCGGCACTGTCGCGCAGCCTGGCCAATCTGTCGAGCCTTCGGACAGAGGCAATCCAGCTGCGGAGGCATCTGCAGATTTTTCCCTGCGACGTCACTGAATCTGGCGACTTCGGCCGGGCGATGCAAGCCGCGGGCGACTCCGCGGTCATCGTGCATACCGCCGGGTCGGCGCTGCCGGTCGGCCCGGTTTGGGAGTGCGATCAGGACAACGGCATCGAAGCGCTGTCTGCCATGGTCCTCAGTCCTTGGCTCACCGCCCGGTTGTGCCTGCAACGTTTGCTGTCCGCGGGCTCGGGGATGCTGCTGCTCGCCTCCAGTGGTGCCGCGAACAAGAGCGCACCCGCTCGATCGACCTACAGCATGAGCAAGGCCGCGGTGGATCAGCTGGTGCGCGTCGTGGGCGCGGAACTCCGGATGATCAACGCCGATGTCGGCATCGCCGCTTTCTACCCGGGCATGGTCGATACTGGCATGCAGCAGCAGATGCGGCAGGCCGCCGAGAGCTACCGAGGGTCTCCGTTCGGCTCCCAGTTGGCGCCGTTTCTGCAGGTATCCGAAGCAGGTTCGCTGCTCAGCCCAGCAGTTGCAGCGGGGCACATAGCGGAGCTCGCCATGGTCGAGCCGCGTGAGCTCAATGGTCGCATCTGGCGGCTGCGCGACGGTGGATGGTCGCCGCTGAGTGAGCCTGGAAGGTACGAGTGATGGGCGCAGCGGACGAAGCAAACCGCATCGACGGCCCGCTCTACTACGAAGTCATGGGCCCGGTCGATGCGCCGCCGATGTTGTTCGTGCATCCGAATCCGATGGACAACGCCTGCTGGATCTACCAGATGGCCCATTTCTCCACGTGGTACCGATGTATCGCGGTCGACTTGCCGGGATACGGACGATCGCCGAGCGCCCAGCAGGGCCTGACGATGACCGATCTTGCCGAGGCGTGCTGGGATGTCGTGGACCAGGTGTCGCACGGCAGCCCAGTACTCATCGGTTGTTCGGTCGGCAGCTACGTAGTGCAGCACATGTACCACCGGCGGCCGGCAAAAACCGATTCACTCGTGCTGTGTGGCGCCGGCTGGCGTCCGGTCAAGGGCTTTCCCGCGAAGCGAATCGCCGGATACCGCGAGCACGGCATCAGCTACCGGCATGACTACACCCTCGAGGACTTCTCAGTGGCGTACCGCGGTACGCCGATGGCCGAATGGTTCGCGACACTGTTCACCGAACGTAACAACACTGCGGACGTCGAATCCATCATCGCTACCTTCCAGGCGTTGTCGGAGCCCGATCCCGATTGGTTGCAGCGAGATTTGAAGGCGCCGGTACTGATCCTCACCGGTACTGAGGACGGCACCCATCCCGCCTCGGGGGCCTTGCTCGACCGGCTGCCCAATGCCGAGCTGGTGGCGATCTCCGGGGCGGGCCATGCCTGTCAGTTGGAGCAACCCTGGGTGTTCGATGCGGAGGTGATTCGTTTCCTGCGCAGTCACGGCCACCTGCTGCCGGCGTGACGGGTTTCATGATCCTGTGATCGGATGCTGAGGAGACGGCGTGGCACGGTTCGGCGAGGCCGCTGCGCGAACGTTTCGATCGCTCCAAGTCCCTAACTATCGAAGGTACTTTCTGGGTTACGCGGTTTCGGTAGCCGGTACCTGGATGCAGCGGATCGGCCAGGACTGGCTGGTCGTGCACCTGACCCACAACGCCTCGGCGCTGAGCCTTGTCCTGGTACTTCAGTTCGCGCCCACTTTGCTGCTGGGCATCTGGGGTGGCACGGTTGTCGACCGCGTCGACACCCGCAAGTTGCTCATCGTGACGCAGTTGATCCAGGCTGCCCTTGCCGCCGTTCTCGCCGTGATCGCCTTGACGCAATTCCATAGCCTGCTCGGCATCTATGCGATGACGTTGCTGCTCGGCATCGTGACAGTCTTCGACAACCCTGCCCGGCAGGTATTCGTCGGGGAGCTGGTACGCCCGGCAGATCTGGTCAATGCGATCACCCTTGCGGGGGCGGTGAACAACGTCGGCCGACTTGCCGGCCCGGCGCTGGCAGCCGGAATGATCGCGGTGTTCGGCGTCTGGTTCACGTTTCTGTTCAACGCGGTGTCGTTCCTGGCTGCCCTGGCCGGCCTGGTACGAGTGGATGGCAGCAACCTGCGACGGGTCGATCCGATCCCCAAGGCTGCCGGTCAGATGCGCGCCGGATTCCATTACGTCATGCAGGATCCCGCGGTCCGGGCGACAATGCTGCTGGTGGCCTGTGTCAGCGTGTTCGGCCAGAACTTCCGGGTAGTGCTGCCGATACTTGCGACGTCGACATTCGATGGCGACGCGGCGACCTACGGGTGGCTGACGGCCGCACTTGGTCTCGGCGCTGTGACCGGCGGGGTGATCAGCGCCGGCGCCGCTGAACCGACCCAGGCCCGCTTACGGCTGATGTGCATGGTCTTCTGTGCGGTCAACATTGTTGCGGCATTGGTACCGAACCTCGGTCTTGCATACGTGGCAATGTTCCTTATCGGGGTAGCAAATATCGCCTTCAACACCCTCGCCCGCAGCCTGTTGCAGATGGATTGCGATCCCACGATGATCGGCCGTGTCATGGGCGTGTACGGCATCGTATTCCTGGGTGGAAATCCCATCGGAGCACCGATTGCCGGCGTGATCTGTCAGGCCTGGGGTGCCCGTGCTGCATTAGCGGCCGCTGGGCTGCTGTCCGTCCTGCCCGTCCTGAGTGGATTGCGACGCCGTGTCCACGCTGGCAAAGTCACAAATGAATCGGCTTCGTAAATTAAACGGATTCTGGATACGAAATCGTTGACCTTGGTGTAGTCGGGGTGCGAAACTCGCTGTCAAGCACCGCGCCGCGAGCCGGTGCCATCGCTTGATTGGGCGGATCCATCGACAAGAAGGATGGCTAGCGGAATGAGCAGTCGATCAAGGTACGCGCGCATGACAGCAGTAATGGGTGCGGTCACGTGCATCTCGCTCGGAGCGGCCGCGTGCTCCAGCGGCAAGAAGGTCAGCGCCTCAGGTGGCGGGACCGGCGGTGGCAGTCCCACCATCGGTAAGACCGTACAAGAGGTCTGCGATCTCGGCGCGAAGGAAGGATCGGTCACCCTGCGTCGTGGAACCGACGCCGACGTGTTCGATAAGGAGATCGCTCCGTTCAAGGCGAAGTACCCGGGCATCAAGGTCAACTATGTGTCGATGAAGCCGCAGGACAATGTCCAACGCATCCTGGCGTCGATCCAGACCAACCACACCCTGGACGTCGATGGCACCGACTTCGATCTGCCGTCGGCCGCGCCGCTGTTCCAGGGCAAGGCAGTAGCCAATGTGGACTGGACGGCCCTGGGAATTCCGCAGGACCAGCAGCTTTCCTACGCCGGGGTGAGCCTGGCCCGCACCGACGTGCTGCTCGGCGGATTGGTCTATGACAAGAACAAGACCAAGCCGGAGGATCTCCCGAATACCTGGGAAGAACTGGCCGACTCCAAGTACGCAGGCAAGTTCGTCGTGGACACTCGCGGTAAGCAGCTCTCGCCGCTGGCGCTCATCTGGGGAGAGCAGAAGGCTCTTGACTGGTACAAGAAGCTCATGAGCGATGGCAAGCCGATCGGTGTTCAGGGTGCGACCGCCAGTGTTCAGAAGGTGACGAGCGGCGAGGCTGTCTTCACCACCAGTGCGCACAACAATGAGACCGAGCAGACCAACGCCGAGGGTGGTTCGGTGGCGATCAAATACCTCAACATCGTCCCGGCCTTCACCGAGTACACCTACGTGCTCAAGGATGCTCCGCACCCGAATGCGATCCGCTGCCTGTACGCGTGGCGGCTCAGCGCAGAGGGCGAAGCGCAGATCAACAAGTACGAGTTCAAGACCAACGAGACCACCCCGACGGGCCTGCCTGCAGGCGCGCAGGTGGCCTCGGACCGCAGCGAGGAGCAGGGGCAACTGGACGCCAGCGTGGCCTCTCAGTTCGCCAAGCTCACCAAGTAAGGAACCGGCAGCGACGTGACGACGGCGATCGAAGTTCGCAACCTGCATCACCGCTACCGCGGCGCGGGAGACCACCCGCCCGCGGTAGGGGATGTGTCGTTCGAGGTGGAGGAGAACCAGTTCTTCACCTTGCTCGGACCAAGTGGCTGTGGCAAGACGACAACTCTGCGGTGCATCGCCGGGCTGGAGAAGCCGGACAGCGGCGAAATCCGGTTGGGCGAGGTGGTCGTGGTCTCTGACCGGACCTTCGTTCCCACCCACCGTCGGGATATCGGCATGGTCTTTCAGGACTATGCAGTCTGGCCGCACATGACGGTATTCGAGAACGTGGCGTTTCCGCTGCGGATGCGATCGAACCGCCGGGTTCGTACGTCGGAGCTTCGGAAGAAGGTCATGCCCATGCTGGAAATGATGGGCATGACCCAGTTCGAGAAGCGACGGGCTACCCAGCTTTCCGGTGGCCAGCAACAGCGGCTGTCGCTGGCTCGCGCCCTGGTGCGCGAGCCGGAGGTGCTGCTGCTGGACGAGCCGTTGTCCAGCCTCGATGCCCGGCTCCGCGCGCAGATGCGGACCGAACTACGTCGAGTGCAGCGCCAGCTCAAGGTGACCACGGTCTTCGTCACCCACGACCAGATAGAGGCGTTGTCGCTGTCGAACGAGATCGCGGTCATGCAGGACGGCAACATCGTCCAGCAGGGCCGGCCGCGCGATCTGTACTTCCATCCCGACAGCGAATTCGTCGGGAATCTGGTCGGCGCGGCCAACCTGATCACCGGAGTGGTGCACACGGTCGGCGATGTCGACTCCGACGGCATCCGTCGGGTCGAGGTGGCGACCGATCTGGGCACCGTGGTGTGCGAGGATGCCAGCGAGCAGGCCCTCAACACCGGGATGAACTGCTCGGTTTTGGTGCGTCCCGAAGCCGTCCTGATGCACCACAGCGAACCGGAGCAACGGGAGAACATCTTCGTCGGCCGGGTCGATCTCGGGCTGTTCATCGGCGAAGGTGTCGAGCACGAGGTCACGGTGGGTCCGATCGGGCTCAAGATCAAGGTGCCCACCAGCGTTCGGTTCCGTCGCGACGACAAGGTCTACGTCGAGATTCCGTCCAAGAGCTGCGTGGTATTCGCCCAGTGACCCTGTTACAAGACTCGCCACCGTCTGAGCCGCCCGCCGCACCGAGCAGGCCGCGCCACCTGAGCCTGCTCGACAACATCTACGCCCGCAGGCTGCGCGGCCGTACTGTGATGGCGATCCTCGCGATCGCTGTCCTGCTGTACCTGGTGGGCGGCCCGCTGTTCATCCTGGCCACGTCGACATTCCAGAAGAACGAGTTCGGCCTGCCGCTATCGGCCGGTTCCCGTTGGACCACGGAGAACATCCAGACCGTCTTCGGCAGCAGCGAGACCTATCACGTCCTGATCACGACTCTGCTGTTCGCGTTGGGCTCGCTGATCGTCGCGTTCATCGTGGCGCTGTCGTTCTCCTGGCTGATCGAACGAACCAATATTCCGTGCCGGAACCTGTTGTTCGTGCTGGTGGTGGCGCCCTCGGGTATGCCGCTGCTGATCACCTCTATCTCCTGGAGCCTGTTGCTGAACCCCACCAACGGGGTGATCAATCAGTTCCTGCACGCCGTGCTCGGGATCAAGTTCAGTGCCTATTCGCTTCCCGGCATGATCCTGGTCCAAGCGTTCGGCATGGTGCCCCTGACCTTCCTGCTGATCACCGGGTCACTGCGGTCGATGAACGGGGTGCTCGAGGATGCGGCGGACGCCTCAGGTGCCAACCGGTGGCGGATCGTCCGCAAGATCACCCTGCCGCTGCTCACGCCGGCGCTGCTCGGTGCGCTCATCTACGAGTTCGTCAACTCGGTGGAGAACGTCGATGTTCCTCTGGTGCTGGGTCTTCCTGGACACATCACGGTGCTCAGCACCACCATCTTCAACAACACTCACCCCGCCACCGGCCTGCCCGACTACGGGCTGTCGAGCACCTACGGCCTGCTGTTGCTGATCCTGGCGCTCGGCCCGCTGATCGTCTATGACCGCGCCATCGGTTCGGGTGGAAAATACGCCACGATCACCGGACGTGTGCGCCGGCCTACCCGAATCGATCTCGGCCGCTGGCGAATTCCGATGTTCATCGGGGCAATGAGCTACATCGTGGTTTCGTTCCTGCTCCCATTACTGATCCTGATCTTCGCCAGCGTTCAGCCCTTCTACAGTGGCGTGAACAAGGCGGCGTTCGGCAAGGTGACGCTGAACGAGTGGCGGAACATCTGGCACACCGGCAGCGTCGGTATGGCGATCAAGAACACGATCTTGCTCGGTGTCGTGGTCTCGGTGGGCACGATGTTGCTCTCGGTGATGATCGCGTGGGTGATTGTCCGGGCCCGGTCACGCTTCATCTGGATCCTGGACCTGCTGGCGTTCATGCCGCACGCGATTCCCGGCGTCGTCATCGGCCTGTCCGTGCTGTTGTTGTACTTGATGCTGCCGCTGCCGATCTACGGCACGATCTGGATCATCGTCATCGCACAATCGACGTTGTACGTCAGCCTGGGTACCAGGTTGATGGGCGCCGCGATCGCCCAGACACAAGTGGTACTTGAAGAGGCTGCGGCGGCCAGTGGCGCGCCGATGCGACGAATCTGGTTCCGGGTGATCATCCCGCTCATCCGCCCGTCCTTCTTCAACGGTGCGCTGCTGGTCTTCATGGCGAGCATGCAGAACCTGACGCTGCCGTTGATGCTGTCTTCGCCCGGCAACGTCGTGCTGTCCTCGCTCATCTGGGATCGCTGGAACTACGGACTGCCGACCCAGGCGGCGGTGCTCAGTGTCGTGATGACCGCGATTACCGTCACCATCGCTGCCTTGCTCCGAGGCGGCAGCGGTACCCGGGACACGGTCTAGCTATATCGAGGAGGCGGGCCTGATGGCCGGCGAGCGGATCTGGGATCAGTTTCTGACCGAGCGGGACAAGGCCCATCTGGGTGCACTGGGGCCCCGAACGTCCTATGGCTTCGGCGCGAAGCCTGCCGTGCTGTCGGTAGACAACTATCGCGGCGTGGTCGGTGACCGCCCGGAGCCGTTACTGGATGCGATCAGCACCTGGCCGAACAGCACCGGCCTCGAAGGCTGGCAAGCCCTCGAGCGGATCACCGAGTTGTTCGGTGCGGCCCGCAAATCGGGGGTGCCGGTGATCCATGTCAGCGGCGCTGCATCTGAGGTAACCGGCGTCCCGCGGTGGCGCAGCCACGGTCTGAACCCGGAGCCGGTCACCGAAGACCGGCACCGGCGGCGTTACGACATCGTCGAGCAGGCCAGACCGGAGCCGGGTGAGGTGATGCTCACCAAGACAGCGCCCAGTGCGTTCTTCGGCACGCCGCTGGCGGCTTACCTTATCGGCCGGGGCATCGACACCCTGATCGTGTGCGGCGAGGCCGTGAGCGGCTGCGTGCGGGCCACGGTGGTCGACGGCTGCAGCTATCGCCTGCGGATGATCGTGGTCGAGGACTGCGTCTACGACCGCCACCAGGCGACCTGGGCGATGAACCTGTTCGACATCCACCACAAGTACGGCGACGTGGTCTCGCTGCAGTCCACTCTGGACTGGCTGGCCTCCTACCGGCCGGAACCAGCGGCCTAGCCGCTGGCCTCGGCGACCGGGGCGGCCGAGGCCCTAGCGCCGGCCGTAGTGCCCCCACCTGAGCGCGCGACCGACATCGCACGGCTGGTCGCGCCGACGAATCGCAGCGCGATGATGGGGAAGAGTACGAAGATCAAGATCACCACCGTGGGACTCACCACCGAGGCAAGCCCGCCGGCCGTGAGGGAGAACAGCGGCCGAAGTCCGAACATCGACATCGAGAAGAAGCTCATCACCCGACCCTGTAGCGCCACGGGACTGAGCACCAGCAGACCGGAACTCAGGATCGGAATGTTGAAGGCGAACGCCAAGCCGACCGGAATCGTGACCGCGATACCCATGACCACATTGCGCGACAGCGCCAACCCGACCATCCCGAGTGCCTGCATCAGAAACGCTGCCACCAGCAGCTTGTTGCTGGAGAACCGCCGCGAGAGCGCCCCGAAGGCGAAAATGCCCGCCGTTCCCCCCGCGCTGTAACCCATCACCAACAAACCGGCCGAGTCGGCGTCGAGATGCATGCTGCCACTGGTGAGCGACGGCGCCAGGGTTCGAAGGCATTCCACCGAGGCGTTGCTGAGGGCGACCGCGCCGAGGATGGCAAGGATGGCCGGCGACCCGAGTGCGAAGCGAAGCCCTTCCCGTCCGCTGCCCTTCAATGCACTGGTCCGTACCTGGTCGTTGACCCTCAGGAGCGCGGTGCTGACGACCGGTGCCACGAACGAAGCCGCGTTGACCCCGAAGGCCCAGGTCGGGTTGGCCACCGCGAGGATCGACGCGGACAGTATCGCGCCGCCCAGCTGACCGATGTTGAATTGCAGCGAGTTCATCGCGGTGGCATGCGCAAGATCGCTGCGCGGGACGACAGCGGGCAACATGGCCTGAAACGCCGGCTTGCTGATCGAGTAGGAGGTGCCCAGCAGGAACGCCATCGCGATCAGGATCGGGGCGTTCAGCCGGCCCGTGGCGGCTGCGACGGTGATCATGGTCGCTACCACGGCTGAGAGCAGCTGGGTGACGATGATGACGGCGCGACGGTCGAACCGGTCGGCGATCATGCCTCCCACGATCGAGAAGAGGAAGATCGGGGCGAAGGTGGCGACGTTGAGCAGGCCCACCAACAGCGTGGAATGGGTGTGGTCCAGGATGTACACAGAGCCGGTCACGTTCTGCAGCCAGGTACCGATGTTGGACAGCAGACCCCCGGACCAGTACAGCCGGAAATTGCGGGTTCGGAACGGATTGGGCGGTCGATTCAGGGCCTTTGAGTTCACAGCCGACATCGGCCCTGCCACGACGACGTCGACATCGTTCTCCTTCGCAGGTCGCTTGACTTATTAATTGGATACCATATCCTTTAACCAACCCAAAGACCTAGGAGCAGTTGTGCCATCTGCGAGTTTCACGCGGGAAATTGTGGTCACCGCGGACCCGGCTCGGTGCTGGGAGGTGTTGACCGACGTCCCGCGCCTCGTCGACTGGGTGAGCATCGTTGATGATGCCAAGGAGATCGCCCATCTCGAGCGGTACACCGCCGTGTTGATGGACCGGCTCGGCCCGTTCAAGCTCAAAGCCGATCTCGACATCGTGGTGAGCGAGGTCGAGCAGGGCAAGCGGATCCGGGTCCAGGCCAATGGCGAGGACCGACAGGTTGCCTCGCGAATCGGCATCAACGCCGTCCTGGTGCTCAACGCACGCCACGATGGTCAGACGGCCATCGGTGTCGATGGCACCTACGAGGTCATCGGACGGGTAGCCACCATGGGGGCCGGGACGATCCGCACCAAGGCGAACAAGGTCATGGACGAGTTCTTCAGCCGCGCCACCGTAGAGCTGGGATCCGCCTAGTGCTGGGGACGTTCACGGTATCGCGCCCGACCGAGCTCGGGCAGGCTCTCGACCTCATCGGCGAGGAGTCGCTGGCGTACTGGGGCGGCACCGAGCTGTTCCTGGCCATGAAGATGCAGCTGCTCATGCCGGGCAACCTCGTCGATCTCAAGGGAATCCCGCAACTGCGGGAGATTCGGATGAGCGGTGACGAGCTGGTGATCGGCGCCGGAACAACCCATGACGAGATTGCCACCGATCCGGGGGTCCGCGGCGCTGCCGGCCTGCTGTCCTCGGTCACCAGTCGGGTCGGCAACTCGCGGGTGCGGGCCCAAGGGACCATCGGCGGCAATCTCTGCTTCGCCGAACCCCGTTCAGATCTGGCAACCGTGCTGCTCGCGCTGGATGCAATGGTGCAGCTGCAGTCCTCGTCAGGAGAACGTCGCCTCAGCATCACGGAGTTCCTGCTCGGCCCCTACTGGACGGCCAGGGAACCCGAAGAGCTCCTGGTGGCGGTGTGCGTACCTATCCCCGCCGCCACCGGTGTCTACCTGAAGTTCCAGTTCACCGAGCGCCCCAGCGTGGCTGTGACGGCTGTCGTGTCAGATGGCGGCCAGCCGTGCCGGCTGGCGATCGGGGCGGTGGCGGACGTGCCGGCGCTGCACACCGCTGAGAGCTGGGATGAGTTCGACGCGGCAAGCATTGCCGCCGGCATCGAGCCGGTGCCGGACCTGACCGGCTCCGTGACCTACAAGAGGCACCTCACCGAGGTGCTAGTGAAGAAGGCCATTGCGGCCGTTCGGGCAGGTGAACGTGATGGCTGACGGTGGAGAACTCGGCAGGACTGTCCGAGCGAATGTCAACGGCACCGAGGTGTCGCGATATGTGGCAAACCGGAGCACGCTCGCGCAATTCCTGCGGGACGACCTGGGGTTGACCGGGACCAAGGTGAGCTGCGAGCTGCAGGTGTGCGGTGTCTGCTCGGTGCTCGTCGACGGCTCGCCGGTGAGTGCCTGTACCTATCTTGCGGTCGACATCGACGGCCGCAAGGTGGAGACCGTCGAGGGCCTGGCGGACGGCGACACGCTGCACCCGCTGCAGCAGGCGTTCGTCGAGGAGTTTGCTCTGCAGTGCGGGTTTTGCACGCCGGGCTTCCTGATGATGTCGGTAGCACTCCTGCGCCGCAATCCCGATCCCTCCGAAGAGGACGTCAAGGAATACCTGGACGGAAACATCTGCCGGTGCACCGGGTACCGCCCGATCGTCGAAGCGGTTCAGCTGGCCGCGACCCGGATGCGTGAGGACGGTCATGTCTGACCAGCGGACGCAGGTCGGTGTCCCGGTACTACGCCGGGACCTGTACGCCAAGGTCACCGGTGCGGCCACGTACACCGTTGACGTCAGCCCGCCGGGCACCTTGCACGCGAAGGTGGTCCGGTCCTCCCACGCGCACGCCCGGATCACCCGCATCGAGCGTGACGCAGCGCTCGCTACTCCCGGCGTGGTCGGCATCGTGGTCGCGGAGGATCTGAAGGACCTCTTTCCGAGGTTCGGTCACATCGTTCCCGACCACTGCATCCTGGCCATCGGGAAGGTGCGCTACTACGGCGAGCCGGTAGCCCTGGTGGTGGCTGAGAGTCTGTTCGCCGCTGAGGACGCCGCGGCGGCCGTCGAGGTGCATTACGAGGAGTTGGACGCCGTGATGACGGCCGGCGATGCGCTGGCCGACGGCGCCCCGCTGGTACACGAGGAGTTCTACCGCGCCGCCACCGACGAGTCCTTTGCCGCCATGGCAGCGGCGCCGACGGAGGACGGGGACGGCGGGGCTCGCGACAACGTCGCACACACCGTGGAGCTCGAATGGGGCGACGTCGATGCGGCGTTCGCCGATGCGCACCTGGTGGTCGAGAACGAACGGGTGCACTACCCGATGCTCTACGCCTATGCGATGGAGCCGTACAACGCCGTGGCCGATTTCCGGGATGGCCGGCTGCACGTGACCAGCACGGCCCAGCATCCGTTCATGGTACGTACTGATCTGGCCCGGATTTTCGATCTGCCGTTGTCCCGGGTACGCGTCGAGGTGCCCTACCTCGGCGGCGGGTACGGGTCGAAGTCATACACGAAGGTCGAACCGCTGGCCGCGATCGGATCCTGGGCCACGGGTCGTCCGGTGAAGCTGGTTCTCGACGTCGAGGAATCGATCTACACCACCCGGGCAGACTCCGCCGATGTCACGGTCCGCTCCGCCTTCGACGCCGAGGGCCGGATCATCGCGCGGGAGTTCGACGTGGTGCTTGATTCGGGTGCTTACGCCGATAACAGCCCACTGGTACTGGCAAAAACCGTGAATCGCTGTTTCGGGCCATACCGGGTCCCGAACCTGCGTGCCCGTGGCCGGTCGGTCTATACCAACACCTCGCCCGCGTCGTCCTACCGCGGCTTCGGCGCACCGCAGGGATCGCTGCCGGGAGAGCTGAACATCGAGAAGGCAGCGGCCGAACTCGGCCTGGACTCGTTCGAGATCCGGCGCCGTAACCTGGTTCGGCCCGGTGAAGAAATCCTGCGCGGTAAGCGGGGCATCGACGCCGACTTGCTCGGCGATCTGGAAATGCTCGCCAACTCCCTGCAGTCACACGCTCGCGAGGATTCAGCGATCGGTATCGGCTTCACGGCCTCGGACGCCGGGGCGTTTCCGGTGTCCACCGCTCAGATCCGACTTCAGGTCGACGGCTCGGTGCTGGTGCTCAGCGGCTCCACCGAGATGGGTCAGGGCAGCGAGTCGGCACTGGCGCAGATCGCCGCGGAGGAGCTGGGGGTGCCGCTGGATGCAGTGAGCGTCGCGCAGTCCGACACCGGCACCGGCCCGTACGAGCGGACCACCGGCGCCAGCCGTACGACCACCCTGGCCGGCCTTGCCTTGCAGCGCGCCTGCACCGAGGCCAAGCAGAAGGTGGTCGCAATGGCCGCCGAAGTGTTCGGACTGCCGGAGGCGGACATCGCGTCGGTCCCAGGTGGCGTGCAGGTCGCCGATCGGCCCCGGGTGCCGTTCGGCGAGGTGATCAGCCGCTGGTTCGGTGCCGCTGCCGGTGAGGTCACCGGTGTGGGCCTGGTGCGTCGTGAGGGCGTCACTCAGAAGATGCCGCCGTTCTGGGAAGTCGGGGTGGTGGGCGTCGATGTCGAGGTCGACCCCGACACCGGGGCGGTGAAAGTGCGCCAGCTTGCCACGGTGGCCGACGTCGGCTTCGCGATCAACCCGCGCGCGGTCGAGGGTCAGGATCTGGGCGCGGCAACCCAGGGACTCGGTGGGGCACTGTTCGAAGAACTCATTTACGACGGGCCGCAGTTGGTCAATCCGAATATGGTCGAGTACCGGGTGCCGCGGATGCAGGATCTGGCGGAGCGGATCGACACGATGATCGCCGAGCGCGGCGATGGCGTCGGCCCGTACGGAGCAAAGGGCGCAGGGGAGGGAACTCTGAACCCGATGGCCGCTGCGGTCGCCGGTGCGGTCGCCAAGGCGATCGGGCGGTGGCCCACCAGGGTTCCGCTGACGCCGGAACGGGTCTGGCGCCTGATGAACGATCTGCCTGAGGAAGACGGGGAATAACGCGCTGCTGTCGACGCGGCGAGCGGCTAGTCTCGCGAGGAGATGTTGATCCCGCGCTTGGCCGCCGTCGCGGGACGCTTGGTCCGCTGCTTGCTGGTCCGCTTGGCGGCCGCCGGCTTCGGCTCCGCGGCGGCCTCTAGTCCGCTGTCGGCTGCGTCTTCGACGATGAGATCGCGAATGCCCATCCGTACCTGGTCGAGGTGCTTTGTGAGCCACTCCTCGGCGCCGGCCAGGTCGCCCCTGGCTATTTGCTTGACCACTGAGGCGTGGTGATGTGCGTGGGCGTCGAACCGAATGCCGAGGAAGTACCGGCCGACGTGGCTGCGCAGGTCCTCGATCATTTCGACCAGCAGCGGATTGCGGTCAGAGTCGTAGAGCGACCGATAGAAGGCTATGCGCAGTTCGAGAAACTCGCCGCCCTCATCGCCTTCGTCGAGTTGTTTGGCCATCTCGGACAGGCTCGCCAACCGCTCCGGGGTCATCGTTTCTACCGCCCGCCGAAGCGCATAGGTCTCCAGCAGGGTGCGAAGACGGTAGATCTCGTCCACCTGCTCGGCGGTCAGGGTCCGAACCCGTGCGCCACGGTGCGGGTGGAAGGTGATCATGCCTTCGGACTCGAGTTGCAACAGTGCGGTGCGGACCGGGATCCGGGATACCCCGATCGCCTCGGCCAGCGATTCCTGGCGCAGCCACTCACCGGGAGCGAACGCGCCGGTGAGGATTGCTTCTCTCAGGACCGCATACACCATCTGGCCGACGGTCTTGTAGCCGCCGGAGAGGTTGTCGACGACGACAGAGAACTTCTGATCGGTACTGAGGTTGCGACCTTTACGCGGAGCCATGGATGCAATGTACTGCCATCCGGGCCGTTAGAGGCCAAGGACGTGCAGATTTACTATTCCCGCGTGGGCCATGCTGAGGCTTGCGTCGCTGTAGGCATCCACTGTAGGTTGAATATCGTATCCAGGATCGCGAATTAGGGCGGCGGACCAGGCCCCCACCACACATGGGAGACCATCGATGACCAAGATCGAGTTCGGTATTCGAGTGCCGAATTCTGGACCATTGTCAAGTGTCCAAAACTTGATTCGTACCGCGAAGGCTGCCGAGGATCTGGGTTTCGACACGGTATGGACGCACGACCACGTCGTGTGGAGTTCGGAGATGCACCGGCATCACATCTCGTCGGGTTCGATGGATGCGCTCAAAGACGACCAGACCGCAGACTTCTACGAGTCGGTGACCACCCTCGCATTCCTGGCGGCACACACCAGCCGGGTCAAGCTCGGCGTCGCCTGCCTGGTCATGCCGACCCGCAATCCCATCTACGCAGCAAAGCAGCTGGCGACGGTGGATCATTTCACCAACGGCCGACTGCTGGTGGGTGTCGGTCTCGGCTCGCGCGCCACTGAGGGCTCGAACGAGTTCGAGGTCTTCGGGGTGCCGTTCAACAAGCGTGCCTCGCTCACCGACGAGTACATCGACGTGATGCGCAAGATCTGGACCGAGCCGCTGGCCACCCACCATGGCAAGACTATCGACTTCACCGACGCCGAGCTGTTCCCCAAGCCGTTGCAGTCCCCGTACCCGCCGATCTGGGTGGGCGGCTGGACCGACAAGGCCGCCGAGCGCACCGGGCGGATCGGCGACGGCTGGATTCCGGGATGGCTCTCGCCCAGCGAGATGGCTGCCGGTCGCCAGGTGCTGCTGCGCACCGCCGAGGAACACAACCGCGATGGCAGCAAGATCACCGTCGCTGTCGAGAAGTTGACCACGATCGCCAAGACCCGCGACGAGGCCCTGGAGCGGGCGATGCCGACGGTCAAGACGAGCAGCAACACCTACGAGCGGGACGTGGACAACATCCAGTTCGCCCTCGACCGGCACATCTTCGGTTCGGTGGACGATGTGCGGCGCCGCGTCCACGAGTTCCTCGAGGCCGGTGTCACCCACTTCGAACTGAAGCTGCTTTACTCCTCCATCGACCAGATGGAGGAGCAGATGCAGCTCTGGGCAGAAACGATCATGCCCGAGTTTCGCTGACCCAACCGGGCGGTGGCCGAATCGCCGTCGAGCAGAGGAATCGAAGCCTTGAGTAGTCATCACCATCACCACGATCACCACCACGATGACGAGGTGGACTTCGACGACGATGAGGTCGAGAACCCGGCTGATCCGAACGGCATGCCGGATCAGATCCGATTGACCACGGTTGGCATCGACATCGGCTCGGCCACCACCCATTTCTTGCTGTCCAGACTGACCTTGCGCCGGCTCGGTGTCGCGTTGATGAGTCGCTACGAGATCGTCTCCAAGGAAGAGCTCTACCGTTCGGGCATCCTCTTCACGCCGTACCGGTCCTCGACCGAGATCGACTCCGATCAGCTCAACGCGTTCTTCGCCCAGAACTTCGAGCAGTCGGGCGTCGGCTACGACGAGCTCGACACCGGCATCGTGATGCTCACCGGCGAGGCTGCCCGCAAGACCAACGCCAGGGCGATCGCGACGATGTTCGCCGAGACCATGGGCAAGTTCGTGTGCACGTCTGCCGGGCACCACCTCGAGGCTCGGATGGCCGCCAGCGGTTCAGGTGCCCTGCTTGCCTCACGTGAAGCGGGTTCGACCATCGTCAACGTTGATGTCGGTGGCGGTACCACCAAGTTCACCCATATCCACAAGGGCGAGATCGTCGGTACCGCAGCACTGAACGTCGGCGGCCGGTTGGTCGCGATCGAGGACGGTCAGGTGGTGCGCGTCGACGAGGCCGCGCGTCGTGCCGCCGAGGTCGCTGGCGTGTCGCTGATCCTGGGCCAACCACTGTCAACCGAAGACCAGCGGACGCTGAGCGCGACACTCGCAGGTGCAGTCATCGAGTACCTGACCAAGGATCCGTCCGAATTCTCGGTGTTCACCGATGCGCTGCTGCTTACCGATCCATTGCGCGGGCTGCCGGCCATCGACCAGATCGTGTTGTCCGGTGGTGTGTCCGAGTACATCAATGCAGACATCGCCGAGACCCGTGACCTCGGGCCGACCCTGGCGGCGGAGCTGGTCGCACAGGCAACGGCCGCAGGCCGGAATCTACGACCGGCCGCCGAGCGGATGCGGGCAACGGTGGTCGGACTGTCGCAGTTCACTACCCAGCTGTCGGGTGACACGGTCTTCGTGTCCTCGGCTCAGGCGACCCCGCGGCTCAACCTTCCAGTGGTAGAGGTAGGTATCGAGCACCTGGGCGAGGAGGTCAGCGCACCGGAGGTCGCCGAGGCGATCCATCGCGGGCTGGTTCTCGGCGGGCGGGAGGATTTGCTCGATCCGGTCGCGATCTCCATCGACTGGAAGGGCAAGCCGTATTTCCGGACGCTCACCGCCATAGCCGAGGGTGTCGCGCTCGCAGCCAAGCTGCACCTGCCCGACGGAGCGGTGGTCGTGGTGCTCTCGCAGGATTGTGCGCGATCACTTGGCCATGCGCTGCGGGCGGCCGTGCCGACCGAGCGCGAGATCGTATGCATCGACGGCCTCAGCCTTCGCGCGAACGACTTCATAGATGTGGGGGCGCCCATCCACAACGGCCGGGTGCTTCCGGTTGTCGTGAAGACCCTGGTCTTTCCCGAAGTCCGGCAGGTCTCCGCCGACACGGATGCCGACGGTACCGAAAGCCGGGAATCGTCATATATCGAGGTCGGTGGACAGATTCTTTGAAGCTCCATCGCGCTAACTCCCAGCGATGACCCCCTAACCGCCTAGCTCTGGAGGTTCCTGATGGCCGAACGCAAGACTGAGATCGAGTTCGATACTCACTCGTACGTGATCTACATGCGGGACAAGTACGACGCGTACCGGAATTGGTTGAAGCAGGAGAATCTCCCCGCGTACAACGGCGAATTCATCCAGGACGTGCGTGAAATCGAACTCGGCGACTGGCCGCGACGCAAGGCCCGCGGCGCATACCTGGAGTTCCGCGACCAGCAGGTGTCCGAGGCTTACGTCCTGGAGATCCCGCCGGGTGGCAGCACCGAGCCGCAGCGGCAAATGTTCGAGGAGATCGTCGTCATTGCCGAAGGGCAAGGCGCAACAACGCTGTGGTGGGACGACAACAGTCCGAAGCACACGTTCGAGTGGACTCGCGGCAGCCTGTTCGCCATCCCGCTCAACTGTAACTACGAGCATTTCAATACCAGCGGTACCGAGCCGGCACGGTTCATGGCCTTGACCGATGCGCCGGTCACCTGGGAGCTCTTCCGGGACCAGGAATTCGTCTTCAACAGCAACTTCCAGTTCCGCGACAGGTTCGATCCGGATATCTCTGACTTCTACAGCAAGCCCGGCAAGTACCTCACCGACTACTACGGCGGTATTCTCGATACCGCGTTCATCGCGGATCTGCGCGAGGTAAAGCTGGTTCCGCGATCCAAGCGCGGTGCCGGAACGATGAACATGTACATCCACCTGGCCGGCAGCACGATGTTCGCGCACATCTCCGAGTTCCCGGTAGGCACCTACAAAAAGGCACACCGGCACGGCCCGGGCGCGCACATCTACACCCTCGACTCCACCGGCTACACCCTGATGTGGAAGGACGGCGAGGAGCCGCAGCGCTTCGATTGGTCCGAAGGCAGCGTGATCTCGCCGTCGGCCGGCTACTGGCACCAGCACTACAACACCGGCACGAAACCGGCGAAGTTCGTGGCGCTGCACGCCTCGATCGCGTTCGGCGGTGGCTCGGAGAAGAACGTCGAGCAGATCGACTTCCGCTACGAGGACGCATTCCTGCGCGATATGTACGTCGAGGAATGCCGCAAGAACGGCGTCGAAGTGAAGATGGAGAAGATCGACAAATCCCACCATGACTGATCAGGTGCTCGCTGACGATCCAGCAACCATGGACTTCGTCAGCGAGCAGCCCGATCCGGCCAACATCGAAACGCCGGCCGGTTACACCGATGAGCAGCCCGCGTTCGGTTCGGACCTGGTCGTGTCGGCGTTGCGCAGGCTGGGGTATCGCTATCTCCCGATGAACCCGGGCTCGAGCTGGCGGGGCCTGCATGATTCGGTCGTCAACTACGGGGCAAACCGCGATCCACAGCTGTTGCTTTGCCTGCACGAGGAGATTGCGGTCTCGCTGGCGCACGCCTATGCAAAGGGCAGTGGGTTACCCGCGGCAGCCGCGGTGCACGACTTGGTCGGTTTGATGCATGCCTCGATGGCCGTGTACAACGCGGCATGCGATCAGGTTGCATTGCTCTTGCTCGGCGGTAGCGGGCCGGCGGATCCGACCAAGCGCCGGCCGGTCGACTGGATCCACACCGCGAGCACCCAAGGCGACCTGGTGCGCGACTATGTGAAATGGGATGCCGAGGCGATCGTGCCCGAGGTATTCACCTCCACGATCGAGCGGGCGCATGCCATTTCCCGATCCGGTCCACCCGGTCCGACGTACGTCTCGCTGGATTCCGACGCGCAGGAGGTGGCACTTGCCGACGGCTGGTCAGAGCTGGCCAGCCCAAGCGCTGCCCACACCGACGTGATGTATCCGGATCCGGCCGTGGTTCGGCAGTTCGGATCCGCGCTGGCCCAGGCCCGCTCGGTCACGATCGTTGCCGGCCGCCAGGTCCGGGATCCCGCCATGACATCGTTGTTGATCCGGCTCGTGGAGGCACTCGGCGCGGCATATCAAGACGAGCGCAACACCGTGTGCTTTCCGACCTCCCATCCGCAGAACTGCACCGGTGATCGGACGGCGATCGGCAACAGCGACGTAGTGTTGTGCATCGGCGTGGGTGACATCCCCGGTCTGTTGGCGGGTCATGGGAGCACCGATGCACCAACCGTGCTCGAAATTTCCTACGGTGACCTCGGACTGCGGTCCTGGTCGCAAGAACGCGGGCATCACCCGATCTCCGATCTTCGGCTGGTGTCCGATCTGATCCCCGGGACGTCGGCGCTGCTCACCGAGGTGCTCTCGCGCATCGAGCCGGCACAGGCAGCCGATCGTGCCGCACCGGTAAGCGAGCGCGTGACCGCCCTGCATACCAAGCAACAGCAGAGCATCGCGGCCCGATGGGATGACGCGGTGGTCTCGCCGACGCGATTGGTCGGCGAGGTTTGGAACGCCGTGCGCGACATCGACTGGATGCTGGTGTTGCGTAATACCCGCAGCTTCCCAGAGGGCCTGTGGCAGTTCAACGGTGTGGGTGACTTCCTCGGACACTCGGTCGGCGCGGGCGTCGGCTACGGCCCAGGTGCGATGGTGGGCGGCTCGTTGGCCGCCAGGGATGTCGGACGGCTCGGCGTCGGCATCATCGGCGATGGCGATTTCCTGATGGCGGCAGGCGCGCTGTGGACGGCGGTGCACTACCGGATACCGATGCTCATGGTGGTCAACGACAACTCCTCCTTCTACAACGATGAGGAACATCAGGCCGAGGTTGCCCGGCACCGAGGTCGGCCCGTGGAGAACTCCTGGATCGGCATGCGGATGGCCTCCCCGCGGATCGACATCGCCGCGCTCGCGCGATCCTATGGCGCTTATGCGACCGAGACGGTCGCTGATCCGGCGCGGTTGGCGGTCAACCTGGCCGTGGCTCGGGACGTGGCTCTGGCCGGCGGCGTCGCGGTGGTTCACGTCCATACGAGCCCAACCTGATCGAAAGGTGTCCCATGACGACTGAGGTCGTGAAGGAAGCAGAACTGTTCATCGGCGGTACGTTTCAACCGTCGGCCGGCGACGCCACGTTCGACACTGTCGATCCCGCGACCGAGCAGACGCTGGCGACCCTTCCCGAGGCGTCGTCGGTGGATCTCGATCGTGCGGTTGCGGCCGCGGTGGAGGCGCAGCGCGAATGGCGTGCATTGCCCTGGCAACGCCGAGCGCGGACCCTGCAGGCGATGGCCGACGCGCTGGAGGCGCACGCCGAGGAGCTTGCCCGGCTCGATGTTTCCGACTCCGGAAATCCGATCGTCGCGATGCGTAACGACGTCACCGGCGGTTTGGCCGAGTTGCGCTTCTATGCCGGCCTCGCTTCCGAGGTCAAGGGCACGACCCAACCGGCCAGTCCTGACGCGGTGACCTTCACCGAGCGGACCCCGTATGGCGTGGTCGGTCGGCTGGTGCCGTACAACCACCCGTTCAAGGCCGCGGTCGGCAAGATCGCAGCACCATTGATCGCCGGTAACGCGGTGATACTCAAGCCGTCGGAACACGCACCGCTATCGGCACTGGAAATGGCCCGGCTGGTTCAGCCGATCCTGCCTGCCGGGCTGCTGTCGGTGCTCACCGGTCAGGGTTCCGGTGTCGGGGCCGACCTGGTCGGTCATCCGCTGGTTCCGCGGATCTCGTTCACCGGCTCGGTTCCCACCGGCCGTGCGGTGCTGCGGGCTGCGGCCGAGCACATCAAGCACGTGAGCGTAGAACTCGGTGGGAAGAACCCGTTCGTGCTGTTTCCCGACGCTGATGTGCGCCGCGCCGCCCAAGCTGCGGTAAAGGGTATGAACCTGGCCCGATCCAGCGGCCAGTCCTGCCAGTCGACGTCGCGCATCTACGTGCACGCCGATGTCAAGGAAGCCTTCATCGACGCCCTGCTCGAGGTCGTGTCCGGCCTGCGCATCGGCGATCCGCATGACGAGGCCACCGACCTGGGTCCGCTGTCCTTCCGGGCGCACTACGACCGGGTGCTCGACTACATCGCTCGCGGCAGCAATGAGGGTGCCACGTTGTTGTCCGGCGGCGGTCGTCCGGCGGAATTCGACCGCGGGTTCTACGTCGCGCCGACGATTTTCAGCGATGTCGCCGATGACATGACGGTGGCCCGGGAAGAGATCTTCGGCCCGGTCATGAGCGTGCTCTCATGGACCGATCCCGAAGACGTCATCGCGCGTGCGAACAACACTCAGTACGGCCTGACCGCCAACGTGTGGAGCGCCAATGCTTCCCAGGCGCTGCGCGCAGCTCGTGCGATCGATGCCGGCTACGTGTTCGTCAACAGCCAGGGCAAGCGGCCGCTCGGAGCACCGTTCGGTGGCTGGAAGGCCAGCGGGCTCGGCAAGGGTTCCACCCTCGAGGAATTGATCTCCTACACCCGGGAGAAGTCGATCACGATCGAGATCGGGGACTAGCTGCGCTGACCGCGCGGGTCACCAACGTCCGTCGGCGATACGGCTAGCGGGCCCGACGTGGTCGGATCGGCCAGCGTCGATTGCCCCGCCGGCGTAATGCCTCGGCGACCTGGGCGGCGGAGACGATTACCGGCGTGCGCTGGTCCGCCACCGCCAACTGGACCGCTGCACAGGCATCGTCAATCAGATCCAGTGCGGCGTCCGGCCGGCGCCGGTGCGTCCGTGCGCTCAGCCGAGCGGCTGCCTGCAGCGCATCGTCGGTGATCTGAACTCCGTGGAACGACTGGTATTGGCTGCGCACGCCCCGCAGGATCTGCACCGTCTCGGCTCGGCTCGGTTCCCCGACCTCGATCACCTGGACCCGCCGGGCGAGCGGACCGGTCGGGCGGACGTGCTCGTGGTACAGGGCAGGCGTGGTGGCGCCGATGACGGACAGCTCGTCGCGCGCCATCCCGGCCAGTAGTAGGGAACCGAGGTCCAGCCCACCCTCGGCAGCACCGGCTTTGACAATAAGGTGAAATTCGTCGATGAACAGGATCGTGCGACGATCTGACTCGGTCACCTCGCTCAGTAGGTCGTGCACCCGGGCTTCGAACTCGCCACGGTAGCGGGTGTTGCCCAGCAGACTCGCCAGGCTGACCGAGATGATGCGCGCGTCGACGAGTTGCTTGCCGACGTCGCCCTGGGCAATCCGCATGGCCAGGCCCTCGACCAGCGCCGTCTTGCCCACCCCAGGTTCACCGACCAGCAACGGATTGCGCTTGCGGCGCCGGGACAGCACCCGAATCAGCTCATCCAGTTCCCGCTCGCGCCCGATCATCGGATCCAGCGCGCCGAACAGCGCCAGCCGGGTCAGGTCCAGCGCGTGTTCGGCCAGCAGGTCGACGCTTTCATCGGGTTCCACAGGCGCGGACTTCGAGATCGGTGAGGCCACCTCTGGCCGCATGGGCGATCCCGGTAACGGCGGCAGGAATGTGAGCAGCGTAGCGGCCACCGCAGAGGCGCTATCGCCTTGTCCGATCGACTGTTTGACCTCCGAGTAGGCGCGCAGTAGCTCGGTTGCCTCCGGTGTGATGACCAGTTGGCCGGTTACCGCGGCAAGGAAGCGGTGGTTGCGGCCAGGATGCCCGGCTGCCGGCGCGCTGGTCACGCCCAGCTCGCGTACGGCCAAATCGTCATTGATGCCCAATGAACGCCAATGCCGCCGGACGCCGGGCTCGCGCTCGAGCAGAGTGAGAGCCAGATGTTCGACCGTTACCTGCTGGCCGCCGCGCTCGGCGGCCAGCTCATGCGCCCGTCGCAGCAGCGACGGCTGGTCAGCCGGCTCGGAGCTTGGCGGCATGATTGTCGAGCCAGGTCGCTGGATCGTGTGCGTAGTCGGCCCAGTAGTCACCGGGCTCGTTGACGCCGGGCAGCGGGGGAGTCCAGGCCTTCTGAAGCAGCTCCTCGGGATTGCCGAGCTGCTCAGCCAGTTCGACGACGCCCGGATCGGACAGCGCGCTGAGGCGGCCTTCCTCGACCACCGTGAACTCCTCGCCGGCGGTGCTGGTAAGCACATAGGTCGGAAGCTGCAGGTGGATGTGCAGATGACCCCACGTGATGCCCCGCTCCGCTGCCCATGCCTCCGAGGGGTTTCCGTTGGCGGTGCCGAAGCCCATGTGCATGTAGCCCGAGCTCAGCCGCTCGAACATCGCGGCGTGCCCGGCGAGGGAGAACGCGTACGGCGGACGAACCATCTTCGGATGGGTACCGATTGCCGCCTCCCACAGCCAGAACAGGCCGGGTCCGGGGTGCTCGGGGTACTGGATGTTGCGAGTCTCGTGCAGCACCTCCCGCCACTTCTCGCCGTACTCGCCGCCGCCATCGATCTTGGTGACCTGGCCGTCCTCGACCGTCAGCGTGCAGTGCTGGAACGGCTTGCCGTAGTGGTTCAAGGTTCCCGCGACCACACCGTTCACAGTTGGCATCGGGTTGTACGGCGGCGTCGGGTATCCATACAGGTGACCGAGGTAGTACTTGTCGACGAATCGTCGACGCGAGTTGGTTCGCTCGTAGTGTTCGGCCGTCCAGTGCTCGGCTTTGAGCTCGAAGCGCAGGTCGGTCCCCTCGGGATCGGTCAGGTGCACGCTCGCGCCGCGACCGTGCTCCCAGATCGGCTTCCACGCGGTCTCATTGATTCGGTCCCAGAGCGGCCACGGGAATCCGGCGGCGGGGAAGGTCGCGCGGTGGAACCACGGGATGCCTTCGTACCGGGTGCCGTCGAGAACCGGCAGCGGGCCGCCCTCGCCCTGCAGCAAAAGGGAATAGCCTTGCTTGACCGCGGCATCCTCGAGCCACTTCAGCCGGCCCTGCCACGCGTCGAAGGCAACATCACGCTCGATACCCGGGACGTTGTGCATCATGCCGCGAAATTCATCCAGCGGGTCGAGGGCGCGGTCGGCCACATCCACATGGAAGATGTCGACGGTCGCGTCCAGTTCGGTCATTGCCTCGACCAGTGCAGCGGTCACGGCCGGATCGTCGGTTGCCTTCTCCACCAGCAGCACCCGCTCGCCGGCCTTTATGTCATATCCTGCTGTCTTGGTCCGGTTGAGCGAGGGCCCGCGCACGATTGCGCGGGCGGCATCCAGCAGCGTCGGCGCGACTACGACCTGGTCTACCCGTGATTCGGTAGAGATTGATGCGGCGCCGTTTTCGGTTGAAGCCATATGTCTTCCCGATCCGTTGCTCGTGAGGATGCTCATCGGCCTGATGCGAGGCATCAGATAGAATACGTATCGTATTCAGAATCCATGCGGTGTGGCAAGGTCCTGTGATCAGGACGAGGTGTGGCCCTCGGATGCCACTGGCTGGGTCATTTCGCGTTGTCGGTCAAGCTGCTCAGCGCCCGGGATCGCGATTTCAGCCGCCGGCGGTCTGTTGCCCAGCGAGCCGGGCAGGGCTCTGATCTTCTGGGAAATCCAGCTATTCGACGAGTTGGGATTCACAACTGCTTGATGGCGGGCACCATCGGTTGTACTGTTTGATGAATATTGGATACGGTAGCCAAGCAGGAGAGACATTGAAGACTGAGCGGGTGCAGTTCTATAGCGACGGATCTCTGATCGCTGGGTTGTGGCGCACTCCCGACCAGCCGGCTGACGGCCCGCTTCGCGCCATCGTGCAGGGACCCGGGTGGCTCGGTCTCAAGGACGCGAAACTTTACGTGCGGTACCACGAGGCATTGACCGCCGCCGGATTCGGCGTGCTGATCTTCGACTACCGAGGGTTCGGTGAGTCCGAAGGTGACCGCAACATCGTCTCGCCGGCCAACCAGTTGGCTGACCTGGTGAACGCGGTTACCTACCTGACCACTCGCGAGGACGTCCAGGCCGACGCCATCGGCGCCTTCGGAACTGGCGGTACCGGCGGTGGAAACGCTGTGTTATTGCTCGCGGCCGACGATCGGGTGCGGGCAGCGGTAAGTCAGGTACCGGTGGCCGACGGCCGGGACTGGTTGCACCGGATGCGTCCGGAGCACGAATGGCTCAGCTACCTCGAAGCCTTGGACACCGACCGCCGCGATCGGGTGCTCACCGGCAAGGGCCGGCTGATCCACCCTCGTGAGGAGATCATGGTTCCGACACCGGAACGTCGGGCGACGACCGTCAAGTCCGACGTGGACGATCTGATCCCGACCGCGGTGAGCTTGCGCTCGGCCGATGAAATCATGCAATACCAGCCGATCGAGGCGGCTAAGTCGCTGACCAAACCGCTGATGACCATCGCGGTCGAGGGTGACGCCACGACCCCGACCGATCATGCCATCGCGCTGCACGAGGCGGCGCGCGGACCGAAGTGCCTGATCATGCAGCGGCACACGACTCACTATGCCGCCTACGACCGCTACTGGACCACTGTTACCCCACGCTTGGTGGCTTGGCTGGACACCTATGTCCAGCCGGCCGATGTCGCCGTGCACACAGTCGCCGACGACGGTTCTATCTCGACAACCCTGGAGGTTTCTTCGTGACAGTCGACCTGCGGATCAGCGGCGGTACCGTCGCGATTCCGACCGGATCGGTTACTGCTGACGTACTCGTCAACGACGGGCGGATCGTCGGCATCGTCGACCCCGCCCTCGACACCGAAGCGCGCCGAACCATCGACGCCACCGGCCGCTACGTACTGCCCGGCATGGTCGATGTGCATGTGCATACCCGCGAGCCTGGGTACGAGTACAAGGACGATATCCGCACCACGAGCGAGCAGGCTGCTGCCGGTGGGGTGACCACGATCTTCGGCATGCCGAACCTGAAGCCGGCAACGACGACCGCGGCCCTGCTCTCCGACGTGTTCGAGCAGTACGCCCAGACATCACTGGTTGACTACAACCACAATCCGGCCGCGACCCAGAGCGGCGAGATTGCCGGGATGGCGGCGCAGGGCATTCGTGCCTACAAGGTGTACATGGTGGTCGACACCGGGCGTGACTACCCACATCCGGCCGGCACCGGCATGCACGATCACGGTGATCTGCTGCGAATGATGGATGAAATCACAAAGACGGGCCTGCGGTTCATCATTCATCCGCACGACCAGTCATTGATGGACTACATCGAGAAGCAGTACCTCGACCGCGGCGAGAACACCCCGCAGGGTTACGCGCAGGCCTATGCAGAGCGCAACGGCGTCATCTGGGATACCGCCATCGACGTCGTCCTGCGCCTGGCCGAGGCGTCGGGTTGCCCGGTCCACATCGCGCATATGCAGACCAAGCGTTCCATCGACGCAGTCCGCCGGGCCAAGATCCGCGGTATCGATGTGACCTGCGAGGTCAACCACTGGGGACCGTTCCTATCCACCTGGGACGACGTGGAGCGGCTCGGTCCGTACGCACTGTCGTACTGGGTGCCTGACGAAGGTCGCGAGGCGATCTGGGAAGGCTTGCGGGACGGCACTATCGACATCTGCTCCTCTGATCACGCACCCCACACCCGTGAGGAGAAGGAGATCGGGTGGACCGAGATGTGGAGCTGCCACACCGGCACCCCGGGTATCCAGTACTACTACCCGTTGCTGCTCGACGCGGTCACCAAGGGCAAGCTGACCCTGGAGCGAGTTACCGACCTGGTCGCCTTCCAGCCTGCAGCGAAGTTCGGTTTGGAAAGCTCCAAGGGGGCGATCGAAGTCGGCCGGGATGCTGACCTGGTGATCGCCAACCTCGATTCACCCTGGACGATCGCCAACGACGGCGTGCTGTCGAAGACCGGCTGGACCCCGTACGACGGACGGACTATCAACGCCGCCATCGAACACACCCTCGTTCGCGGCGAATTCGTTCTCGAAGACAGCAAGGTGGTCGGCGTCGCGGGACAGGCCCGCCTTGCCACCCCACGCTGACCAACCAGTAGATGAGGACAAACCGATGAAGTTTGGACTGCTGCTTCCCCATTTCGGCGAGCACGCATCGAAAGAGAACCTGTTGCAAGGTGCCAAGCGCGCCGAAGAGCTTGGATTCGACTCGGTATGGGTACGCGATCACCTTGTGTTCGAGCCCCATGGCGAGATGGAGAAGCCCAATCGCACGTTCTACGACGCGCTCACCACGCTGACCGCGATCGGTGCGGTGACCGAGCGGATCCAGCTTGGCACCGGCTCGCTGATCCCGTTCCGGCACCCGCTCGTCACCGCCCTGATGGCCGGCACCATCACCCAGTTGGTCGGTAACCGGTTGATCCTCGGTTTCGGTGCGGGCACCTTCGACCACGAGTTCGACGCCATCGAGTGGGGTGGCCGTGATCGCGTGGAGATGGTTCGCTCCAACGCCGAGATCCTGCGCAGGGTGTTCACCGAGAACGACGTGAGCTATGACGATGGCATCTTCAAGTTCAACGATGTCACCATCGAGCCCAAGCCCGTCGGTGGCCGGGTGCCGTTCTGGTACTGCGGCGCGACTCCCCGCTCGGCTCGGCTGGCCGTGGAGTTCTGTGACGGCTGGATGCCTGGTCGGATCGGTCTGGGGACGATGGAAAAGCGCATTCAGACAATGAAGGAACTATCGTCCGAGCAGAATAAGCCGATGCCGACCATCGCCGTCATTCCGCCGACCTCGATCGAGTCCTCACGCGAGGAAGCGCTCAAGGACGTGAATATCCCGGGTTTGCTCGCTTGGGCCAACAAGGCGAAGTTCACGGTCAAGCCGCCATCGGGCTCGTTCGAGACCGTTGACGATCTGGCTGGACAGCTGATCGCCGGCAACCCGGACGAGGCAGTCGCTCAGGTGGAGCAATTCCGCGAGGTCGGCGTGGAGCATCTGGTTTTCGACTTCCGATTCAAGTTCGACCGTTGGTTCGAGCAGATCGAACTTCTCGGCACCGAGGTGCTTCCCAAGCTGCGCTGAAAGAGGTTCGCTCCGATTCCCACAGATCAGCCGGGGTCAGACCGGACTGGTTGGTCGCGCTGGCCGCTGGTCTGTGGGGATTGGAAGGGCTGGTCGGTGACTGCAACTTCCTTGTTCCTGCGAGCCTCTTCGAAGACCTCGAAGACCTCGAAGACCTCGAAGACCTCGACGGTTCGCACCCGCCACGCTCGGCACGGATCGTCGGCGTCCGGCTTTCCGCAGCGGCCCGGAGCTCCTGATGATGCGGTGTGGCTGCAAATCTGTCGTCGGTACTTCGCCTTATCCAGGCAACGGCGTCACGTTCTTCGGATTCTCGCATCCTCCTAGATGGAATCTCCCTGACTGTTACGGGTACCGGAACCGGCGGCTTGTGAGGTGGGCGAGAGGGGTGGCCGTGATCCGCTTGCGGAGGGGTGCGCTGCTGTACTTGATGCCGCCTGCCGTTGTTCTGGCCGGGATTGGTCCGGACGCCTCGGCCAGGCGACGCCGCAACGGTTCGGGGCGCCGCTAGACATCGGCCATCGGATACCGGGATGCAAACGTGGGCGGCGCGCGTCGCGACGGGTGTTGCGGCGCTTGTGGTCGCCGCAAATGTCGTAATGCTCGAGCGTTCCGATCATTCACACCAGACGGCGGACTTGCCGCGCGGTCGGCCGATAACGTTCGCCGACCAACCAGCCGTGATGAACCGGCTGGGCGCGTTGGCTGTGGCGAACTCGGTCCGTGCCAACCTGAAGGCCGCGCCGCTGCGGGCGTCCTGGTGCCTGGATGGCTTGGCCGCGACCTACGCGGCCAGCGCCGCGACCGGTGTCGCGCAGCCAACTATCTCACCCGGCACCTGCGGGCAGCCGCAGGTGCGATTCGGGTGGGCAACGGGTGCCGACCGGACGGGTATCCAAATGGCCCGCGCCGCGCTGGGCGCGAGCCCGTCCGGTCCTAGCCCGCTGGTCGATTCCGTGGCCCGGTCCGTGGGCTGGGCGCTGGCTCCATGCCGAGCTGGCGGGCAAGTGACGGGCTACGCGCTTGCGTGGGTGGTCAGCCCCTGACGACGCCGAAGGGTCCGTTTCGGACCTGCGCCGCGGCCTGGTCTGTCCCATGGTCATTCTCCCCGGAGATCTGTCCTTGTCCTGGCCGGTTGGCCCGGACGCCGCCGGCGCGACCTGAGGCCGATGAAAACCACGTCAACGCTGAGCACGCCCATTACTACGATGACGGCGGCGATGAGCAAGGAGGCGCTCATCGCTGCCCATTGGCGATCGCGAGCCCCGGGCTGCCGGTGGCGTCGGGTCGGGCTGGCCGGTGCTTTCCCACCGGCTCGCAGCCTGATTCGTCCAAACGGTTCATCGGCTTATCGGCACTACGGTTCATCGGTTCCGCGCGGAGCGCAGAAGCGGGGCAACCGCTCGTAATACCCGTCCGGCGCGCCGCATCACGTCAACGGGGTCGAGGTCCTCTTCCCGTGAGTGGCTGGCATCGTCGTAGTGCTGCCACGCAATGGTCAATCGCGCAAGGCTGTCCCGGTCGACCAGGATCTCGCGGTCCTCGGTGAGGAACAACGCCTGCGCCTTCGGTTGCGACAGTAGAAGTCGTCGATGGCGTCGAAGACATCGTTGTTGGTTCGGTTGCATGCCGTCTCCACCTGTCCTTGCTTGACTGTTCTGAAGCGGCCGACCCGGTCGTCGGCGGGTAGGTCTGTGAGGCGACTCGGGTCGATGGGCGCTCAGCACCAGCAGTGCGCGGGTCGCGACGGCTTTGGCGTGGGCGCGCACCGTGCGCGACGTGAGACGGTGTCATACGGGTGGCCCGTTCGCCGGCACGATCCGAAAGCGACCGGCTGCGGGCGCACCGCCAACGTTGACACCGGCGATCGAACCCGGACTGTCCTCCCGTTGCCGTCCCCGTCGTCTTTGCGTTCCCATCGTCTTTGCGTTCCCATCTTCGATCGCGCCGAGGTTGGGCACGGCGTTCTACATGAGACACGCGCCAGGGCCGCGTTTATGACGCGAACTCGAAAGCTGCCCATAGCTCTGCGGAGGTAGCCGTTTGGTGCCGCGGCGACGGCAACACCTGTGGGTAATCGAGCGGTCACTCTCCGACCTGCGCGGTCTTCAGGCGGCGACCTCTGCTTCGCCGCGTCATGATCGAGTGGCGTCAAACTTCACCAGAGTGGATGGCGCCTTCAAGGCGCCGCCACGCCGCTCCCCCGCGGCGAAACTGTTGGCGCCGACAACCCCCCGTCTTGGCGCTGACCCGAGGGCGGCGGCGCGCCAGGGGATAGCGCCTGGGGTGGTCTTCGCGTCGCCGCCTCTCCGGCGCTCGAACATACGTTCACCGCGGCCGGTGTAGCGGCTTGCGTGACCCCGCCCCACCGCTGAGGCCGTCCCCAGCACCGCCGCCGCACCGCCCCCAGCACCGCGGACAAGACCATCGCCTGCGAACTTTGCCCCGAACCGTTTGCCCCGACCAGGGGGTCTGCTGCGCCCGCCCGGGATAAGGCCCAGGTGCTCGGTCCTCTTGTAAAACGTGCAAACCCGACGGGGCGGACCAATCGCAGTACGAATCGCAGCACGAACGCTGTCGGGAATGTGCTGGCGCGGTGTCCGAAATCGGAAGCATCGCCGGTCGGCCGCAGGGCCGGACGTCACGTACCCGCGGCTGCCGTCTCGTACTCAACGAGTCCAGCGAAGAGAGGAGGGGACGATGCCGCGCGCCGTCAAGATCGTTGTGGTGCTTGGAACGAGACCCGAGATCATCAAGCTCGCAAGCGTCATTCGGGAGCTCGGTGATCAGGCCGAGGTGGTCAACACCGGTCAGCATTACGACGCCGACATGTCTGGTGTGTTTCTCAAGCAGCTGGGCATCCCCGAGCCGAAGTACAACCTGGGCATCGGGGGGAAGACGCGGGGCGCCCAGATCGCCCGTGGCCTGGAAGAAATGGAGGCCCTCTTCCGCGCGAGCAGCCCAGCCGCGGTCATCGTGCAGGGCGACACCAATTCGACGCTGGCCGGCGCCCTCGCGGCCAACGCTCTCGGGATCCAGCTCGTGCATGTGGAAGCGGGGCTGCGCAGTTACGACCGCGCCATGCCTGAGGAGCACAACCGGGTCCTGGTCGACCACCTCTCGGACTTCCTAGCTGCCGGAACAAGTGGCAATCTCACCAACCTAGTGCGTGAGGGCATTGACGCCAGCAGCATCGAAGTCACCGGCAACACGGTCGTCGAAGCCGTCCACGCGGCGCTCCCCGACGAGGCCAGCCGCCAGCAGGCTCTGGCAGATCTTCGCCTCACACCGGATCGGTTCGTGCTCGCGACGATCCATCGACCTGAGAACACCGACGACCCCGTCCAGCTCGCCGCGACGCTGACCGAGCTGGGCAGGCTGGGAATGCCGGTTGTCTTTCCGGTTCATCCGAGGACTCGTGCTGCGATCGAGCGCCACGGACTTGAGGCTCTGCTCGAGAAATTTGTCACCACCCAGCCGCTGGACTACCAGTCCTTCCTTGGCCTGGCAGCGCATGCCGCCGTGATCGTGTCCGACTCAGGCGGTGTGCAGGAAGAGGTCACGGTCCTGAAACGACCGCTCGTGGTTGTCCGTCGTTCCACCGAACGCCCCGAGTCCCTGGAGCATTTCGCGCGCATCGTGCCGCCGGGACCAACGGTTGGGGAGGCGGCCCGGGCGGCGATCGAGGACGGCGAACTCCTCGATGTGCTCGCCACGATCCCATCGCCCTTCGGCGACGGACGTGCGTCGCAGCGCATCGCAGAACGAATCCGGGCACTGGTCGCCTAGCGCCCGAGAACCCCATGGACGATTCTGAATCGAACGACGCTGCCCTTCTTGAGCGGGTCAGGTCAGGCGACGTTGCGGCGTACGCCGAGCTCTACCGACGTCACGTGCGGGTGGCGACCCGCGCCGCACTCAAATGGACCCGACAGCCGGCCGACGCTGCCGACCTCGTGTCTGACTGCTTCACGCGGACGCTCATTGCGATTCGCGCCGGGAAGGGTCCCGAGCACCACTTCGTGCCTTATCTGCTGAGCGCCGTTCGCAACGGTGCCATCGAGGCATCGCGGCGCGCAGCCAGAACCATCCCGGTCGGTACCGACGATGCCATCGGTGACAAGGGACGTTCTGATCCAGGCCCGAGTGCTGACGACACGGTCTTCCGCAACATCGACCGCTCCCTCGTGATGAAGGCATTGCTGAGTCTTCCCGAGCGCTGGCGGGATGTCCTCGTCCGCACCGAGATCCACGGCAGGAGCCCGAAGGAGATCGGACAGGAACTCGGCATGACACCCAACAGCGTTTCAGCGCTCGCCGTCCGGGCTCGCGAAGGGCTGCGGATGGCATGGTTGGACGCCCACGTGATGAGCCTGGCCGCGGACGCTTCGTCGGTGTGCCGTGAGGTGCGCCCGGATCTGAGCGCATGGCTGCTCGGCAGGCTGAGGTCACGGCGCGCGAAGGAGATTGCCGATCACGTCGGTGACTGTGAAGACTGCTCACTGATTCTCGATGAGCTCGGTACTGTCCGCCAAAACATGCGTGCGTTTTTCCTTCCGATCAGCGCCGGTCCACCGGCATCGGCACTTCAGTCCACGCACCGCCGGCCGCCGCGCCGAGTTCGGCGCCGACTGCTGCATCGCGCCTCGCTGATCGCTGCCGCTGGTGGTGTCGCGGGAGTGGTGATCCTGGCCGCTGCGCTACGCGACCACGGTGGCCCGCATTCACCGGCGCCGGAGGCCGCCCAACAGGGAACGTCGGCCACGTCCCCGGCCACGTCCCCGGCCACGTCCCCGGCCATGCCCCCAGCCATGCCCCCAGCCATGCCCCCGGCTAACCCGCCACGTATCGCCAAACCTTCCCCACCGGTTCTCCGCGTGACGATTGCGCTGATTGTCGACGAGAACACGCCACCCTCTGCTGTGGCCTTTCGAGTCACTGCCCGCCAGGATGCGAACGTCCCTACTCCGGGTCCGATCACCGTCACGATCGACGTACCAGTGGGCGCCTCATATACCGGCACCCAGTCACCGACCGTGCTGTGCAGAAAAGCCGCCGGTGGCCCCATCGCCTGTCAACTGCCGGGACTGGCCGCACAGGAGCAGCAATCGTGGACCATCTTCGTCGCGCAGCCACCGGGATCCCCCTCGGTCAGGCTCCCCGTTGTGGCGGCAGCTA
>JAVEEN010000308.1 GCA_030840445.1 Pseudonocardiales bacterium
TGCCCCAGTAGCGGCAGTCCCCCGTACGACACGGACAGAGCCAGGCCTAAGGCCGCGAGCAGCAACCACAGCGCCTGAGCCATGCTGATGATGCTCATCCGCTGGCTCGCCGTGCGCTGGCTCGCCGTGCGCTGGCTCGCCGTGCGTGGAATCGCCGTGCGCGGACTCGCCAGGAGGACGACCGGACAGCGACGCCCTGCGGACGTACTGCCAACAGGAGGACCAGCAGTGCCAGGGGTGCGACGTCATAGAAACCCGCGCCGAGGAGGTACCCGGCGAGGGCCTGCAGGAGCCCGACCGCCAACCCACCGGCCATCGCACCACGCAGCGAACCCACGCCCCCGAGTACGGCCGCGGCCGCCGCTTCCAGTCCGAGGACCGCTCCCTCGTCCACTGACACCGCCCGGCCAGGGGCTGCCAGCACGCCGGCCGCGGCTGCGAGCAGGCCGGCAACGAGGAAGGCTCCCAGGACGGCGCGGCGCACGGAAACGCCACACAACGCAGCACCGGCCGGGTCGTCGGCCACAGCGCGCAACGAACGGCCAAAGCGCGACCGAACCACTGAACGCTCGGCGATCAGTCCGAGGCCGACGCCGATGACCACTACGACGACGGCACGTAGCGCGAGAGTGTTGCCGCCGGGTAGGCGCAGCAGGCCATCGGGCGTCAGCGCATCCACGCGCAACGCATCGGGCACCGCGTAACTCTGCTGTGCGAACAACATGCCGAGCACCGCCCGCAACAGCAACCCGGCGGCCAATCCGCCTGCGACCCAGCCCGGAACGCCGGCCAACCGCCTGCGACTTTCATCGCTCACGCTGGGCAAGTTCGGAAGTACCACGAGCATCGCGACCAGCCCCGACAGCACCGCCCCCGCCGCGACGATCGACAAGACGAGCAGCAGCGACGGGAGCGGCGCCAGGCCGGCTGCGGTCGGAGAGCTGCCTACAACGGCGAGAACACCGACAAAGACCGCACCAATTGTGATGTCGCCGTGCGCGAAGTGCAGGACGCGAGCAGTCCCGGAGACCAGCGAAAAGCCAAGCGCAACCAGACCCAGGACGGCGCCTTCGGCCAGGCCGGCCAGTACCACCTGCAGCAGCACGCCATCCATGGCGACAAAGTACAAGCATTGCTTGCATTCCGGAGCCCGCTGGCGAACGTCTACCCGACCAGCCGCGGGCAGGTCGGCTCAGCGCTCGTCGATGAGTCCATTTCGTTACCCGACTGTCGTGGGCAGATGCGATGATGGTGCCTCGGATGTGGCGGTCGGTCGGGGCGCCGGATCCGGGCCGTCGCTGCCTTCATCCAGAACCGAGCAGTCAGCGAGGCACCTTCGGGGGAATTGATGGTCGAGCCTCAGTTGTGCTCAAGGACGTTGCCCTACGAGTTGGCTATCCAGCGCAATCGGTTGGCGGTAGGACAAGTACTGGGGTGTCTGCGTGAAGCCGGCCACGACGGTCGTCATGCCGATCTGGCGGGCTCGGAGCCGGGGCCCGATGGTTACATCGCAGTGCTGGCATGGAACGAGGACGGCTACGTCAACCTCGTTCCGGCCAATCTCGCGACGTTTACGCGAGCCCGGCCAGCTGCTGTCGGCGGGTCGTCGGATCAGGTCAGGTCGGGCTCCGGCCCGCGCCCGGTGATCCGCAGGCCCGTCGAAAGCCACGTCCAGCAGGAAGGCATCCGGTTGCCGCCGACCGGCGCCCCGCACAACCAAGCGGGCTGAGAGCTGGTATCCACCGTGGTGTTCATGGCGGACGGCGGTGGCGCGGGAGGCCTTGGAGCTTCTTGGGGTGGGGCCGTGGCGGCTGGCTTGCGGTCCGGCGGTTACTGCGGTGTCACGCTGGCTCGGCAGGCGGGCTCGGAGCCGGTTCCACGACAGCAGACCTGATCCAGCCGCTGACCTCTTACGAGAGAAAATTGGCCATTGCGATCACAGGGGTTTCTTCCGTTCGGACGGCGGGGATGGTGAGGTTTCACTCGGCCTGGCCGTACGTGGAACGATGATGTTGTGAAGCTGAAGCTTGATCTACACGACATCTACAACCGTGGCGGAGAGATCGACCGTGCGCTTCGCGACATCATCGATGAGGCCGTCGCCAAAAAGGCACCGCTGGTCGAGATCATCCCGGGCAAGGGTTCGGGACAGTTGAAGAAGCATGTCTTGCGGTTCCTGGACCGAAAGGACATCAAGGCGCTGTATCACCGGGTGGAGAAGGATTCGGACAACTTCGGGCGGGTGTTCGTCCATTTCCGTTGGAAGTAACGCCGACCGACTCAGCTCAGCCCGGTGTACCGAGACGACGACCTCGGCCCTCGGCCAGTCGGCCCTCGGCCAGTTGGCCCACGGCCAGTTGGCTCAGCCCCATCCCGGTGAGCCGGTGCACCGTCCATCCAGTCATCGGCTCGGCGCCGAGTGCAGCGTAGAAGGACAGCGCGGGCTCGTTCCAATCGAGGACCGACCACTCCAGACGTCCGTAATCTCGCTCCACACAGATCCGGGCGAGCTCAGCCAGCAGGTCTCGGCCGTACCCCGATCGCCGGTGCTGGTCGGAGACGATCAGATCTTCCAGGTAGAGACCATGCCGACCTGTCCAGGTCGAGAAGTTGACGAACCAGATCGCGCAACCCACCACCGAGCCCTCGTGCTCGGCGACCAAGGCGTACACCGCAGGATCTGGGCCGAACAATGCTTTGAGCAGGCCGGACTCGTCCGCCTGCACCGCGTCCGGCTCGCGTTCGTAGCGGGCCAGTTCACGGATCAGCTGGAGGATCGCCGGTACGTCGGCTTCGACTGCGGCTCGGATCACGAGTCCTTAGGCTCCTCGCCTGGACCGGGCTGCCGGGACAGGTAGCGCTCGAACTCGGCCCCCAGCTCATCGGCGGTCGGCAACGGCATGCCGTCGGCGACCAGGCCGTTGCCACGGCCCGCCACGATCTCGTCGTATTGCTGCTCCAGGGCTCGCACCACCCCCGCCACCTCCTCCGATCCGGCGACTTGTTCGTCCACCCCGGCTCGAACCGCGTCGCCGGCCTCCTGCAGCGCGTCGGAGGGCAGCTGCAGGCCAGCGGCGCGGGCGACGTGGTCAAGCAAGGTGACGGCGGCGTCCGGGTAGTCCAGATGCGCCAGATAATGCGGCACGTTGACCGCGAATCCCATGGAGGCCAGTCCAGCCTCGGCCAGCCGGAACTCCAGCAGGTGCCCGGCGCTGGCTGGGACCTGGACGGTGCCGAGCCAGTTGCTGTAGTCGGACACGAGCTCGAGCGGGCTGCCATGCGCGATGACCGTCGAGGGGCGGGTGTGCGGGACACCCATCGGGATGGAGTTCAGGCCGATGACCAGGCGGACACCGAGATCCTGCACGATCGTCTCGATGGCCCCGGCGAACCGCTCCCATTGGACATCGGGCTCCGGGCCGGACAGGAGCAGGAAGCTCGTCCCTTGGGCATCCTGTAACGCGTGGATGGTTAGTTGGGGTTGCCGGTAGCTCTCCCAGTGGTCGGTCGCAAAGATCATCTCGGGTCGGCGGGCCCGGTAGTCGTAGAGCTGATCCACGTCGAAGGTAACGATGACCTCGGCCTCGAGAGTCGCCAACAGATGCTCGCGGCTGAGCCGGGTGGCGCCGCCGGCGTCGACGAAGCCGTCGAGGGCCTGCACGAGCACCGGTTCGCCGAGTGCCGGCACCGTCGTCGCGTACTCGAACAGCTCGCTGGGATCCAGCACCTGATCTCCTCTTTACAGTCGGTGCTTGTTTCCTGTTGGTGCTTGCATCGACTCTTGCCTTACGTGTCAGAGGTTAGCTTCTCACCTCCGGAATGCTTGGCGACGTGGGCTACGTTCCAGGTACAGGTCATGGCGAGCGGGCGATGGTTGCCCCGGACGGGAACAGGTATGCACGGCGAATTCAAAGTGCCTTCCGGCAAGTTGGTAGTTGTCGACCTCGACGTCGTCGAAGGCACCTTGGCGGAGGTGCGGGTATCGGGGGATTTCTTTCTGGAACCGGATGAGGCGCTCGCGGCGATGAATGGTGCGCTCGTCGGCGCGCGGGCGGACGCTGGAGCCCTCGAACTCGCGGGGCGGGTGCGAGAATCCCTGCCGTCGGGAACGACGATGTACGGCTTCTCGGCCGCTGACGTGGCGACCGCGGTTCGGCGCGCGCTGTCGGCGGCGACGAGCTGGACCGATCACGAATGGCTGCTGATCCACGAGCCGGCTCGGGCTCCCCAGCACCACATGGCGCTCGACCAGGTGCTGCTGGAGGAAGTCGCCGCCGGCCGTCGTCCGCCGATCCTGCGGGTGTGGGAGTGGGCTTCGCCCTGCGTGGTCATCGGATCATTCCAATCCGTCCAGAACGAGGTGGATGCAGCCGGTGCGGCCCGGTACGGCATTGAGGTGGTTCGTCGGATCAGCGGTGGTGGCGCGATGTTCGTCGAGCCCGGCAACACGATCACGTACTCACTGTATGCGCCACCGTCCCTGGTGGAAGGGCTGTCCTTCCAGGATTCGTACGCATTCCTCGACGACTGGGTGCTCGGTGCGCTGCACGATCTGGGGATCAATGCCTGGTATCAGCCGCTGAACGACATCGCTTCACCCGGAGGCAAGATTGCCGGGGCCGCGCAGAAACGGCTGGCGAACGGGGCAGTGCTGCACCATGTGACGATGGCCTACGACATCGATGCGGCCAAGATGATCGAGGTGCTGCGGATCGGGCGCGAGAAATTGTCGATGAAGGGCACCACGAGTGCCGCCAAGCGGGTGGACCCGCTGCGCTCGCAGACCGGGCTGCCCCGCGAGGAGATCATCGAGGCCATGATCAAGAGCTTCAGCAACCGGTATGGACTGACCGAGACCGAGGTGACGAAGGCAGAATCCGCACGGACCGCCGAGTTGATCGAAACCAAGTTCGCCACGGCGGAATGGATCGGCCGGGTTCCGTAATGGCCGCTGTGGTCGGGGTTGCGGTGATCATGTCGCGTTATTGCGCGCCCAGGCCCCGGTAAACGCGAGTGGATCACCGAAGTTGCCCTGGTAAACACGATGGATCACCACTAGGCGGGCACCGATGTGATCGCCGGACGGTGGTATCGGTGGGCTCTGCCAGACTGGTCGGGTGAGCGAGGACCCAGGCCGGAACGATCCAGCTGTCGATTCGGCTACCGGCAACAGCACCGGCACCGCCTCGGGCACGGGTAACGATTCGACGGTGGACCGACCCCAGCGTCCCAGGCGCGTCGGCTTGCTCGCCGCGGTCGCCACATTCGCGTTGGTGCTGGACGCCACCACGAAGATGCTTATCGTGACGCACCTAACCGCTGGCGACTCGCCACGGCTCCTTGGAGGCCTGGTGTATTTGTCGCTGATCCGAAATTCCGGGGCGGCCTTCGGGATGGCCAGCGGCCTGACG
>JAVEEN010000311.1 GCA_030840445.1 Pseudonocardiales bacterium
CCGTGGACGACACCCGCCGTGGACGACACCCGCCGTGGACGACACCGGCGGTGGATGCGGCCACCCGCTTGGTCACCGACGCGGTCGGCTCCGGCAGCGGCGTCCAGGCAGGCAGGGTGATGGTCGAACTCAGTCGGCTGTCGGGCGCCTCCGGGCTGCGACCACCTAGTGAGATGGCGATGGTCGGCAAGGCGTTGCTGAACCTGGATCAGGTCGCCAGCCACCTCGGCCCCGGCTTTGACCCGGCCGAAGTCGTCAAAGCGAACGACGCGGACATCACGCGCTCACGCATGCATACGTCACCGGGCAGCTTGCTGGCCGCGGCGATGGAGGCCAAGGATTTCACGGCCCGCTTGCCGGGGCGGGTCAACAAAGTGTTGGACTCCCTGTCCGAGGGCAGCTTCTCGGCGGCGCCGCGCTCCTCGGCTCCATCCTGATCGGCGACCGGCGCATCGCACGCAAATTGAAATCCGATCATTCCGGCCGCTGACGCACCGGGCAGCTCGCCAGGCGCGCGGCGCGGGTCAGGGGCCGGCTGGATCGGTGAGGCGTAACAGCACTTCGGTGGCGTGTTCGGCTAGCGTGCGGGCAGAGGCGAGGTCGGGGCAGGTCCATCGGCGATGGCTTCGGTGGCCGAATCCAAGAACGCCGAGGGCGACGCCCTTGCCGATCAGAGGGTGGATGAGCAGGCTGGAGAGCTGGCGGCTGGTCAGCCAGGCCCGTTCGCCGGGGTCGGTATGCGGATCATCGAGGTGCGCTTCGATGGTCGCGCCGCCTACGAGGGCCCGGTGGGCGGTGGGAGCGTTCGTCAGTGCAAGCGTGTGTTCCTGCTCGGGCGGACCGTTCGGTGTCGCGTCCAGCAGCTGGTGCTCGGCCAGCGTGGACACGCCGATCAGGTCGAGGCCGAGGCTGGCCGCGGCGGCTTGCAGGGCTTCGGCCAGGTCGGCGGGGTTGCTGGCTCCAGCCAGCGCGGTGGTGATGTGATCCAAGGCGATTCCCGAACCCGCTGGGGTGCGGGCGGCGTTGCGGAGCAGGTCGCGGCGTCCGGTCACGCACGCGGCGACCGCCGCCGGTGATACCTCGGGTAGCGGTAGCGCGGGCCGCGCCAGTATCCAACCTTGGGCGTAGTCGACGTCCAGGCGACCCAGCGCGATGAGCTCCGGCAGGGTTTCCACACCTTCACCGAGGACCCGGGCGCCGATCCGGTGCGAAAGTCTGACCACGGCGTCGATCACCGCGGCCTGCTCGACGCTCTCGTCGAGGCCGTCGACGAGGCTGCGGTCCAGCTTCACGATGTCCGGGCGCAGCGTCGTCAGCCGAAGGAGTGGGGCGTAGCCGGTGCTCGCGTCATCGACGGCAATCAGCGCGCCTCGGTCCCGGAGCTGGGCGAGCAGCACGATCAGGGGCTGGGGGTCGGTCTGGCTGTCCTCGTTGATTTCAAGAACCAGGCCGCTCAGATCGCCGTGCAGTGCGTCCTGCACGCCGTGGTCGGCCAGTGCTTCCGGGCTGACGTTGACGGTGAGCAGCGCTCCGTCCGGCACCTCGTCGCGGTGGCGCAGCGCCGCGCGCACACATGCGGCTTCCAGGGCCAGTCCGGTGCCTGAGGCATGCGCCGCCTTGAAAACGCTCGCCACGTCCGGCTCGCCGGGGAACCGGGCCAACGCCTCGGCAGCTACGACAACTCCAGTAGCAAGGTCGACGATGGGTTGTAACACGATCCGCATCGCCTCGAGGCCTGGCGCGGCGCGGGATGATCGCGATCTGCGGTCGCGTGGTGGGTGGCTGCGCATCGCACAAGCCTCCCGCCCAGATGTCCGAATAGATCACCTATGATAGGGCAAAAACTAACGGAAAACAAACATTAGCGGAGGATGTACTCGCCGCCTGCGCAATGCGTTTGACCGGACCGTCCCCGGACCGTCCCGATCGGTGCCTGCCAGAGGTCTTAGTTGATCTAGAGGTCTTAGTTGATGCAGCCGGCCTGGGCGGCGGTGCGGACGGCCGGTTGGCTGGCCGATGATGCCGGCGCGGCGGGGGTTTGACTCGGCGCCACGCTGGCCGCGAGTCCTTTCACCTGCTTGCCGTCGGTGCCGAGCACGAGGGTCACCGTCTTCACCGCCGTCGAAGCGGCGACTTGGGCGCCGGGGACGTACGCCGCGACGGCCTTTGCTTGGCTTTCAGTGCCTGCCGGGTACTCGATCACCGTGGTGGCTGTGGTGTTACCGCTGTTCGGCGTGCCGGTGTGGAAGCCGGCCTGTTGCAGGGCAGCACTGTTGCGGGTGGCTAGCTGGGAGACACCGGCGCCATTGACGACGTCGACCGTGACCGTGCTCGGGTCGGCCGGGGTGGCTTTGGTGTAGGCGCTATCGGCGGGTTTGCCGATGAGTTTGCCTATGAAACCGGGCATGGCTGCGGTGTCCACCTGGACGATCGACACCTGGGTGCCGTTATAGGTGATGGTCGGCGTGCCCGAGGTCGGGATGGTGCTGAACGTGACATTGCCGGCGGTGAGCTTCTGCATCTGGGTGGCGAGCTTGAGCAGGTCCAGGCCTTTGTCGACCTTCAGCGAAGAGCTGACCGCGGTCAGCAGGTTCTGGAGCTTGATCGGGTTGAGCAGAGTGCCGGCAGAGGCGATCTTGCGGAACGCGGCGGCCAGGAAGTACTGCTGGCGCACGATCCGATCCAGGTCACCACGCGGCAGACCGTGCCGTTGCCGGACGAACGCGAGGGCTTGCTTACCCTCGATCACGGAGTGTCCGGCGGGTAGGTTGATTCCGGAGTAGCCCGAGCCGTAGGCGTCGGAGTCGGTCTGCGGGTTCTGCGCCGCGATGAGGCAGACGTCGACGCCACCGATGGCAATGCTGATCCGGTAGAAGGCGATCAGGGACACCTGCACGTAGTGGTCGATGGTCAGCCCGGTCATCTGGTGGATGGTCTGGATGAGCAGTTGCGCGCCGGCGTCGACGTTATGGCTCGGGCCAGCGCCTAGGGCGTAGGCGGCGTTGAGCTTGTTCATGCCGAAGCCGGGGATGTTGACCCACGAGTCCCGCGGGAATGAGATCACGGTCGCCTTCGCGCCGTTCGCCGGCACGTGCATCACCATCATGGTGTCGGTATTCATGCTGCCGCCGTCCAGCGTGGTGCTCAACTGGGCGAGTTCCTGCGGGGTGGCGTTGGAGCGGTCATCCACGCCGACCATGAGGATGTTCTGGTCGGCGCCGTCGATATTGGGCCCGGCCTGCTTCCCGTTGGCGATGGCGTTGACGCGGGTGATGTTTGAAGTGAAGTTGCGATAGGTCGCCCAGGCGTAGCCGCTGCCGAGCAGCACCGCGAACGACAGCAGCGCGGCGACGATTCGCCCGCCCAGCGCCAGGCCTGTGCCCATGTCGCTTACTGGTCGGCGCCGTGACCGGCCCCGCCGCGGACGGGCCGGCGATGCATTGCCTCGTTGCGGGGGGTGCTGCGGGGCCGGTCGCGGCCGTCGGTGCCGACGGTGGGGGTCCAGTTCCGGCGGTAACGGAGCGGAGGAATCCGTCGGATGGTTGTGGTCGTCGGTCACAATTCAGCACGCTACTACACGGTGTAAGAGATACGCTGTGACCTAGTAAGAGAGGAGCTGTGACTTCGCAATGGACGACTCGGCTGGATGCGTGTCCGGGTGTCCGGACAGCGACCGCGGCTGCTCTACTATACCGTGTAGATCTGACGGATGCTGCGGACAGCGGCGGCGACGAAGGACGGCGATGCCGAGACTGCGGCGCAAGCTTCAGGATAACGATGGCGGCGGTAAGCGCGCCAACGGTGCTCTGGAGACCGAGGTTCTCGGGGTGCTGTGGGCCGCCGAGCAGCCACTGACCCCCGGCGAGGTACGCGAGGCGTTGGTCCAGTCCGGGGTCGGGGAGTTGGCGTACACGACTGTCGCGACGACCCTGACGAGGCTGCTGGGCAAAGGAAGTGTGAAGCGCGAGTCGGCAGGTCGCGCCCACGCCTATCGGCCGACGCGGGATGCGGCGGACTTCGCAGCGCAGGAAATGCGGCGAGTGTTGGAACACGCCGCGGGCGGCGCAGTGGACCACGACGCCGTCCTGCAGCGTTTTGTCGCCGGCCTCGCCCCCCAGGATGGCGCGGCACTGCGGGACATGCTCGCCAACCTCGCCGACCCCGGGCCAGGGAGGCGATGATCATAAGGATCGCGGTCTATCTGCCATTGCTGTTCAGCGCCGCGTTACGATCCGGCGCCGCTGTGGGCGGGTGTCTTGGCGGTGCTGACGCGCGGCACCACCGCTACCGGCGGATCACCGCCGCGGCCGCGGCGGTCAACCCGCTCCTGTGCCGAGTGCGAGATGATGTCGCCTCGCGCCCAACCTGAGAATCAGGCGAGCCTGTCCTTGCTGGAGCAGGTCTTCAGTGGCTGGTTGAGTAGTTGTCATGAACAGCGACGAGATCGATTCCTCGGCATCCCAGGTTCGGTCAGGTACGGACGGCGAAGCGACCCACGCAGGAGAACCGCATGCTGGCGTCACTGCCGGCCGGCTGAACTGGCTTCGGGCCGGCGTGCTGGGCGCCAACGACGGCATCGTGTCCGTGGCCGGCATCGTGGTCGGCGTCGCCGGTGCTACCGCGGCCCGAGGGCCGATCTTCACCGCGGGCCTCGCCGGTCTGGTGGCCGGTGCCGTGTCGATGGCGCTGGGTGAATACGTCTCCGTCAGCAGCCAGCGAGACAGCGAGAAAGCTCAGCTCGCCCAAGAACGCGGGGAACTGGCCGAAACTCCCGAGCTGGAGTTGGCCGAACTGACCGCGATCTATCACGCCAAGGGTCTGTCGGCCGCCACGGCGCAGACAGTCGCGAAGGAACTCACCGAGCATGACGCGCTCGCCGCGCACTTGGACGCCGAGCTGAACCTGGACCCCGACGACATGGCGAACCCAGTACAGGCTGCCGCGGCGTCAGCGCTGTCGTTCACGCTGGGTGCTCTGCTGCCGCTGCTAGCGATACTGCTACCACCTCAGCGATGGCGCGTCCCGGTGACAGTGGTAGCGGTGCTTGTCGCGCTCGGTTTGGCCGGCGCGCTCAGCGCGCGGATCGGCGGCGGCAATGCCCGCCGCGCGGTCCTCCGGGTTGTCATCGGCGGCGCCGCCGGTCTGGCCTTGACCTACGCCATCGGCCATCTGTTCGGCACAGCCATCGGCTGACCTCCGGTAGCGCCGCAGTCAGTCGCCGCCGTTTCCGCCACCCTGGCCGCCGCCGTCCCGACCCTTGTGCTTGGACTTGCCGGGAGTCGGCGTGGGCGCGAGGGGAGGCGTGGCTGTGGTCGTCGGCGTGCGGGTGGCGGCTGCCAGGCGACGACCACGACGACCGGACGAGGACCGCTGCATCAACGGCAGATTCGCCATGAACTGTTCGTGAACACCGGCTGCACCTGATCGCCAGTACTCGCATCGGGAGCTGCGCAGCTCTACGGTAACGGCTCCGGGCCGACGTGACGGCTCATCATCAGGACGGTGGCCGAACGGATGCAGGTAGTTCGCGTTCTCGGAAAGCTCGAGCCGGGCGGGGCCCAACTGGCGCTGCTCCGATTGTCACGCGAACTCGAACGGCGCCACGGTGTGCGCACGAGGCTGGTCGTGGGCGATGCCACCCACGACGGTATCCGGCTCGCCCAGCAGCATGGTGTGCAGGCGGTCGCGTTCCGGACCGGGTCGTCAGTTCACCCGGTGCGGAATCTGCAGTGGGAGCAATCGGAGAACTTCGCGGGCTGGCTGACGGACAAGCTCAGCGGGGCCGACCTGGTGCACGCTCACATGGTCGGCGCGTGGTGGGCGGCCGGACAGGTCATCGACCCGTGGACGCCGTTCATCGCGACCGAGCACAACGAGGTGAACTGGACCACCCGGCGCATCAGGACGCTGGTGAGCGCCGCCTGCCGCGTCGACCGTTTCTACGCCATGGGCCCGGCAGCCCGCCAGTTCGCCCTCAACGCCGGAGTGCCAATTGACGTTATCCGGGCCGCACGCTCGCCCGTCGCGGGACTGAGCGCAACCCCGCGGGAGGGCCTCAGGACGCCTCGCCTGACGTTCGCAGGACGGTTCTGCAATGACAAGGGCCCTGACGTGCTCGTCGAGGCGATCTCCCTGCTCAACCGTCGCGACCTGTCCGTCTATCTGCTCGGGGACGGCCCGCTGCGCCGCCGCCTTACTGACCGGATTCGGTTACACGGACTGTCCGACCGGGTCTTCATGCCGGGCTGGGTGGACAACCCCTGGTCCTATGTCGCCGGCAGCACGGTGCACGTCGTGCCCTCCCGAGAAGAGGCCTGGTCGCAGAGTGCCGTGCTCGGTCTCGGGCTCGGCGTGCGCGTCGTCGGAACCGACGTCGACGGGCTCGCGGACACCTTGTCGCGGGCGCGGGGAGTGACCGTTGGGGCCGATGACCCGCTCGCGCTGAGCGAGGCGATCTCCGACGCGCTCGCGGGGCGTGCGTCAATCGACCGGGCGGGGGCGATCAGGTATGCCCGCCAGTTCACCGTCGCCCGGGTAGCCGACTTCTACCTCGCTGAATACCAGGCCATGATGACCGCCGCGGCTCGGCCTGTCGCCGGCGCGCTCGCAGACACCGCCTGACAAAGGCATCGGAGCTCGTCGGTACCGCATTGCCGGACGACCCTCATTGCCTGTTCCCGGCAATCCCGTTGCACTGGGCTTTACCGGCAGCGGCCCTGCCCCGCATCGCCTGGAACCGGCATTCTGTGACTTATCCGATACGAAGCCACCAACAGCGGGGCAGTGACCGCGATCGCCCGTGCGACAGAGAGTCGACCACCTGAGCGTCTCCAGCAACGGCGCGCATCCGAGCACGATCCGGTCGTATCGCCAGCAGCCCTTCGCGGCGACGGACGGGAGGCAACTGATGACCGACTCTGGCCAGCCTGGGGCCGCCCGGCGATACGATCCGCCTACCCGGGAGTTCCTGTCGCCTCCGACGACCGGGTACAGACCATGTCATCACGCGACACCCGGTCGGACCCGTGCATCAGACTGCACCCCTCACTCACCCTGGTGGCCGCGATCGTGCGCGAGGACGGAACCGGCGCGGTATTCCTCCTCGGCGGCGAGCAATGCAGCATCGGAATCGACGTCTGCGACGGCATTCGCGACCTGCTCGCACGGCCGCACCTGGCTGATCGTTTGAAGCCGGGTCATCCTCTCGCCTCTGTATGACTCGTTGTGCACACTCAGCTACCCGGAGCTGACCGGCAAGATGGCCACCACCATCGGCGCACAACGGAGTCTGGCCAAAGTCGACCGAGGCTTTGGTCGTCGAGGCCAGAGCTATGGGCCTAACGGAGGTAGAGGCACATAGCGAACTCGACCATCTCGCCGCCGGAATCCGCGCTGGACTCGAAGCGCTGACCGATGACCTCACCGGCGGTTGGCCCAGCGAACAGGTCATCAACATCATCACCACACGCACGCATCGGCTCGACAC
>JAVEEN010000346.1 GCA_030840445.1 Pseudonocardiales bacterium
GCATTCTCGGCCCTGCCGAGCAACTGGCGCAGGTCTTTCACGGGATCGCCGACGACGGTCCGGCCCGAGGAAACAGGACGATCTCGATCCACCCGGCTGGAGGCCTGCAGATACGGGTACTGCCCGACCGGGGCCTGGACATCGGTGCCGCCTGGTTCGCCGGCTCGCCGGTCGCGTGGCTGTCACCGGTCGGTGAAACCGCCTGGTCCGAAGGCGACAATTGGCTGGCCGGCTGGGCTGGTGGTCTGCTGACCACCTGCGGGCTTCGCAATGTCGGCGTCCCGTCCGGTGGCCATCCCATGCACGGCAGCGCGACCGGCTTGCGCGCGTCAGGCGTGCACGTGACCCGCAGCGTGGAGCACGACGGGAGCATCGCCGTCACCGTCGCCGGCACCATGATCGACGCCTCGGCATTCGGACCGGTGCTGCGACTGGAGCGCACGATCACCGTTCATACCGGCCGGTCGGATATTGTCATCGTCGACGACACCTCGAACTTGGGGCAGCGCGCCGAGCAGTCGCCGATTCTCTACCACGTCAACTTCGGGTATCCGTTTCTCGGCCCGTCGTCATTCGTCGACGGACGCATCATGTGGTCCGAGCCGCGCGATCCGGACTCGGCACGCGTCGGGCAAGACTGGGCAATGATGGGTCCGCCGTTGCTTGATGACGAGGACGTCGTCGTCGAACACGGCGTCGCGGAAGGCTCTGACGGCTGGCGGACGCTCCGGGTGGTCAGTCCCGAATCCGGACAGCAAGCCAGTGTGGCCTGGGATGCTGCGACACTGCCCAGGGTGCACACCTGGCGGCGCGCTACCCGCGGCAGCTATGCGATGGCAGTGGAGCCGGCGAATTGTTCGGTGCTCGGCCGCGAGCACGATCGCGCAGCCGGGACGGCACCATGGCTCGAGCCGGGACAGCGACGCCGCACCCGGTTGCGGATCGAGTTCAGCACGCTGTGAGCAGCGTCAGTCGATGTCGAGCCCGTTGAGAACGCCCTGAAGATAGCCGATGGCGTGGGCGCGACCGCGGCTGCAGTACGCGGCCGGTGACGTGTCGCCCCAGGTATCCAGGTCACCGATCATCGCCGGAACGTGGTCGTCGATGAGGAAGCCGTCGAACCCGGCGCCGTGCAGTCGTCGAATGACGCGGGCCGGGTTCAAGTTTCCCTCGCCGAGGAAGCACTCGGTGAACCTTGGAACGGTGCCCTGGACGTCCCGGAAGTGGACGTAGAACAGGCGACCACGCGGCCCCAGCAGGTCGATCACCTCGTTGACCGAATCCTCCCCCGACATCTCCGAAACTGTGCCGATGCAGAAGTTGAGTCCCCAGGCCGGGCTTCCACCCGAGCGCCGATAGCCCTCGGCGATGGCCGACGGTGAGGTGAAGATCCGCGTGGCCTGGCCCAGCGGCTCATCCACCGGCGGGTCATCGGGGTGCAGCGCGAGCCGGACGCCCACTTCCTCCGCCACCGGCAGGACCGCGTCGAGGAAGTACTGGTAGTTGTCCCACATCTGCGCGGCCGTGATGGGTTCGGTGATCGGCTCGCCCGGCGTGAGCTTGTACGAAGCGAGCGCGTTTCCCCTGTCCGCGCGAGCGAGGTCGAATCCGGTGACCCTTGCACCACCTCGACCTGAGCCGCCCATGTCGGTACGCCAGACGTAGGTGGCGATGAAGTTGTAGCCGAGCAGATCAATGCCTACTTGAGCCATGTTGCGGATGGTTCGGTGGTAGTTCTCGATCTGCTCGTCGCGACCTGGAAGGCCGCGCTGAATCTTCCAGAAGTGCGCCGCCGGCACGTTCTCCAAACCCTCGATCACCAGACCGTCTCGATCGCAGCGATCGCGCAGCGCCTGCAGCTCATCGAGGCTCCAGAAACCCTCGTAGCCGGGCAGCGCGGAGGGCGTGTGCAACTGCACGCTGCGCAGGCCCAGTTGGTGTGCGAAGGCCGCCACCGTGTCGTCGTACTCGTCGATGTGTCCGAGGGAGAGTCGGATGCCCATGTTCGTCTGCCCTTCTACCTGTTGTCAGGCCTGGCGCAGACGCTGGGTCTGCGTGCCGAGCCTATCGATCGACAGCTGCCTGATGTCGCCGGGAGCGACGTAGCGGAACCGACCCGGAGCGGACTGAACGTCAGGCACCTTGTGACTCAGACCGGTCGGCTCAGATGTCCTGATTGGACGGCAGAATCACCAGATCGCGAATGGTGATATGCCGGGGCCGGGTCACCATGTAGCCAACCGCGTCTGCGACATCTTCCGAACGGATCCCGGTGCCGGCAGCGACCCGCTGCTCGATGTCCTGCTCTTCAGACACCGACCAGAGTTCGTTGAGTACAACACCGGGCCCGACCACCCCGAGCCTGACGCCGGTGCCGACGAGTTGGCGGCGCACCCCGTGCACGAAGGCGTGCAGTGCGTGCTTGGACGCGGAGTACACAGGCTCCCAGTGAATATCCTGGGTCCCTGAAACCGACCCGGTCACCAGCACGTCGCCGGTGCCCCGGGGAATCATCGACGACAGTGCGGCGTGCACCGTTCGCATGACGCCGGTGATGTTGGTCGACACCAACCGGTCGATCGCGTTCGGGTCGTTCTTCCACAACTCATCGGCCAGGTAGATACCCGCGTTCGCGACGGCGATATCGACGGTGCCGAACCGCTGCTCGGCCTGCTGCATCAACGATCCGGCTGTTGCGGCGTCGGTGATGTCGGCCACGAATGCATGTGCCGGGCCGGGTATCGATGCGACGGCAGCCTCGAGTCGCTCGGCCGAGCGAGCGGTCACGACGACGTTGGCGCCGAGGCGGGACAGCTCGCGGGCAACGGCCAGCCCGATTCCCGAGCTGCCTCCGGTGACGACGGCAACCTTGCCGTCGAGGGCGCCTGTCACGACACATCCCGAGCCGGAAGGTGCGCTGCGCGAGCCGGAAGGTGCTCTGCGCGGTCGAGCACAGCTCGGCGGTGCTGCTCGTCCTCACGCTCGTCTATCCGGTCGCTGTCATGGTCGGTAAGCGGGGACAAGGCACCGACGGCCAGGCCGGCCTGCATGATGCGGCTGACCTTCACGGCCATCTCGGTGATTCGGAGTACCTCCGCCGTCGTCGCACCCAGAGCGAACATGCCGTGGTTGGCCAGGTAGATCACCTTCGGCGGCGCGCCTTCGGCAGCGATGTGTTGGCGCAGCCGGTCACGGACCAGTCGGGCCAGCAACAGGCCCGGATCCACATAGGGAATCAGCATCGCCTTCCGCCCGAGGATGACGATCTGCTCCGGGTAGACGATCACGGACGCGAGCGTCTCGGCATGTTCGGAGCAGAGCAGCGCGTTGACCGGCACCGGGTGGGTGTGACCGACGACCGAGGCGCCGCCCTCCTGCAGACAGATCGCGTGCAGCATCGCCTCCACCGAGGGCCGCCGTCCGGTGGCCACACCGACTCGGTTGAACACGTCGGCAATGGATTGCTGGTCGGTATCCGGGTTGTCGAGCAGGGCGACCATCTCCGCCAGTCCGACTTCGACGAAGTCGTCGGGTCCGGCGGTTGCGAGGTGGGCGCCGCTGGCCTTGACGAGCATCCGGTCCGCTCCGGTGCGAACGGAGGTATTGCCCTCGGCGAGAATGACCAGGTCCCGCCCTGGTGCGCCTAGCGTGCGCGACAGACTGATGATGCGGTCGAGATCGGTGGACATGATGCTGCCTTCTGCTCGATTGGAGATCGGTGAACTCGGTCAGGACGGATCAAGGTCAGGGAGGTGGAGTCAACAACTCCTCGCCACGATCCCAGCGCACGGGATCGGAATCCGACGGCACGAACCGTCGCAGGCGGACACTCGTGGCTATCAAGGAGCGCAGCTGCTCGATCGAACTCAACTCGCCGGTGGCCACGGCCTGCACGCCGACGTTGCCCAGGCTGGAGGCTTCCGCCGGACCGGCCAGGACGGGCACCCCACATGCGTCGGCGGTCAGTTGGCAGAGCAACGCGTTCCGGCTGCCGCCGCCGACGAGGTGGACCACGGACACGTTCCGGGCGGTGAGCTCTGCCGCCCGTCGAATCGTTCGGCGGTAGGCCAGCGCAAGGCTCAGCAGGATGCAGCGGACGTACTCGGCCGGGTCGTCAGGCTCGGGCTGACCCGACGCGCGGCAGGCGCGCGTGATGTCGCCGGGCACGTCGGCCGAGCTGACCAGGTCCGCGGCACCGACATCGATGAACAGGCTCCGGCCGACCTGCCCGGCTCGGGCGAGTAGGTCCGGCAGCGGTGGATTCCCCCAGCTACGCAGGCATTGCTCGAGTAGCCAGAGCCCCGTGAGGTTTCGCATCACGAGTGTCCTGCCCGCCACGCCTGCCTCGTTGGTGAATCCCGCGAGCATCGCCTCGTGGCTGAGTACCGGTGTGTCGTTCTCGACCCCCACGAGGGCCCAGGTACCGCAGGACACGAAGGCGGCGCTGCGCCCCAGCGGTACAGCGGCCACCGCGGACGCGGTGTCGTGCGAGCCGGCGTAGAGAACCGGCACGTCTGAGTTCGAGCCGATCCGGGCCCGCACCAGCGGGGTGATCTGCCCCGCCGCAGTGGCAGGGCTGCGCAACGGAGGCAGCAGCGCTAAGTCGAGACCCGACTCTGCGACGATCTCGGCGTCCCAGTTACCCGAGCGCGCGTCTACCAACCCGGTGGTGGACGCGATGGTGCGCTCGGCGGCACGTTCACCGGTCAGCCAGTAGGTGAGCAGGTCTGGGATCAGGAGCAGCGAGGAGCCAGCGGGGACTGCAGTTCCGTTCAGCCGCTGCGGTGCCTGGTACACCGTATTGATGGTCATCGGCTGAACCCCAGTGCGCCGAAAGAGCTCGGCTTCGGAGATGCGTCGGCTGACGCGCTCCCGCGCTTGCTCGACAGCTGATCGGTAATGCCGAGCTTCCAGGATCAGCTCACCCTCGGGTCCGATGACGCCGAAGTCCACGCCCCAGGTATCGACGCCGATACCGTTCGGGATCATGCCGGCCGCGAGCGCGGTTCGGCTCGCCGCGGCCAGTCCGTTCAGAGTTTGGACGTACAGCTCGTCGACGTCCCAGAACCAGTCGCCGGAAACTCGGACGGGAGCATTCCGGAAACGGTGGACCTCATGCAGCTCGATCCGGTGCGCGGTAACCGTGCCCAGACTGACCCGGCCGCTCGTGGCACCGAGGTCGACACTGAAATAGACACCCATCGCGGCCTGGTCAGCGGAGGAACCCGGCGGCCACGCCGGCGTCGACCGGTATGTGGAGACCGGTGGTCAGCGATAGGTCGCCGCCGGTGAGAGCGAAGACGGCATCGGCTACGTGCTCGGGTAGCACTTCCCGTTTGAGCAGTGTGCGTTTGGCATAGAAGGCCCCGAGCTCTTGCTCGGGCACGCCATACACGGCTGCGCGCTGGGCACCCCACCCTCCGGCGAATATGCCGGAGCCGCGCACCACGCCGTCGGGGTTCACCCCGTTGACTCGGATGCCGTCCTCCCCCAGCTCGGCGGCCAACAGCCGCACCTGATGTGCCTGGTCCGCCTTGGCCGCGCCGTAGGCAACGTTGTTGGGTCCGGCGAAAACACTGTTCTTGCTGGAGATGTAGACGATGTCGCCCCCTACTCCCTGCGCGCGCATGACGCGGGCGGCCTCACGGGATACCAGGAAGGAGCCCCGCGCCATGACGTCATGCTGGAGGTCCCAGTCCCGGACCGTCGTCTCGGCAAGCGGTTTGGAGATCGACAGCCCGGCATTGTTGACCACGATGTCGATGCCACCGAAGGCGAGCGTGGCCGAGGCGAAGGCGGCGACGATCTGCTCCTCGTCGGTGACATCGGCCGTGACCGCTATGGCGGTGTCGGTGGTCCCGATCTCGGCAGCAACAGTAGCTGCGTTGTCGGCGTTCACGTCGGCGACGACGACGCAGGCACCCTCGGCGGCAAGGCGGTGCGCGATCGCACGACCGATCCCCGAACCGGCGCCGGTCACCAGCGCGACCCGGGTAGCCAGGGCCTTCGGCTTCGGCATCCGTTGCAGCTTGGCCTCTTCCAGGGACCAGTACTCGACACCGAACTTTTCCGACTCGTCGATCGGGGCGTAGGTCGAGATCGCTTCGGCGCCACGCATCACGTTGACGGCGTTGACGTAGAACTCCCCCGCCACGCGTGCGGTCTGCTTGTCGCTCCCGAAGCTGAACATGCCCACTCCCGGGACGAGCACGACGGCAGGGTCCGCACCACGCATCGGCGGGCTGGTCTCAGTCGCGTGCCTGTCGTAGTAAGCGCGGTAGTCCTCGCGGTAGGACTGATGCAACTCCTTCAGCCGCGATACCGCCTCCGCCACCGGCGCGGTTGCCGGCAGATCGAGAACCAGCGGCCGAACCTTGGTACGCAGGAAATGGTCCGGGCAGGACGTGCCGAGCGCGGCCAGCCGCGGATGCTCGGCGCGGGCGAGGAAATCAAGGACGACGTCGGCGTCGCTGTAGTGCCCCACCTGGGGACGGTCGGTAGACGCCAGTCCCCGGATCACCGGCGCGAGGGCGGCTGCGCGGGCATGGCGCTCGTTCTCCGGTAAGGGCCGGTACCCGTCGAGCACGGGTCCGAAAGGCTCCGCCCTGCCGTGCTCTGCGATGAATTGCTCCGCGGTGCGGATGATTTCCAGCGATCTCGCCTCGGCTTCGTCGCTGCTGTCGCCCCAAGCAGTGATGCCGTGGCCACCCAGGATGCAGCCGATCGCCCGCGGGTTGGCCTGTCTGATCGCCGCGACGTCAAGGCCCAACTGAAAACCGGGGCGACGCCAGGGCACCCACACTACGCGCTCGCCGAAACACTCGGCCGTCAGCTTCGCACCCTCTTCGGCCGTCGCCAGGGCGATACCGGAGTCGGGGTGCAGGTGATCGACGTGCGCCGCTTCGACGAGGCCGTGCATCGCCGTGTCGATGGAGGGCGAGGCACCACCTTTGCCATGCAGGCAATAGTCGAACGCGGCGACCATCGCGTCCTCGTGCTCGACTCCGGGATATCTGTCGACCAGCGCGCGCAGCCGGTCCAAGTTCAGCACCGCGAGCCCGGCGGGGGTAAGGGTGCCGAGGTCACCGCCGGAGCCCTTGACCCACAGGAGTTCGACCGGCTCCGACGTGACGGGATCGATGCCGATGCCCTTCGCGGATGTGTTGCCGCCGGCGTAGTTGGTGTTGCGCGGGTCCGCGCCCAGCCGGTGGGACCGGGCGATCAAATCAGCGACCGGGGCGGTCGAATGCGTCATCGTATGCGGCTCCCTGTACATGTCGGAGGGAAGTCGAGCCGGAAATTGTGCTCAGATCGCGGTGTAAGCACCATCGATCACAATCGACTGACCGCTGAGGTAGGCCGACGAATCCGAGCACAGAAAGGTCACCAGACCGTCCAGGTCATGCGGCTCGCCCATCCTCCCGAGCGGAATCATCGACCGCCACCGCTCGGCAAGTTCCGGATTCGACTCGGTGAACTCGCGGGTCATGTCGGACAGGAAGTAGCCCGGCGCAATCGCGTTCACCCGGATGCCGAGGTCGGCCCATTCCACCGCAAGAGCTTTCGTGAGCATCTCGACGCCGGCCTTGGACGCGTGATAGCTGGCTTGATGCTGCGGCACATTGACCACCTGCGCGGACATCGAGGATACGTTCACCACCACCCCGGGTGCCTGTGCGCTGCGGCAGCCACGACCGAACGCCTGACAGGCCAGGAAGGTGCCGGTGAGGTTGACGTCGATGACGTTCTGCCACACTTGCCGCTCGGTGTCCAGGCTGTCGCCCCAGATTGTGATCCCGGCTGCGTTGATCAGGATCGTCGGTCTACCGAGCCGTTGCGTCGCGATCCGGAAGCCCTCGGCGAGGGCGGTGTCGGATGTGACGTCCACGCTCACGCCGACCGTCTCGACGTCATGCTCCTTGGCCAGCTCTGCCGCACTGGCCTCGACCTGCTCCAGCAGATCGAAAAGCGCTATCCGCACGCCCTGTCGGGCAAGGGCGCGAGCCATGGACAAGCCGAGCCCGCGGGCGCCACCGGTGACGACGGCGACCTGGCCGAACAAGTCACTGCTCATTGCCTGTTCTCCCTCCAGCGCTGTGACAGGTGAAGCGCCACGG
>JAVEEN010000384.1 GCA_030840445.1 Pseudonocardiales bacterium
GTCGGCATTCTCGAAGGAGACCGACGTTTCGGGCCGCACAATGCGTTGCGGGTTTGAGGAGGGATAGGTCATGGCGTTTGCATCCCGTGGTTTCGGTGGCAGGTCTCGTGGACCCCGGGACGCGCGCTTGCCACCGGGCCAGTACGACGTGGGTTCGGATTGGCCGGTGCTCACCGCCGAGGTGACGCCCGCGATCAACGTCGATACCTGGAGCTTCACCATCGACGGGCTGGTGGATCAGGTCCGGACCTGGAGCTGGGCGGATCTGCGGGCGCTGCCCGAGTCGAAGTACGAAGGTGACATCCACTGCGTGACGACCTGGTCGAAGTTGGCTACCAACTTCACCGGCGTCAGCGTGGATGTTTTTCTCGATCAGGTGAAGCTCGGCCCGCCGGCCGCCTTCGTGATGGCTACCTCGTCGACCGGGTACACGACCAACCTGCCGCTGGCCGATGTGACCGGTGGCAAGGCGTGGCTGGTGTGGGCCCACGAGGGTAAGGCGCTGTCAGCCGCGCACGGCGGCCCGGTGCGCCTGTTGGTGCCCCACTTGTACTTCTGGAAGAGCGCGAAGTTCATCTCCAGGTTCACCCTGCTCGACCACGACGAGCCCGGTTTCTGGGAACGCAACGGCTATCACGACCGGGGCGATCCGTGGAAAGAGCAGCGGTACCAGGGTGACTAGCCGGTGACTGAGCCGATGAGGCCTGCGTCACCGGGCACCCGGCTGGCACCGGCGGTGCAGGCAACTCGCTGGCAATGGGCGACCGTGCGCGAGGTCAGCCGGATCTCTGCCCGGATCGTGATAATCCGCCTGGAGGTGGAGAACCGGCTTCAGCACTTGCCCGGGCAGCACTATGTCGTGCGACTCACGGCCGAGGACGGTTACACCGCGTCGCGGTCGTACTCGGTGGCCTCGGCGCCGAGCGACCCGCTGATCGAGCTGTGCGTCGAGAGACTGCAGGACGGCGAGGTCTCGGGTTACCTCTACGACGTGCTCCAGCCAGGGGATCGAGTCGAAGTACGCGGGCCGATCGGCGGCTGGTTCGTCTGGGACGCCGCCACACCGGCGCTGGCTATCGGTGGAGGTACCGGCGTTGTCCCGCTGGTCGCCATGGCGCGGCACGCGGCCGACGTCGACCGCTCGGAGCTGCTGCGCCTGGCTGTTTCCGGCCGGTCGATGGCCGAGCTTCCCTATTCCGACGAGTTGTCCGCCCACGGTGCCACCATCGCCTTTACTCGGACGCCCGGGCGCCGTCTACAAGCCGATGACCTGCGCCCGCTGCTGGACGGGGCGCAGGTATCCTACGTTTGCGGGTCTACCGGCTTCGCCGAGGCGATGAGCCGCGCCGTCGTCGGCTTGGGCTATCCCGAATCCCTCATCAGGGTCGAACGATTCGGCCCAAGTTGAGCCATGCCGTTTTGATGTAGGAAACCGTATCCAGCATTATGAAGGAGTATCACCGATGAGTGAGCCGAGCACAGAACGCCCCAGCGGAAACGCGCAGATCGGGGTCACCGGACTGGCCGTCATGGGCCGCAACCTGGCGCGCAACCTGGCCCGGCACGGCTACCGGGTCGCGTTGCACAACCGCACTCACGAGAGGACCGAAAGTCTGGTCCGGGACCACGGCGGCGAGGGAACCTTCATCCCGAGCGAATCCCTGTCGGACTTCGTCGCGTCGCTGGAAAGGCCGCGAGCGATCATCATCATGGTCAAGGCGGGCGGACCGACCGACGCGGTGATCGACGAACTCACGCCCCTGCTGGAAGCGGGCGACATCGTGATCGACTGTGGCAATGCGCACTTCGCCGATACCCGCCGCCGCGAGGAAAGCCTGAAGGAACATGGCCTGCACTTCGTCGGCAGCGGCGTCTCCGGCGGCGAGGAGGGTGCCTTGAACGGACCGTCCATCATGCCCGGTGGTTCGACCGAGTCCTATCAGAAGCTCGGCCCGATCTTCGAGTCCATCGCCGCCGAGGTCGACGGCACGCCATGCTGCGTGCACGTCGGCCCAGACGGGGCCGGGCACTTCGTCAAGATGGTGCACAACGGTATCGAGTACGCCGACATGCAGTTGATCGCCGAGGCCTATGATCTGCTGCGCAGTGGTCTCGGTGCCTCGCCTGTCGAGATCGCCGATATCTTCCGCGAGTGGAACTCCGGTGATCTCGAGTCGTTCCTGATCGAAATCACTGCCGACGTGCTCGCTCACACCGATGCTCAGACCGGCAAGGCCTTCGTGGACGTGGTCCTCGACCAGGCCGAGCAGAAGGGCACAGGTCGCTGGACGGTGCAGAGCGCACTGGATCTCGGCGTACCGATCACCGGCATCGCCGAGGCCACCTTCGCCCGTTCGCTATCAGGGCATGCCGAGCAGCGCAAAGCCGCGGCTACGACGTTCGCCCAACCAGCCGGCGAAGGTTTCGCCTCGGCGCCCGGTGAGCGCGAGCAGTTCGTCGACGACGTGCGCAAGGCGCTGTACGCCTCGAAGGTGGTCGCCTACGCGCAGGGCTTCGATCACATCGAGGCCGGCAGCGAGGAGTACGGCTGGAATGTCGATCGCGGTGCGATGGCCACCATCTGGCGCGGTGGCTGCATCATCCGGGCCCGGTTCCTGAACCGGATCGTCGAGGCGTACCAGACCGACCCCGGACTGCCCAGCCTGCTGGTGGCGCCGTACTTCGCCGACGCCGTGTCCGACGGCCTGGACAGTTGGCGCCGGGTCGTCGTCGCCGCGGCTCAGCAAGGGATTCCGACCCCGGCGTTCTCGTCGTCGCTGGCCTACTTCGACGGGTTGCGCCGGCCTCGGCTGCCGGCCGCGCTGATCCAGGGCCTTCGTGACAACTTCGGGGCCCACACATACCAGCGGGTGGACAAGGACGGGGCGTTTCACACCCTGTGGGCCGCGGGATTGGACGAGATCCCGGCCTGACCGCTCGGGCGCCGGTGGCCGCCTCGCTGGCTGCGCAGCCCGGGTCCGCGGCGCCCGCCCGGTCACCGATGGCGCACCGGGGTTAAATGGGCGGGTGCCCGCCGACCGTCACCCGCTCGAGGAGTATTTCGTCGGCGCCCTGTCAGGTCTGCAACGCGCCGCCGCCCGGGCCATCGATGGACCGGTCCGGGCCGGTAGTGCCCTGACCGTCCGGCTGGCCGACGAGTTGTTCACGGCCCAATGCGAATCCCGGCACGCCGACCTCGCCGCCAAGTATCTGCAGGCTCAGGGGCGCGGTTACTACACCATCGCCTCCGCCGGCCACGAGGGCAACGCGGCGGTAGCGGCGGCGTTGCGCCCGAGCGATCCGGCGCTGCTGCACTACCGGTCAGGTGGTTTCTACTGCGCCCGGTCGCATCAGCTTCAAGGCCACGATCCGGTCTACGACATCCTGGCCGGCGTCGTGTCCGCGGTCACCGAACCGATCGCCGGTGGTCGGCACAAGGTCTTCGGCAACCACGATCTGGCGGTGATCCCGCAGACGTCGACAATTGCCTCGCACCTGCCGCGTGCCGTCGGCCTGGCGTTCGGTATCGATCGCGCTCGACGCCTGGGACTTGTCACGCCATGGCCCGATGATGCCATCGTGGTCACCAGCTTCGGCGACGCCTCGGTGAACCACTCGACCCTGGTCGGAGCCTTCAACTCGACGTCGAACGCCGTTTACCAGGGGATCGGAATGCCGATGCTCATGGTGTGTGAAGACAATGGTTTCGGCATCAGCACCCGGACCCCGAGCGGTTGGATCGCCGAGCGTTTCTCGGCACGTCCCGGCCTGAGGTATTTCGCCGTGGACGGCTCTGACCTCGCCGATGTCTACGATGCCGCGACCGAGGCGGTGAATTTCGTGCGGACCAACCGCAAACCGGCGTTCCTGCATCTGAAGACCGTGCGCTTCCTCGGCCACGCCGGATCCGACGCCGAGGTGGCTTACCGCACGCCGTCGGAGATCAGTGCTGACTACGCGCGAGATCCACTGCTGGCCTCCGCGCGCCTACTGGCCGCAGCCGGGACCGCCTCCGGGGCGGAGTTGCTCGAACGGTATGAGGCAGTTCGGGTGCGGACCGCGGCGGTCGCGGCGGAGGTCAGCCTCGCCCGACAACTCGCCTCGGCCGAAGAGGTGCTGGCCCCGCTGGCACCCCGTTCGGCCCGGGTCGTCGCCGCCGCGGTCGGGGCCGGGCCATCAGAGGGCCTCCAGACGCGTGATACAGCCCGAGCGGCGATCTTCGGTGGCGCGTTGCCCGAACACGATGGACCGCTGACCCTGGCTCAGTCGATCAACCGTGCCTTGCACGACGAGCTTGCCCGGCGGCCGGCGGCCCTGGTCTTCGGGGAGGACGTCTCGGCCAAGGGTGGCGTGTACGGATTGACTCGGGGACTGCGAAAAACCTTCGGCGGCGCAAGGGTCTTCGACACGCTGCTCGACGAGCAGGCGATCCTCGGCCTCGCCCTCGGGACGTCGCTGGCCGGCTTCCTGCCTATCCCGGAGATTCAGTACCTCGCCTACCTGCACAACGCCGAAGACCAACTTCGCGGTGAGGCCTCGACGCTGCAGTTCTTCTCCCAGGGGCAATTCCGCAACCCGATGGTGGTGCGGGTCGCGGGCCTGGGCTACCAGAAGGGCTTCGGCGGCCACTTCCACAACGACAACTCGGTCGCCGTGCTGCGTGACATTCCGGGTTTGGTGGTAGGCGTTCCATCCCATCCCCGCGACGCACCGGCTATGTTGCGCACTCTGACTGCGGCGGCAGTGGTGGACGGCACGGTATCGGTGTTCCTGGAACCGATCGCTTTGTATCACCAGCGGAATCTGTACGCCGAGGGCGACAACGGCTGGCTCGCCGATTACCTGCCGCCGGGGGAGTGGGCCGACGGCCACGTCCCGATCGGCCGGGCCAGGCGCTGGCTGGTCGATGACAGTGATGGGACGGATCTCACCATCTTGACCTTCGGCAACGGCGTCCCGATGAGCCTACGAACAGCCAAATTGCTGTCCGAGCAAGGTATTTCGGTTCGGGTGGTGGACCTTCGCTGGCTGGCGCCACTGCCGGTGACCGACATCCTGCGCGAATCCGAGGCGACCGGACGGGTCCTCATCGTCGATGAGACCCGGCGCAGCGGCGGAGTGTCCGAGGGTGTGATCGCGGCTCTGGTCGACGGCGGCTTCGGCGGCGTCATCGAGCGGGTGACCAGTGCCGATAGTTTCATACCGCTCGGCGACGCCGCTCGGGCTGTGTTGCTGGACGAGCCCACCGTGGTCAGGGCAGCGCTGGGGCTGCTCGCCCGCAGTTGACGCGGCCGGACGACCCCAGCGCTGAACGAACTCAGATCCCGCTTGTTGAACGCCTAGACCGGAGCCAGTGCCTTGTCGTCGGGCTCGCCCGACCCGGGTGCGGCATCGATCTCGTCCTCCAACTCCGCGGCCTCGATCGAAACCTGCGGTGTGATCCGGTCCAGCCACCTGGGGAAGAACCAGTTGGCGGGTCCGATCAGGTGCATCAGCGATGGCACCAGGATTGTCCTCACCACGAAGGCATCCAGGAACACCGCAGAGGCCAGACCGATACCGAACAGCTTGATGACCCGGGCATCACCGAGGACGAAGCCGCCGAACACCGCGATCATGATGATGGCGGCAGCGGTGATGATGCCACCCGTTTCGCCCTGGCCCACCGTGATCGAGCGCTTGTTGTCCTTGGTGTGCTGCCATTCCTCATGCATCCGGCTGACCAGGAAGACCTGGTAATCCATGGACAGGCCGAACAGGATGGCGAAGAACATCACCGGAATGAACGGCTCGATCGGGCCGGCACCGCCGATGCCCAATAGGTCCGACAGCCAACCCCACTGGAAGATAGCCACCACGACACCGAAGGACGCACCGGCGGCCAGCAGGTTCATCACCGCCGCAGTCAGGGGGATGACGAGACTGCGGAAGGCCACCAGCAGGAGCAGGAAGGATAGCCCGATCACGGCGGTGAAGAAGAACGCCATCTTGGCCGACAGCACCTTGGCGAAGTCGACGAAGATGGCCGTGACGCCGTAGACATAAATGTGATTCGCGGTGCCCGAATACAGCGGCGGCAGCACGTTGCTGCGCAGATTCTTGACCAGGTCGGTCGTCTTGACGTCCTGGGGCGACGTGGTCGATTTGAACACCACCAACGAGACGTCCTTGCCGGTGGGAACAGCCTGAACACTGCTTGGAGCCACGTCGGTGACGCCCTTCAACGCGGTCGTCACCTTGCTCAGGTAAGCCGGGTCGGTTGAACCCGGACCACTGATGACCAATTGCAGGCCCGAGTTGTAACCCGCCCCGAAGCCCTGGGCGATCAGGTCGTAGCCCTTGCGGGTGGTTGATCCCTTCGGATCGTTGCCCTGATCGGAGGATCCGAGCCGAATGGAGAAGAACGGAATGGCCAACACGATGAGGATGACGCCGGCGACCAGGCCCAGCACGACCCGGTTGCGTTCGACGATCCTCGACCAGCGGTACCAGAACCCGTGGTGTTCGGAGAGGTCGAACCGGCCATCCCGGACGGCGCGTCGCTGCTTACGTGGCAACACCTTCAGGCCGAGGAAGGACAGCAGCGACGGCAACAGGGTCAGGGACGCGACCATGGTGAGAGCCACGCCGATCGCGGTGCCGAGCGAGACCCCGTAGAGGAAACTGACGCCCAGTGCCCACAGGCCGAGCAGGGCGATGCAGACCGTGGTCCCGGCGAACAGCACGGCTCGTCCGGAGGTGTTCACCGCGACCGTGATCGATTCCTCGACACTCATACCGCGGAGCAGATTACGGCGGTGCCTGGTCACGATGAAGAGGGCGTAGTCGACGCCGACTCCGAGAATCATCAGCAACGCCAGCTGATTGGCGAAGCTGGCCACAGACATGATGTGGGACAGCAGCCCGATCAGGGCCAGGCCGCTGCCCATCGCGGCGATCGCGCTTGCCAGAGGCAGCACCGTGGCACCGAAGGTGCGGAACACGATGAGCAGTATGAACAGGGCCGCAATGAAGCCGATGAGCTCCGGAGGGATGCCCCCGGTCTGTTGGGACAGGGCCTCGAACGCGGTGCCGGTGAACTCGACCTGCAACTTGTCCGAACCCACCGGAGCCAGCTGGTCGTGCACCTTCTGGACGTTCGCGATGTTCGGGTTCACGGCAGTCCAGTTGATCTCGACGATGCCGACGGTCTTGTCCTGGCTGATCAACGCAGCTTGAGCGGCGGCAGAACCGGAACCGCTACCCGACGAACTCCCAGCCGCCGGACTGCAGGAAATGACGCCGTACGGGGAGTTGATCGAAGCGATGCCCAAATTGCTCGCGCAGAGTTTCTGTAGCGCAGGTTGTACCGTCGCGGCATAGTCGGCCACCGAGCCGGACCTGGGGTGCAGGACCATGGTGCCGCTCGCGCCATTCCGGCTGTCCAGACCAGCGCTGGTCAGCAGCTTCGACACGGTGTCGGTCTCGGTGTGCGGCAGCTTGAAGTCGTCCTTGTAGTTCGAACCGCCGAGCCCGCTCAGCAACAGCTGAGTACCGATGATGAAGGCGATCCACCCCGCGACGACCCACCAACGTCTGCGTACCGCGAATCGAGCGATTGTCTGCATTGAGCGCTCCTGAGTTCTGCTAAAGCCAATGGTGCTGGCAGGAGCTTGACGGGTCGGCTGCGCATTCGCCGCCTCGTTCTCAGCAGGTCAACAGAACTCCTCAGGCAGCTCGCGGCGCGAAGGTTTCGAGGACCTTAACGCCGTATTGCATCGACGCGACCGGATCCGCCTTCGGGTCACCCACTGAGGGGACGAAGTTCAGATCGAGGAACACCTCGGTCACTCCCTGATCGGCCAGCCGGCTGAGATCGTCCTTGATCTGGCGCGCTGTTCCGTGCAGTGGCCGGCGGTTCGACGCGTCGTCGCCAGTGGTGTCGCTGAGTTCGACCACACCTCGTACCACGACCCGTAACCGGGACGGATCACGCCCGGCCTGCTCGGCCGCGCCTTTGATGATGGCGATATCGCGGGAGATCTTGGTCAGGTCCTGCCGACTCCGGCTGATCCAGCCGTCGGCCAGCCGGCCCACTCGACTCAGCGCAGGCTCAGCGGCACCGCCGAGCAGTAGCGGCGGATACGGTTTCTGGACAGGCTTGGGATCGACGATGGCGGCGGGGATCGAATAGAACTCACCTTGGAACGAGACTTCCGGCTCGGTCCAGATGACCTTCAGGCACCTGATGAATTCCTCGACCCGAGCGCCTCGACGGGCGAAGTCCACACCGGAGGCCTGAAATTCCTCTTCAGCCCAGCCCAGACCCAGGCCGGCATCCAAGCGCCCACCGGATAGCTCGTCCAGGGTAGTGAGTTGTTTGGCGAGCAGGATCGGCGAGAAGTACGGCGCGTTGACGATCGCGACGCCGAGCCTGGCTCGTTCGGTGATGGCAGCCACGTAAGCCAGCGTGATCAGCGGATCTGTCACGGAGCGGTACATCGATCCCCAGTCGCCGTCGGCAGGATGTAGTAACCGCTGAAAGGTCCACAACGACTCGTAGCCCGCGTCTTCGGCCAACCCGGCGATGCTGATGACGTTCTCCCGGCTGGCCCAACTACCTGATACCGGCAGGGCGAAGCCCAGCTTGAGCTCAGCGTTGCTCATCGGCCATCCAGCCACTCGCCGCCGAAGTACATCAGCTCGTCGCGGAGCAGCTCGATCTGAATGCCGTCCGGATCGCGGAGGTACAGGGACTCCTCGATGCCCTTGTCCGGTCCGCCGTAGGCGACCCCGGCGGCGTCCAGTTTGGCGCGCAAGGCCGCATGCTGCTCGGGCGCAATCGAGATCGCGATGTGCTGGACCGTCCCGAGTGCTTCCACACCCGGGTGCAGGCCGAGACCGGGGAAGTCGAAGAAGCCGAGCAACGTGGAATTACCGAGGTCGAAGAAGAAATGCGACGACCCCGGGTAGTCCCGGTTCTCCACCAGCTCGACCAGCGGAAAGCCCAGCAGTCCCTGGTAGAACTCGATCGTGGCCGCGACATCGCTGCAGATCAGCGCCGCGTGGTGGATGCCGCGAGCGGTGCTGGACGGCCGGCGATCGACCGGAAGGAGATAGCGCTCGCGCAGTTCGGTGCGACGTTGTTCGAGTTCGGCCCGTTCGGCCGCGGTCGGCTCCGGCATCTCAGACCAGCTTCGCCCGCAGGAAAGCAACGGTGCGCTCCCACGCCAGCTTCGCGCTCTCCTCGTCGTAGGTGCCGAGGAGGTTCTCATCGTTGTGGAAGGCATGACCAGCCGGGTAGTAGTAGAACATCACCTCAGCACCGCTTTCCTCGGCGATCTGGCGCTCCTGCTGCTTGGCCTGCTCGACCGGATAGAAGTCGTCATTGATGCCGTAGTGGCCCTGGATGGCAGCCGTAATGCCGGCGTACCGGTCAGGCACGGCGGCTCCCACTCCGTAGAAGGCCACCGCCGCTCCGATCTTGTCACCTTCCTGAGCGGCCAGCTGCAGAACGAACCCGCCACCCATGCAGAAGCCGACGGCGCCGATCTTGGACGAGGTCACCGCCTCGTGCCCGAGCAGGAAGTCGACCGCGCCGGACAGATCCTTGGTCGCCTGTTCCACCGGCAGCTCGGACATCAGCCGGCCCGCCTCGTCGGAGTCGTGCGTGGTCTTGCCTCCGAACAGATCCGGCGCCAGCGCGACGAAGCCCTCATGAGCGAGCCGGTCGGCGATGGCAACGATGTGGTCGGTGAGTCCCCACCATTCCTGGATGACCACCACGCCGGGACCACTGCCGGCCTCGGGCACCGCGAGGTAGCCGTGGGCGGTCCCTCCGTTGCTTGCGAAAGTCGTGTTCTGCCGCGGGTTGTCGTTCGTCACCGCTGTTCCTTCCGTCCGATGTGGTTGGTTGCGTGACTCTGCGCCGTGATGGTGGTCCGGTTTGGGTCCACCTTTCGCGGGTTCGGTCGTGGTCAGGTGCTGGCTTGCACGCTACTCAGGCCGGCCGGACGCCGGTTGTGACCGGGGGCCGCCAGCTGAACAGTTCGGCAAATCTCGGCAAACGCGTGACGCCCGGCGCTTGATGGTGGCAACCTCGGTCCTGGACAGCCGGCGCGCGCCTCGACGCGGGCTTGTCGTAGGGGTGGAGTAGCAATTCGCTATCCGCTTGATGAACTCTGGAGGTACGCACATGGTTACCCGGAACACACCGTGGCCGGCGGGCACGCCCTGCTGGGTCGACGTGACCGCGGTCGATATCGGCGCGGCGCGGCTCTTTTACGAGGGCCTGTTCGGCTGGCAGTTGGAGGGTGGCGGCCCCGAGTTCGGTGGCTACCTGACCGCGACCAAGGAGGGCCGCAGTGCCGCCGGGCTGTATCCGAAGATGGCCGAGGAGCAGCCGGTCGCGTGGGTTACTTATCTGGCGGTGGAGGACGCGGATGCGACGGCCGCGGCCATCTCTGAGCATGGTGGCCAGGTGATCTCGCCACCGATGGATGTCGGCGACATGGGCCGGATGGCGGTTGCGGTCGACCCGGGCGGCGCGGTGTTCGGGCTCTGGCAGGCGGGCAGTCACACCGGGTTCGGGATCGCCAACGAACCGGGTTCGCTCATCTGGGAGGAGAACATGAGCCACAGCTGGGAGGCGAACAAGCAGTTCTATGCCGATGTATTCGGCTATGGCCTGGCCGATATGTCCGGTGACGGGTTCAAGTACGCCGCATTCGCTGTGGGTGGTGGCTCGGCGGAGACGGTGCCCGTGGGCGGCATCGGCCAGATTGCTGAAGGCGACGACTCGCCTCCGGCATGGCTCAATTACTTCGCCGTCGACAACACCGACGAATCGACCGATGAAGTGGTCAAACTCGGCGGCAACGTCGTCCGGCCGCCCTTCGACACTCCCTATGGCCGAATGGCTATCGTGTCGGACCCTGGCGGGGCCGTATTCGCGCTGATGGCAACCGCGGCCGCCGACGAGGCGACCGAGACGGCAAGCAGCTAGCCGGACGGGTCTGGGGGCGCAACCGGTCGGTTTGCCGGCCAGTGTCCCCAGACCGATGCCCGGCTGCGAAGACTCGGTATAACCGCTTGTGCGCGAGTAACAAGCGAGGCATCAACCCCGAGTCGCGGCGTCCAGACGAGCCGTAAATGCTGCGGAGTCGTACTTCACGGAGTCTGGCGTCACAATGTGATCGTTGATGAGCACGGTGGGGGTTGTTATCTTCCCGGCTGCTGTAAACGCTTCTTGTGACTTCCGGGCCCAGTCGCGGTATCTATGCGACTTGATCGCCTCGTTCAAAGCCGGAACGCGCGGTCCCCGAAGAACTGACGCGAGGTCGAGCAGTCGTTGGTTGGTGAAACCATCCTCGGTCTCGACGGGTTGGTTGGCGTAAAGGATCGCGTGAAATAGCGGGAACTGGCCCGCATCTAGGGCGGCACGCGCGGCGGCCGCCGCATTGGCAGAGCCGGTACCACCCAAACGATCGTCAAGGAACGACGCAAGCGTGTACTTGATCTTCACGGTGCCCTGCATCACGCGTTGCGCCAAGAGGGGTCCGACAGTCCGCTCGAACTTCATGCAGTAGGGGCAGCGTGGATCCTCGTAGATACTGATGCTCGTTAGAGCGGTCGATTTTCCGACCACAATTGTCGTTCCGTCCGCGGCCAATGCAGCGGGCAAGGTCTCCAGCATGGCCGCCTCGTCAGGCATGGCCACGCCGGCGCCTAGGGTGGCAGACCCCCGGTCCGGCGGCGGCGCACTCTTCGACTTTGCACTTCCGCAGCCAGTGAGAGCGACGGCGGAGACGAGCAACCCCACCGTTGCGATGGCCCACGTCCGATAAAGATTGCCTGCACGCACTGATATTTCTCCTCGCATCAAGCATGCAACGGTCGAAGTGGTCGACCGCTACACGGCATCCGGTCTGCGTACGCCCCGTGAGCGGACGGTGGGTCACACGTGATGCGCCACGATGTCCACAACGCAGTCATGGCTGGACTCAACAAAGACACGATCCTCAAAGCGGCGCTTCGGTCTCGGCGGGTCATCTGGGCGAGCCTCTCGAAGAGGATGAGTTTCATCGTGCGAGAGCATGACGCATCATCAGTTGCGGCCGGGGCCGTCGAACGTCCAGTCGGGCCGTCGGGGAGCGCGAGTACGGCGGCGCGGTGGTCACGTCCTCGGCCACGGTGCCGATTCAACGGTTTCCGGTACAGGCGGAGCACCGGATTTGGGTTCAAGGGGACCCCTTCGAACCCGTTCCGGGGCGGGAGGAACCTAGGGTTCTGGCAGAGTACGGATTCATGAGCGAGTCCGGTGTTGGACAGATCCTGCAATGGCGTCCGGCGGTGTCCGCCCCGGAACTGCTGGCCAAGCCGGTCTCGGCTGCTTTGAACGGCTGGGCGGCCACGGAGCAGACCGAAGTCGCGCCGATCGATCCCGCTCTGGCCGACACCGCCGAGTTCTGCCGCACATACGGGGTGTCACTGGCCGAGTCCGCCAACTGCGTGATTGTCGCCGGCAAGCGTGAGGGTGAGGTCCGCTATGCCGCTTGCCTGGTGCTGGCAACGACCCGGGCCGATG
>JAVEEN010000031.1 GCA_030840445.1 Pseudonocardiales bacterium
CTGGTCGAGGTGGTCGGGCTGCTCGACGGCGGTGTAGCGGCAGAACGATTTGATCACCGCGAGGCGCTGGTTGCGGGTCGCCGGTGAGCAGTTGCGCTCGGTCTCCAGCCAGTCCAGGAACCGCAGGACCCGTGGGCGGTCGATGTCTGAGAGACGGAGTTTCTCGGGTGGTATCCGCTCGGTGTCTCTGAACCAGATGAGCAGCAGCTTGATCGCGTCTCGGTAGGCGACGATCGTCCTCGGCGAGACGGCGCGTTCCCCGGCCAGATGGTTGGTGAAGAACCTGGTCAGCCACCGTCCGGCGAGATCTGACGGCGGCATCGGCCGGGAGCTCATGCCGCGTCCTTGGGCGGGGTGGGGATGACGTATCCGAACCGGATCTGAGCCTTGTCGATCACGTCCGGGTACGCGTCGGCGGTCAGCCTAAGGTAGTACTGGGTGCCGCGCAGGTCGGCGTGGCCCATGTAGCAGGCCAGGTAGGGCAGCATCACGGCGAGGTCCTGGCCGGTGGCGGCCCAGCGGCGTAGGTTCGCGACCGCGAACCCGTGTCGCAGCGAGTGCGGGTGCGGGCCGCCGGTGAAGTGCGGGATCCCGGCATCGGCCAGGTAGCCACGGAATCGCAGGTAGATGGTCGCCTGGTTGATCTGCCTGCCGGGCGCCCTGCTGTAGAACACGATGTCGCTGGGCTCGGGCGCCGGGTGCGCGGCTGTGAGGTACGCGGCCAGGGTTCCGGCGAGTCGGCTGGTGATCGGGATGGTTCTGCCGGCACCGTTTTTCGAGTCGCGGATCCGCAGCGTCCCCGCCCGCGTGTCCACGTCTGAGACGGTCAGCTTCAGCGCCTCGGAGATCCGCAGCCCCGTGTCGTAGAGCACCCGGAACAACACCGGGTCAACGATCGCCTTGCTCGAGTAGCAGGACATGCGCTGGCCGTCGATCGCGGCGAACAGCCGGCGCACCTCCTCGTCGGTGAACACATACGGCGGCTGGTGAGCGGCCCGGACCTGCGTTCTGGCGGCCGGGACGTGCGCCTCCCAGCCGACCGCCCGGGCGTGCTCGGCGAGTTGGCGTAACGCCAGCTCGTTGCGCCGGACGGTGCTGGACCGCAAATGACGGCCGTAGAGGAACCCGTCGAGCGCCTCTCTGGTAATCGACCCGTCCGCGTACCCCTCCCGCCGGCAGTGCTCGGCGAACTGACGCAGGACCCGCTCGGGAACTGTGAACCGGTACCCGCCGACGTGACGCACAGCGACCAGGTCGGCGACCAGTCCCGGCAGCGTGAACTCCTCAGGCATCGCGCTCACCCGCCCTGTTCGATGACGTCTTCGACATCCAACGCGCAACACCGCAGCCGTTGAACGTCGAACCGCAGGTAATAGGCCTGGGTCGTGTCGCTCGATGCGTGCCCCAGCACGGCCGACACCACCGGGATCGGCGTCGCGTTCCCGATCATCGCGACAGCCAGCGCGCCGCGCAGCGAGTGCATCCCGCACACCTCACCCGGCCCGAACACGATCTCTGCTCGCGCGGCGTGCCGCGAGAGCCGGCACGCGATCGACGAGGCGCACCCGAACGCGTCGAACGGGTGACGATGCTTGACGAACACCTTCCGGCAGGCCGTCTCAGGACGGCCGTCACGGACGTAGTCGATGACCGCCCAGCCGACATCATCCAGCAGCGGCAAGCTCAACGGCCGGCCCGTCTTCTCCTGGACGATCGTGATCGTCTTAGACCGCCAGTCAAGGTCGCCCAACTCGAGCTGGCGAAGATCCGAGATCCGCAAACCGAGCCGCGCCGTCGTCAGGATCATCGCGTAGTCGCGCTTACCGCAGGCAGACTGACGGTCGATCACGCCCAGCACCCGGCGGATCTCATCCACGGTCCACAGATGCGGCTCGGACTCGTGACGCACATGCCGGTGCGGCGGCATTCGCTCCGCCAGACCGCACGGTGCCCGGCCCGTCGCCGCTAGGAACCGCAGAAAGTCAGCCACGCACGAGCGCATCGAGGCGATCGTCTTGCGGCCAAGTCCAAGCCCGCGCAGGCGCACCAAGAAACCGGCCACGTCTCGCACGCCGAGCGCCGCGAGATCATCGACGCCCACCTCGTCCAGATAGCCCAGGAACCGGCTGGCCGCCTTGTCCTTGGTGGCCACTGTCGCCTCGGCGTTCCCTTGCTCGCGACAACAGTCAACGTAGTCGTCCCGGACAGGGCCGAACCTGCCCGGACAGCCGTCCTTGACCGCGATCACCGACCGATCGACCTCAATCGCTCGGCCAGCCAACACCTCCGCGACCAGCACCACCGGCCGGCGGACTGCCTTCACATCCCTGTCGTTGACCGGCTCTCGCAACGACCCCAACCTGACCCCGGTCTGCTCCGCGACGAACTCGACGCAAACCCCCTCGCTCGCCTCCTCCAAACCGCGCTCAACCAGAAACGCGGCGAACCGATCCAGCACAACCCGATAGGCCCGGACGGTGCACTCAGCCCTCCCGGCATCACGCAACACCGCCAAAACACGGCCGGCCGCGTCTGTGACATCAGCCTCTCCCATCACAACCACCTCCGCCTTCGTCCGATGAACAGAGGCGATTCTTCGCCGATCCCAGCAGAGCCCCGGCGGCGCTACGAGCCCCCCCGGGCTAGCTCCGGTCAGTCGGCTGGACCCCTCGGACGCTGACCCCAACCCGCCACGTTATGCGGACAAGAGCACCACCCAACAGGGCCCTATGCAGGCAAAACGATCAGGCAGGGCGCATAACCCTGGCGTCCGCTAAATGTCTGTTATGCGGAATTCCGCATAAGCGTCACACCTTCGGCACCCGCTGTGCGGCCGCCGGCGTCCCGCTCCGGACTCTGCAGGCGTGGATGGGCCACGCGGACATCAAGACCACGATGGTCTACACGCATTACGCGCCCGGAGCCAACGAGGCGGAGCTCGTCAACGGCGTCTTCGACGCGCCCGGCAGCCGCCTGCAGCCGGACCTGAAGCAGTCCGAGCCGACCCTGGCGCATCC
>JAVEEN010000128.1 GCA_030840445.1 Pseudonocardiales bacterium
TCTGCCACTGCACCACTTGTTCGTCGTCCCAGCCGATCTCGATTCCCAGATCGCTTCCCGGCGGCAACTTACCGTCGCCGACGGCCGCGGCCGAGTTGTCGGGTTGTGCGCAGTGCACCATCTTGGCAAAGCCATCCGAGTAGACGTCGGCGACCTCGAACGAGGAATCGTCCGGCGTTCCGCCGGAACCATCAATCGGGAATTCGATGGAGGCAAACAGCGCACGTGCCGTCGCGGTGAGCGGCGGAATTCGACCGGCGTGAGTGCGGATCGATCCGGCATTGCTCGCGGCGGCCACCGCCCACTTATCGGTGGTCGCCAGCGCCGCGAAGACATAGCCGCCAGCGGCCAACGCGTGCGCGTTCGCCGCGGGAAGCGTCACCGAGAGCTGATAGAGCAAGCCAAGTTTCATGGCAAGGATCGGCTGGCGAAGGGCGTAGGAGATGACCTGACCCCACGTCACAGTTTTGATCGGTGGAGACACAATCGGGGTGGGTCCCGCACCGCGGATCGCGCAACCGAACTCGTCGTCGCTGGTGGTCAGGTTTCCGTCGGGGGGATTCCCGCCGGCCGCGAGGTAAGAAGGCGGAAGTGCTTTACGGATGCGACCGATCGACAGCGCGGGTGGGGCGCCGAGTGTTGTGCCGTTTGCCGTGACCGCGCTCTGCAGCAGGGTGAAGGTCGTATCCGGTGTGGCCTGCTGTGAGATCGTCGGGGTCAGCGAGATCACGTTGGCACCGGTCGAAGAGGGCAGCGCGCCAAGCCCGGCATCGACGACGACGGTGAATTTCGGTTTGCCCTTTGCGAACGACGGGGATGACGTGCCAATCAGCGATCCCAGCATGGGATCGACCGCCGGCAGCAGAACCACGTTGAGGGTAAGGGTACCGTTGCCATCCCAGTGCTGCGGGAACGTGGTGAGTACGAGGCGAAGCGGATCGGCCATTGGTCTGTTTCTTCCTATGTGAGAGCGATCGTTTCACTGAATCCCCACGAGCCATCGAACGAGATGTCGATGACCCAGCAGATGCTGATGTGAATTCCTACCGAGCACTGGGCCGAGAGATCGGCCTGATGGGGGCTTTGTTCAATGGTGACGTTGATGGTGGCGCTGAGCGTTAACGAGGCGCTGGCAAGACCGCCGAGAACGTCGAGTTCCGCCTTGCCCGTGAGGCTGGCCGAGATGCTGACCTCGTTGGTCCCGACGTCCAGGGCCAGGCCGACTTCGATCGACGCGCTACCCGAGGCGACGGCGACGCTGAGCGACAGTCCAAGGCCGAGGCTCGCCTCGATGTAGACGTTCGGGCCACCGTCTTGGACGCCCAAGACGATCGCCCCGGTGCCGGCCAGCGGCGACACCACCCACTGGAAGGGGTCTTGCTGACTGCCGATCCCGACGCTGAACGCCAGGCTCTTCGGAATGGTCGCGCTGAAGCCGAGATTGAGCCCCAGGTCCTGAATTTCGCCGAACCCCAGCGGAATGGTGGGCAGGGTGAATCCCTGCTGCACCGAAAGCGTGTTACCGGTGAAACCGACGTCGAGGTCAGCGTCGCCGCCCAGCGACTTAGCAAGGTCGCCGAGGCCGCTCAGCAGGGATTTGACCGCGCTCAGTGCCGAGCCGTAATCGACCTGCAAATTGGTGAAGCCGGGTTTGGTTGAGGCACCGGCTTGAAAACCGCCCGAAATGGTCAGCAGCGGATCGGAGCCCAGACCTTCCACGCTGGTCTCGAACGAGAGATTGCTGAGGGTCAACGACCAGTTCGGCGCACCAGGCGTCGCATCGAGCACGAGCTCACCGGTAAACGGATTCCCTTGCCCGTCGCTGTACGACATCACCATATGGACGATCGCGATGTCGAGAAGATGGCGATCCGGAGGCTGCGGCTGCCCGCCCGCCGCGCCCAACTTGTAGGTCTTGACGAAGCCGTCGCTGTTGAGCGGCAGTCCGCCCTGGTTCGCCGGAATCTGGAGCACGTTTCCGATATCGGGGAAGATACCGGCAACGCCCAGCAGCGCCCCCGCGTCGGCGACGCCGGGCACGTTGCCGAAGCCGAGCCCGGTCCCGGCGTCGTTGATCAGCGGGTGCTCGAACAGAGATTTCGACGTTCCGGTGCCCTGCAGGACGCTGTAAAAGGTTTGCGGCGAATCCACCGACTGCGCGTCTTCGGGGTCGAGCAGTCGGAAACAGGTGGCAGCGAAACTTCCTGGACTCGAAGGGACCGACGATCCGGCTGACGTTCCCTGGGTCAGCGGAACCGGCGCATCATGGTCGACCGGCACCGGGGCGGTCGCACCCGCTGGCCGCTTCGCGATGCTCCACTGGCCGTCCTTCGGGAGCTGCGGCGTACCGAACAACGCCGTCTGCAGCATCGGCGTTGACCCGGTCGCGACCGCTGCGCCGATCCCCGTGACTGCCATCGCGAACTGCGAGGTCCCGGAACCGTGTGTTCGGGCAACGCAACTGGTGGTACCGGTGGCGCGCCCGACTTTCTGCATCAGGGCGATGACGGCGTCGGCATTCAATGTGGTCGCTTTGTCGATGCTCGCGGTGGCGTCCGCATAACCGCGAATGGAGGTGCATACCACCTTGTCGACGGGATTCTTGCCACCGGCGGCCATGTTGAGGGTGGACGTGAATGCGACATCGGCGTCGAAGGTGCAGGGGAAGAACGTGAACGTCTTATTGGGCGTGCCTGGGACAGTCGCCGTCACCATCGAGTTCGAAAACTGAACATTGCGAACGTTGTTAAGACTGGTCACCGGACCGGGGAGGATTCGGGGCTTTGTGGTTTGTGGTGGTTGCAGAAATTCGAACTGCCCCGCCGCCACGGCGTGCCAACCGGTGTCGTGCCTGATCACCTCCCCGCCGTCGGAGCGATCGAAGGTAATGGTGCGCTGCAATCTGATGCACCAGGGCAGGATCCAGGTTTGGGCGGTGATGATTTCGTGTCCAGTGCGGCCCAGCAGGACATTGAACAGAGCACGCACGATTCCCACGTCTGCCAACGATGGGTCGTGCCAGTCGGAGAACATCGAGGTTCCGTAGCCGGAAAGATCGATCCTCGCGACGGGTATTTTGGCTTTGAGGTTCGTCGGCCCG
>JAVEEN010000217.1 GCA_030840445.1 Pseudonocardiales bacterium
CGCCCACGGCGATCTGGTCGGCGTCCGTCTCGGCCCGCTGCGGATGATGGTGATCTGCGACCCGGAGCTGACTCGGGAGTTCCTGCGTAGTGACCATATTTTCGACAAGCGCGGGCCGTTCTTCGAGCTGGCCCGCAAGCTCGCCGGATCCAATCTGGCCACCTGCGAGCACGAACAGCACCGGCGCCAGCGTCGCCTTATGCAGCCGGCCTTCGCCCGCGACCGCTTCTCAAGTTACGGCCGCATCATGTCCCAGCGTGCCTGGGCTGTTGCCGGCGACTGGCACGGCGGCCAGGTGGTGGACGTGCTCCCGGAGACGCAGCGGATCACCATGGGCACGCTCATGGAAACGATGTTCGCCGATGAGATGCCGCCCCCTGTCCAGCGTCGGGCGATGGAGGACCTGAGCACCATCTTCGGTGGCTCGTTCCTGCACGGCGTTGTGCCAAGCTGGCTGGCGTGGCTGCCCGGCTTGCGCAAGCGCATGATCGTGCAGGCGGCGGACCGGCTGCGCGGCGACCTCGCCGTCATCATTTCCGGGCGCCGGGCCGACGGTACCGATCATGGGGACCTGCTGTCGGCGCTGCTGGCCTGCGGTGACATCCGGGAAACCACGGGTTGCTCACGCAACGGGGACGGCTTCACCGAGGCCGAGATCGGCGACCAGGCCATGGCGCTGCTCGGCGCGGGGACCGATACCACCGCCGCCACGCTGGCGTGGGCGCTGCACCTGCTGTCGCAGCACGTCGACATCCAGCGCCGCATCCAGGCCGAGGTTGACGAAGTCCTTTCCGGTGCTCCGGCATGCTTGCGTCACCTGCCCGAGCTGACTCTGACGGGCTGGATCGTGACCGAGACGTTGCGGCTCTTCCCCCCGGCGTGGCTGGTTCCCCGGGTCGTCACCGCTGACACCGTCCTGGGCGGCTACCGCCTGCCCGCCGGGGCCACCGTTTCCTACAGTCCCTATGTCATCCATCACCGCGGCGACCTGTACGATGATCCGGAGTGGTTCGACCCCGATCGTTGGGACGATTCCAGGCGATCGCAACCCCCACGCCATGCCTATCTCCCCTTCGGCGCGGGGACCCGCAAATGCATCGGCGACCAGTTCGCCTTCAAGGAAGTCGTGCTCGCGCTGGCCACCATCGCCTCCCGGTGGCACCTGCATCCCGTTGCCGACCGGCCCGTGAGCGCGCACGCTGGTATCGAGCTACGGCCACGAGGGCTGCACCTGCGCGTGACGGCCCGGCCAGGGTTGTGAATTTCTTAGCCCGACTTCCGTCCTCGAGGACCCGTAGATCCGAAAGGCTGGTGACCGTTGCGATGACGGCGACTCAGGTTCCTGGTTCGTCCGACGTTGGCTCGATGTACGATCGGTTCAACGATGTGTTCACCCGGCATCTGGGCGACAATCTCCATCTCGGCTTCTGGTTCGATGACCAGGACGACGCCACCGCCGCGCAGGCTACCGACCGGGTCACCGATATGGTCGGCGATCGGCTCGCGCCCACACCCGGGACCGAGGTGCTGGACGTGGGCTGTGGCAGCGGGCGGCCCGCCGTCCGGATCGCCGACCGGCACCGCGTTTATGTCACCGGCATCACCGTCAGCGCGCATCAGCTCCGGCTGGCGCACGCGCGCTCTGGGGTGGGGCCGGGCGCGGGCCGGGCCGCCTTCCAGCTCGCCGACGCAATGGCGCTGCCTTTCCCGGACGGCCGGTTCGCCGGTGCCTACGCCATCGAGTCGCTTCTGCACATGTCCGACCGTGCCAAGGCCATCGCGGAAATCGCCCGGACGCTGCGCCCGGGTGCGCACCTGGTGGTGCTCGACTTCTATCAGGATGGCGGCTTCTCGGCGCCGGAGACCGACGTCATGAACCCCGTCTTCCAGGCGTTCCAGCTCCCGCCGCTGCCCCGCGCCAACCAGTACGAGCAGTACATGACCGCAGCGGGCCTGGAGGTCACCGGGCTGGAGGACATCACCGGCAATGTCGGCCGTAGCCACCGGCTAATCGCGGACGCGATGCGGAATATCGCCGACGAACTCGATCTCGCCGAGGAGATGCGCGGACAGTTCCGGCGGTACGTGGAGCTGAACGAGATCATAGGCCTTCATCCGGAGGTGCACTATGCGCTCATCACCGCGCGCCTGCCCTGACACCCGCGCCTGGTGGCGGGGGCTCATGCGAACGGCGCATGTCGAAAGAGTCCACAGATAGGAGACAGGAACGTGATCCGCGGGTGTGACTTCCCCGAAGCGCCGGGGGGCTTGCCAGTGTTGGGGCACACCTGGGCGCTGATGCGCGATCCGATGGAGTTCTTTGCCTCCCTGTCGGCATGCGGAGACCTAGTCCAGATCCGGTTCGGGCGGCTACGCGCGGTCGTGGTGTGCCATCCGGAGCTGGTCTGCCGGGTGCTGGTGGACGACCGCACTTTCGACAAGGTAGGCGGTCTGTTCGAGCATGACGGCCGGGCGGTGTTGGGGGACGGCCTGGCGACGTGCCCGCACAGCCGGCATCGGCGTCAGCGGCGGTTGATCCAGCCGGCCTTCCATCGCTCCCGCCTTCCCGGCTACGCCGCGATGATGGCCCAGCAGGCCGAGGTTGTGTGCCGCAGGTGGCGCGAGGGCCAGGTGGTGGACGTCCCCAGGGAGATGAAGGAGATCACCTTGCGGTCACTGTCGGCCACGCTGTTCGCCGGCGCACTGACCGCGTCCCGGGCCGTCTCCCTGGCGGACCTCGACACGATCATGGCCGGGATCTACCGGGCCACGGTCATCCCTCCGCTGCTCGCCCGCCTGCCCACGCCCGGCAACCGCCGCTTTCACCAGGTGAACGCGCGTGTGCACCGCGCCTTGCACATGCTGATCGCCAAGCGCCGCCGGGACGGGGTCGACCGCGGCGACCTGCTGTCGGCGCTGTTGACCGCCCGGGACCCGGAGGGCACCGGCGTTGACCGCGGCCTGACCGACACCGAGGTCGGTGACCAGGTCGTTACTTTTTTCGTCGCTGGTACTGAGACCAGTGCCGTCACCGTGTCCTGGGCACTGCACCT
>JAVEEN010000163.1 GCA_030840445.1 Pseudonocardiales bacterium
GATCCGCTGAGCACGCCGAAGTCCAGCCACAGGTTGGTCGGCAGACCGAGCAGCAGCGCGCGCAGTGCGCTGACCTCGTAGGTCAACGGGTTGGCGTGGCTGATGACACGTAGCCAACCGGGCATGATGCTCACGGGATACAGCGCGTTGGACGCGAAGAACAGCGGCATGGTCACGGCCTGCCCGATGCCCATGAGGCGGTCCCGCTTGAGAACTACACCGGCGATGGTGACCGACAGGCAGGAGAAGAACGCGGCGCCGAGGACTACGACGACGACGACGGCCAGCAGGCGCAACGGGTTCCAGGTGAGACCGACACCCAGCAGGGCGGCGACGACGAGCACGACGACCGCCTGAGTGACCGCCCGGATGCCTGCGGCGAAGGCCTTGCCGGCCACGAGTGCCACCCGGGGCGTGGGGGTGACGAGCAGCTTGGTAAGGACGCCGGCGTCGCGTTCCCAGATGATCTGGATGCCGTAGAAGATGGCGATGAACAGTGCGGACTGGGCGATGACCCCCGGCGCGAGGTAGTCGAGGTACGGCACTTGGCCGGTCGGGATTGCCTTGATCCGGCTGAAGGTCTTGCCGAAGATGACCAGCCACAGGATCGGCTGGATAGCGCGGGTGACCAGCTCGCTGCGGTCGTGGCGCATCCGTTGCAGTTCGACCAGGCAGAACGTCGCGATGCGGGAGGCCAGCAGGACGGCTCCGCGCGACGCGGTGTCAACCCAGGCGGCGGGCGGTGCGGCGGGTGGCGCGGACATCGCGCAGCCCTCCCTTCGTGTCGGTGAGGCTGTCGCCGGTGTAGTGCCGGAAGACGTCCTCCAGGCTGGATCCGGCACCAAGGCCGTCCTTCAGCTCTTGCGGCGTGCCGGCGGCGCGGACGGTGCCCCGGTGCATCAGCGCAATCCGGTCGCAGAGCTCGTCGGCCTCCTCCATGTAGTGCGTGGTGAGCAGGACGGTCATGCCGTACTGCTGCTGCATGTCCTGCACCCGGCCCCAGACGCTGTCCCTGGCGCGCGGGTCGAGGCCGACGGTGGGTTCGTCCAGGACCAGCAGGGCCGGACGATTCACCAACGCCTGCGCCAGTTCGAGTCGCCGGACCATGCCCCCGGAGTACGTGGCGGCCAGGCGGTCGGCGGCGTCGGACAGGTCGACCATCTCGAGGACTTCGTCGACCCGCCCGCGTCGGTCGCGGCGGGGGACGTCGAAGAGCCGGGCGAACCAGGCGACGTTCTCACGCCCGGTGAGCGCGCCTTCGATGGACAGCTGCTGGGGCACATAGCCGAGCCGCCGTCGGACCGCCATTGCCTGCCGTCGCACGTCGAGGCCGAACAGCTGGATATCGCCGTCCTGCAGCGGAAGAAGCGTGTTCAACAGCCGGATCGCCGTGGTCTTACCCGCGCCGTTCGGGCCGAGCAGTCCGAAGCACTCTCCCTCCCCGACGCGCAGGTCGACGTCGCGGAGCGCATGCTGCTCGCCGAAGCGATAGCTCACCCCGCTCATCGTGATCGCGTCAGGCATGCTGGTCCCTTCCGCGACCGTCAGGCAATGTCGCCGACAGCCGCGCCATGATCCCGGCCGCCCGGCGCAGCGTCTCCCGGTCGTCGCGAGAAAGCTCGGAGAGCGCGTTGGCGAGCACCGCGGCCCGCTGGTCGCGCCATCGGTCGACGCGCCGTTTGGCCGTGGCTGTGAGTGCAAGTCGTGCAACACGGCGGTCGTCCGGGTCCGGCGTCCGCTGCAGCACGCCGGCCGTCACGAGCTGACCGACGAGTGTGGACACCGTGTTCGCCGCGAGACCGAGTTCGGCCGCCGCCTCGGCGACCGACGTGCCGGGCTGCCGCCGCACGAGGCGGATGAGCTCGATCTGCGCACCGGAGGCGGTGGCGACCGGCCATGGGCGGCCGGCCTGGCGTCGCGACTGGCGGCGCAGGTGCCCGACGGCCGTGAACAGCTCCTCGGCGAGGGCCAGATCCGGATCGGGCACGGACGGTGGAGCGGTCATGCATTCCACAATAGCTCTGTCGCAGAGGTAATGCCAGCGGCGCGTCGGACCCTGTGCCGATCATCAGCCGTCTCGAAGGCTGCCTGCAGGTTGCCGCCACAGGATCGGAGCAACAATCGGAAATACCGTGGAGAGTCTGCGTGGTCGCATGTCGTCGTTCATCCCGCCACCTATCCGTCGCGCGCTGGTTCGCGCCCGGCGCCGCCGTGGTCCTCGCGCTGTTCGGCGCCCTGACGCTGAGGGCGCCGTCGGCTTCGGCAACGGCGCCGACGTCGCTCGCCTCTGCGGCTACCGCCGCGGCAGCGCTGGCAACGTCGCAGGGGTACCGCACCGGGATCGGTGTGCTCGATCTGCAGACCGGTCAGTACGCGGGCGCGGCGGAGGACACCCAGTGGTTCGCTAGCGAGTCGGTGGTCAAGGTCATGATCGCCGCGAGGCTACTCGCCACCGGTCAGATGACCGGCTCTACGGAGACGACCGCCTACGAGATGATCACCCAGTCCAACGACGACGACGCCAACGCGTTGTACGGCCTTGCCGGCGGCGCCGACGTGCTGCCGTGGGCCGAGTCGTACTTCCACATCACCGATCTCGGCGCTCCGCCGGGCAATCCTGCCTGGTGGGGAAGCACCGAGATCACCGCGAAGGGCATGGTGTATCTCTATGCCGCGATCGCCAAGGATCCCGGAATCGGTCCGTGGTTGATGAACGCGATGGCGCACACCACGAAGTACGGAGCGGACGGCACCGACCAGTTCTTCGGCATCCCGTCGGCCACCACCGGTGCCGCGGTCAAGCAGGGCTGGGGCGACGACGGGCTGGACACGCCGAACGCCGTGTTCAACAGCACGGGCTACATCGACCAAGACCGCTACGCCGTGGCGATCCTGACCGACGGCGCCCCGTCGACCTACGGGTCGGCGATCAGCGCCGTGGTCACGGCCGAGGCGCAACGGCTCATGCCGAACGGGACGATCGACGATCCGGCGGCGCACAACCCGACCGTCTCGGCGGTACGCGCACAGGCGATCGGCAGCACGGTGCACGTCACCGGCACCGCGGTCGACCCCGACGCTGCCACGGGTTCGACCCGCATTGAGATCTACCAAGGTGACATCGAGGTCGCGTCCGGATCCACCCAGGCCAGCGACCACCGCTTCGAGGTGTCCTTCGAGGCCGCAAACGGGCGGCAGACCTACACTGTGCGGGCGGTCAACGTGAGCGAAGGGACGCAGGACACCTCGCGGACTGCTGCCGCGATCGTCGTGAACGGAGACCCGAGCGGAAAGGTGAGTTCGGTCGTCGGCGGCACGGACGAAATCACCGTCCGAGGGGTCGTCACCGACCCGAACCTGACCGCTGGCCAGCCGGCCTCGGTACGGGTTTCGATCGACGGGCGCACTGCGGCGACCGAGCAGGCCACCGGTGGCTCGTCCACCGGCACCGAGGACAGCTACGACCTCGTCGTACCGGCCACCCCCGGGCGCCACACCGTCACGGTCACCTTTGTGCACACCGGCGGCGGCCAGGACGTCACGGCAGGCAGCTGGCCGGTCACCGTCATCAAGAGCGCCGCCCAGGGCCGCAATCACAGCATGACGATCATGGTGTCGACCACGGCGCTCGCGCTGCCGCTTCCCACCGGGCTCCTCTTGTTCCGCCGCCGACGCGGCCACCGGTCTCGGCATTCGGTTTCAACAAGCTGACCGCAACTCGCCGGCCAGCTCCTCGACCAGGACTCACCAATTGGGTAAGGGGTTACGTTATCGACTGTTGCGGCGGCCGGTAACGGCCTTGGCCGCGAGGCATGCAAGGCCGAGGCGTGCCGCCCAGCGCATGGCGACGATCAGGGATCCAGCATCTGATGCCTGGCGTCGGTGCGGCGCTCAGGCGCTGGCGAGCAGCTGGTCGAGCTGGCCCATCGCCAGCGTCATGCCTTCGACCATGCCCATCTGGACGAGCTGTTCCATCTGCTCGACAGTGGCGAAATGGGAGGTGACCGTCATGCGGGTGCCCCCTGCGGTCTCCTCGAGCTTGACCAGCCCACGGATCGTCGGCATCGCCGGGTTGGGCTCGCCCGAGACGTCCGAGAACCCGTCCTCGAATTCCAGCGTGCGTGGCTCGTCCAGGGCCAGGAATCGCCACCAGCCGCGCGCTTTCTCTCCCTCTGGACCGGTCATGTAATAGCGCGAGCCTCCTCCGACGACCAGGTCATGTTCCTCGAACGTGGCGGGCCAGGTCGGAGGGCCCCACCACCGCTCGAGCTGCCGCGGGTCACTCCAGACCTGCCATACCCGCGTGGGTGGCGCGGCGAGCTCCGCCACGATAGTGAAAGTCAGGGCCTCAGGGTCCTGCGTGCTGCTGACGACGCTCATGGACTTTCTCCTTCTCCGGGTGTGGCGAGGAGATCCGCGAGCCGGACGATGCGACCGCGCCAGATCTCCTCGTACTGGTCGAGCAGCCGCGTGGCGGCCCGAATGGTGTCAACATCGCCTCGCACGAGACGCTCGCGTCCGTGCGGCTGCTTGTTCACGAGGCCGGCTCGTTCAAGCACCGCCACGTGCTTCTGGACTGCGGCGAACGACATCGCGTAGCGCTGGGCGAGGACTGAAACCGACGCCTCGCGTGTCAACACGCGTGCCACGATGTCGCGACGGGTCGGATCGGCGAGAGCGGCGAAGATCCGGTCCACCTCGTCCTCGTCGAGCTGATGTACAACCATGTTGTTGTACGTTAGTCCACGCCCGCTGTGTCAGCAAGGGCGTCGAACGAAATCCTCCTCGCCTGCCTAGTCCTGCCGGCTGCGGAACTCCATCGCGATCTCATCCATCGTGGCGAACCACACGCCGTCGTGCCCCAGGATGTGGTCCAGAATGCCCTGCAACATGCGCATCCGGTGTAGACGGCCGATGATCTCGGGGTGCATGGTCAGGACGTAGCAGATGTCACCGCTTTCCTCATACGCTCCGTCGAAGTCTCCCTGCCAGACCTCGGCCACCTTGGACGGACCTGACAGGCCGACGCGATAGGAGGGGAAGTAGGAGAACATGAAGTGCGCTGAGTCGGTGAGTTCCCAGGCGCCCGGTACCTCGACTATGTCCGTGAGCTCGCCCGCGTCGCGAACCCAGTACGGCCGGTCGGCGCCCAACTGGCTGGCGTCATAGCGGATTCCGTACTCCGAGAGCAGCCGGTACGTCGACTTGGACAACTCCCACGACGGCGAACGGTAGCCGGTCGGGACCCGCCCGGTGACCTTGAGCAAAGCTTCGAGACCGCGCTCGACCATGACCCGCTCCTCCGCCTCGGTCAGCGTGGTCGGTGGCTCGTGCAGGTAGCCGTGGTGACCGATTTCGTAGCCGCCGTCGGCGATTCGACGCGTCACGTCCGGATGCCGCTCAGCGGTGTCGCCCGGTACAAAGAACGTGGCAGGCAGTTCGTAGCGTTCGAGCATCCGAAGAATGCGGGGTACGCCTTCGGTCGCGGCATAGGTTCCACGGGACAGCGCCGAGGGAGAGTCAGTGCCCATCGCGCCGAGCCATAATGACTCAGCATCGAAGTCGAAGGTCAGCGCGACCGCGACGCGATGGTTGTCCGCGGTGCCGGTGAAGTTTGCCATGGTAGTTCTCCCAGGTTCTGTCGAGGGATCTCAGACGGTGGCGATACCAGCATCACGCGCGGCATCGTAGGCAAGAACGGTGAACGTCGGAATCCAGTGGGTGGCGTGATAGTTCCGGTCATCCAGCGCGGTCTGCGCTGCCGCGAGGTGGCTCAAGGCAGACCGCACGAGCACCTCCCGCCGCGGGTCATCGACTCCCAGCGCCGACACGATCCGGCTGAGGGACCACGTCTTGGTCAGGAGCAGGCCGTTGAGGTGCACGGTGCCCGGATCGGAGGCATTGGCTAGGTAGACAGGCGGGCTGAGCAGGTCGAAACCGGCCGGGTCGGCGAAAGACGGCATGAACAGGTCGAGCCACGCTGAGAATTCTTCCGCGCCGAGCACCGAGGACATCAGCCCGGCCTCGGTAAGACCTGGCGAGAGGAAGTCACCGCCGCTGGGTTCCAGGATCGACGGGTAGTCCCGGTCGTCGAGATACATTCGCCGCGCGCTGCTGAGGAGTTCGCGTTCCAGCTCCTGGTCATCCGTCGCCCTGGCCGCGTCGAGGGCGAGCGTCAGGGCGAACGCCGAGTTGCTGTGCAGACCGGTTCGGACGGGGAATTGCAGGATGGTGCTGAAGTAACGGCCAAGACGCCAGGCCAGCTCGTCGCGCAACGGTTGAAGCGCTGCGGTCCAACGGGCAGCCTGCGGGCCGGGTGACCCGGCGGCTTCGGCGTGCAGCCGGATCAGCCAGCACCAGCCGTAGGGCCGCGAGAAGGTGGCGTTGTCATCGCCGGCGAAGTACTTGAGTTCGGCGGCCAGGACCGCAGGTTCGAAATGCGCATCCAGCACCGCGCGAGCAGCGCCGGAATTTTCCAGCTCCGGGAACTCACGCTGTAACCGGACGAGGAGCCAGTGATTGTGCACGGCAGAGTGCCAGTCGAAGCAGCCGAAGAACGCCGGATGCAACTCCGAGGGACGGCTGATTTCGGTCGGTGCATCGAAGGCATGCTCCAGGGCATAGGGGAATTCTCGGTTGATGCAGTCGAGCGAAATACTCATCAGCTCGGCAGGTTGATACAGACTCATGACGTCGTGTTCCCCGCTTTATCGGACTTCGGATCGGAGGTTCTCTCGGCTGCGGAGTCGACTCCGGGGCGCAGCGCCGGAGCCGCGAGGGCGACCGGTTCGCGCAGTGGGAAATGACAGGCCGCCACGTGGCCGCCCCCGAATGCCCGGAGCTCGGGCTCGATCTCGCTGCACACCTTTTCGGCGCGGGGGCAACGAGTGCGGAACCGACAACCGGACGGCGGAGCGAGCGCCGAGGGCATCTCGCCCTGGACGGCGATCGCCCGGCGCACCCTCTCCGGTGCCGGCTTGGCTACCGGGATGGTGTCGATGAGAGCTTTGGTATACGGGTGAACAGTCGCCCGAAACAAGCTGTCCGAGGGTCCCCACTCGACAAGCTTGCCGAGGTAGAGCACGCCTACCTCGTCGGCGATGTAGCGAAGAGTCGTCAGGTCGTGCGAGATGATCAAATAGGTCAGTGAATGCTTCAGCTGAAGGTCCAGCATCAGATTCAAGATCTGGGAACGGACGGACACGTCCAGCGCGGACACCGGTTCGTCGGCAACGATCACCTGCGGGTTCAGGGCCAAGGCACGCGCCAGACCGATTCGCTGACGCTGACCGCCGGAGAACTCATAGGGGTAGCGCGTCATCGACGAGGCGGGCAGCCCGACCTCGCCGAGCAGAGCCGCAGCCCGCTCGCGACGCTGGCTGCGTGAGACCTGATGCTGCACGACCAGCGGCTCGGCCACGATGGAACCGACCTTCATCCTGGGATCGAGCGACGCATACGGATCCTGGAACATCAGCTGCAGTTCACGTCGTGCCCGGCGCCGCTGCTCGCGCGAGCCCTTGCGCACATCGACGCCGTCGAAACTCACCGTGCCGCTGGTCGGGTCCTCCAAGCCGACGACAAGCCGGCCCAGAGTGGACTTGCCGCAGCCTGACTCGCCGACGAGGCCGACCGTCTTCCCCCGTTGCAGGGAGAGCGATACATCCGAGACGGCGTGCACAACCTCGCCCCGGTTGCGAAGACTCCAGCCGCTGGACCCGTACTCCTTGACCACGTGATCGACCTGCACAAGTGGACGGTCTTCGCTCACGATGGTGCTCCCGCGCTCTCGGTCATCAGATCGGCATCGGTACGCCGAGGTAGGTGACAGGCGTAACCGTGTTCGTCCTGCTCAGACCACTGCGGTTCCATGTCGAAACAAACCTGCTCGGCATGGGCACATCGTGGCGCGAACCGACACGGTGCCAGCTGACCGCCGAGATTCGGCGGCAGCCCGGCGATGGTGGCCAGCCGCTGGCCGCGCGGCGTGTCCAAGGTGGGGATCGACTCGAGCAGCGCCTCGGTGTAGCGGTGCCGGTAACCGCCGAAGAGCCGGTGGGTGGCAGCGAGTTCGGCCAACCGGCCCGCGTACATCACGGCGACCTCGTCGGTATGGCCGGCAACCACTCCCATGTCGTGCGTGATCAGCAGGATTGACATGTCCCGTGATTGCTGCAGCGAGTCAAACAGCGTCAAGATCTGATCTTGGGTGGTCACGTCCAGCGCGGTGGTCGGTTCGTCCGCGACCAGGAGTTTCGGCCCGCAGATCAACGCAAGGGCGATCATGACTCGCTGTCGCATACCGCCGGACAGCTCATGCGGGAATCGCTCGGCCTGGGCGGCGGGCCGCGACAGACCCACCTCGCCCAGCAGGTCGATCGCCTGCTTCATCGCCGCAGAGCGGTTGGCCATGCCATGGATCAACAAGGGTTCGGCAACCTGGGCACCGATCCGTTGGGTCGGATTCAACGCCGTCATCGGATCCTGGAAGACGACGCCGACCGTTCGGCCGCGGATGGCGCGCGCCTCGGCTTCGCGAAGTCCCACGATTTCGTTGCCGCCGATGCGAATGCTACCTCGGGTCACCTTGCCGCCGGCAGGCAGCAGACCCAGGACGGCGAGGCCAGTGGTCGACTTGCCACAACCGGATTCACCGACCAGGCCCAGCGTGCGTCCGGGGTCGAGCGTGAGGGAGATGCCGTCGACGGCACGCACTGTGGAGCGTCCGGAGCGGATGTCGACCACGAGATCAGAGATCTCCAGCATGGCGGCCACGATGATGTATCCAGCCCCTTTCAGAGTCGCCGGTGTGCGCGCAGGCCCACGGCATCGCGCAGGCCGTCGCCGATGAGGTTGAAGGACAGCACGGTGATGATGATCGCGATGCCGGACGGGTAGATGAGCCACCAGAATCCGGAGTAGGTGTAATTCAAGCCATCGCTGAGCATGCCGCCCCAGTTGGCGGCCGGTGGAGGAATGCCCAGGCCGAGGAAGGAGATTGCCGCGATCGCCAGGATCGCGTCGGCGACCTGGAACGTCGCGTTGACCACGATCGTACCGAGCACGTTCGGAACCAGATGCCGGAGGATGATCCGGGGCGCGCGGCCGCCCATCACCCGGACCGCCTGCACGTACTCCCGGGACCGCAGCGACAGCGTCTCGCCGCGGACCAGGCGCGCGGGCGCCAGCCAGGCGAGTAGCCCGAGCACGAGAATGAGCATCAGCACGCTCGGCCGGAACATGGTGGCGAGGAACATCAGCAGGAAGAGCGCGGGTATGGACATCACACTGTCCACGATCCGCATCATGAATGAATCGATGATGCCGCCGAAGTAGCCGGCCACGGTACCCCAAACCACGCCCAGGACCACCGCGACCAGCGCGGCGCCCAGGGCGATCTCGATTGAGGTCTGGCCGCCCACCATCAGCCGTCCGAGCTCGTCGTAGCCGACCTGGTCGGTGCCGAGTGGATGACCGGGACCTGGCGGTAGCGTCTGCTCGGAGAGCCTGGTGTGGATCTGGTCGGTGTGATAGACGAGCGGGCCGAGAAAGCAGAACACGGTCATCGCGAGGAAGAGCAGCAGGCCCAGGATCGCGAGCCTGTTCTCCAGGAACCGGCGAAGGACCATCGAAGGCTGCTTCGGCTCGACCGCTGCTTGCGTGTCTAGGGCCGCCGCCTGACCGGTGGTATCGGCGACATCCGGTAGGTCGATACTCATGACCGGTTTCCCCTCTCAGGCATGCGCATAGCGGACTCGCGGATCGAGCAGGGCGTAACAGATGTCTGCGAAGACGGATCCCGCCACGGTGGCCACTGCGACGATGAGAGTGACCGCGAGCAACACCGGGTAGTCCTGGGTCACCGCCGCGTTGTAGAACAGCAAGCCCATTCCGGGGTAGTTGAAGACCCGCTCCGTGATCAGCGTTCCCGACAGGATGAAGGGCAGGGACAGCCCGAGCAGTGTGAGCACCGGCGAGATCGCGTTGCGCAGCACGTGCCCGAACAGGATCCGCGAGGTGGCGGCACCCTTGGCTCGCGCTGTGCGCACGTAGTCCTGAGTGAGATTGTCGATCGTCGACGAACGCATATACCTGCTGTACAGCGCTACCGAAATCAGCGCGATCGTCGCGACCGGCAGCACGAGTCCGGAAGGTTGTGACAGGACCGCGCCGATGGAGCCCTGCGGTGCTTGAGCGGGCACCCAGCCCAGGTTGACCGAGAACACCAGAACCAGAATGAGTGACAGCCAGAACGAGGGGGTCGAGTACAACACGAAGGTCACCGCGGTGAAGACGTAGTCGACCATCGTGTTGCGGCGCAGTGCCTGCACCACGCCCAGCGGAATGGCAAGCAATACGGCGACGAGGACCGAAACGCCCGCCAGCAGCGCGGTTTTCGGCAGCCGGTCGAGGAGCAGGGCGCTCACCGTGGAGTTTTCCTTGAAGGAGTAGCCGAGGTCGCCGCGCATGAGTTCAGAGAGCCAGGTCCAGTACTGGGTCCACAGGCTCTTGTCGAATCCGTGTTGCTGGTTGAACGAAGCGATTGCGGTCGGGGTCGCCTGCACACCGAGCTCCGCGCGAGCCGGACCGCCGGGTAGGCGGTGAATCAGGATGAACACCATGATCGTGACGATGAACAACACCGCGACGGCCTGCAACAACCGGCGAACCAAGAACGCGATCATGGCTCTCCCACGCCGGTTGCCCGGTCCGTGGCAACGCGCTGCGCCACGGACCGGACCGCCTTTCCGAACTCCGAACTCAAGGTCACTTAGTGATCTGCCAGTCTTCAGGCGTCAGTGACAGAATCGGACTCTGCTTGGTGTTTACCCCCGAGAGCCTGTTGGAGATCGCGGAGATCCGGTACAGCTCCGAGGGCATCCACAGCACCGGGACCTGGTTGGCCAAGTCGTTCGCGACGGCCGGCAACGCGGCTGGGTCGGCCTTGTGCACAGCTGCGGAGATCAGGGCATCAGACTTCGGGTTACTGAATCCGCCGTAGTTCGATCCCGCGCCGCTCTGGAAGAGCTGGTCGCCGGACGGGTACGGGTTGATGCCGTAGATCCAGCCGCCGCCCCAGTTGATGATCTGCCAAGTGCACTTGCTCGCACCCGGCTTGCAGGGCGCAGCATCGGCCAGCACGGTGTTGAACGGTGCCTGGTTCAGACTGAGCGAGATGCCTGCCGCCGAGAAGTCCGACTTCATGGCCTGCATCTCCTGATCCAGCGTGACCACCCCCGAGCTGTACTCGAGGTTGAACTGGAGTTTGGTACCGGCCGCGATGCCCGCGCCACACTGAGTGGCACCGGTGCCCGGGCTCGCGCACGTCGTCGTGCCGTTAGGAGTCACCGTCCACCCGTGTGCGGTGAGCAGCGAGGTTGCCTTCTGCGGGTTGTACGGCAACGTCATGTTCGCGTCATAGCTCGTGACGAAGTTGCTGATTTCGATCGGTCCGGGGTTCACCGAGCCGGTGCCGCGCAGGGGTCCATTGACGTAGGCCTGCTGGTTGACCAGCGACTGCATCGCCTGCCGAATGTAGAGCTGCTTGATCAGGGGTCCGGCCGTCGGCTGGTTGAAGTTCAGCACGGTGAAGTTGGTACCCCAGGACTTCCAGGGAGCGATCGCGTATCCGCTGTTCTTCAAGGTGTTCTGCTGAGAGACCTCTTGGACTGGCAGGTAGCCGTAGTCGATCGTCTTGCCCGAGCGGATCACGTTCAGCTCGGTCGATTCGGAGGTGAAGGGCTGCTCGATGAACTTGTCCAGATGCGGCTTGTTGGGTCCGGAGTAGGCCTTGTTGGGAGTGAAGACCGAGTACCCGTCAGCGCGGTACTCCGACAGGATCCATGGCCCGTCAACGGTCTGCCAGAGTGGATTCTTACCGTAGGTGCTGGTATTGGTGGCCTGGCTGTCGAGGAATTTGTAGACCTGCTTGGCGGTCGCGTCAGTGCGGTCGAAGTTTCCGACCGCGCTCGTGGCCGAGGTCTTGTCCCAAACGTGCTGGGGAATCGGCGCGATCTGTGCCAGCTCGTTGTAGTTGAACCACTGTGGGCTGTAGGCCCCGGTGAGGTCCAGCGTGAACGTCTTGTCGTTGACCGCCGTGAACTTCTTGATGTTGTCCGGGAACTCGCCGGGGATATAGCCCGCGGCGACGGACTTGTTTGCCCGGAACAGGTTTATCCAGAACTCGACGTCGCGGGTGGTGACCGGTTTTCCATCGGACCATTTGTAGTCATTCAGCGTCACCGAGACCGAGGTGTCGCCCTTGCTGTACACAGCATCCTTGGCCAGGCTGAGCGCCGGGTCTATGACGGGCTGGTCGTCCTTGCCGATCCAGTACAGCGAGCGGTAGGAGAGCCGGTTGAATTGCTCGATATTCGCGATGCTCTGATGAATCGGAGTCATCATCGGGAAGATGTAGTCGGGCTTGCTGCCCGCGCTTTCCGCGAACGTGGCGGTGCCGCCCTCGCTCGGTGTGCCGACCGGGCCCGATTTGGCGTGCTGGCCGGTGCATGCAGTTGCGACCACGAGGGCAGCGGTAGCGGCCGCGACTAACGGCAGGGTTCGGAGTCTGAGCACCCGAAGGCTCCTTCTGATTGTTGACATGCGAGATCTCGCAGGTGATATCTTGCTGGAACGCTAGTCGATCGTTCAACGATTCCACAAGACTTCAATCGTTACGTTCATGTATCGGGGGCCGATGGATTGCGACGAAAGGGACGCTCGGCGCAGGCGAAAAGCGCTCGGACAGCGAGCTAAAGTGCCGCTACGCTCGAGTGCACCAAGCCCTGCCCGGCCCAGCTACGGACTCTGTCACCCGTTGATGAAGGATCTCACCTGAAGTCCGGCCTGTTCGAGCGAGCTCCGAACCGCGCGCGCCAGCACAACAGATCCGGGCGTGTCACCGTGCACGCACAGGGTGTCGATGTGCAGCGAGAGTTCCGCCCCGTCCGTCGTGCGGACCGTACCTCCGGCTGCCATCCCTACCGCACGGCTCGATACTTCGGCTGGATCGGTGAGAACGGCGCCCGGCAGCTTGCGTGATACCAGCCGGCCTTGCCCGTCATAGGCTCGATCGGCGAATCCCTCGCTGTAGAAGGGCAAGCCGGTGGCTCTGGCCACATCTTCGGCCGCGGAGCCCGGCATGCAGAGCAACGGCAGGTCGTCGCGGTAGGAAAGCACGGCCCTCACAACGGTGCGGGCGAGTTCGGGGTCAACGGCCATCTCGTTGTAGAGGGCGCCGTGCGGTTTCACGTAGGCGACCCGCGAGCCCGCAGCGATGGCGAGAGCATCGAGGGCGCCGAGTTGGTAGAGAACATCGGCGGAAAGCTCTTCGACCGAGCGCTCTACGTGTCGGCGGCCGAAACCCTGCAGATCAGGGTAGGAAACATGTGCCCCGATCGAGATTGCGCGCTCAGCGGCTGATGTGACGGTGCGTCGCATGATTGCCGGATCGCCGGCGTGAAAGCCGCAGGCGATGTTCGCACTTGTGACGATGTCGAGCAAGGCATCGTCCTCGCCCATTCGCCAGGGGCCGTACCCCTCGCCCAGGTCACAGTTGAGATCGATCGTGCCCGCGCCGGTCATGCCATCGTGCCTGCGCCGAGGACAACCTTCGCGCCGTCGTCCTGCAGGCAGGTGGCGATTGCCGACTTCAGCGCTGTGACCATCGTCTGGATACCCATGGTCGGCCCGGGTTCGGCGCCCGCACCCAGCGAGGCGGCCGCGGACTCGGGAGTATCTGGGATGTGGACGAATCCGGCCGGGATGTTGCGGTCGAGGCCTTGCGCGCAGGCCAGGTAGAAGAGCTGGTTGCACAGGTACGTCCCCGCCGTGTTCGACACATGTCCGGGGACAGACTCCCGTTGCCATTCTTGCAGGATGGCCTTTACCGGCAGGCCGCTGAAGATTGCGGCTGGGCCGTCGCTGAGTACCGGCTCGTCCACCACGACCGCGCCGGAATGATCGGGTAGCGGGAAGTCTCGGACGTTCACCGCCACCCGCTCCAGAGACAACGCCGGTCGACCAGGAGCGAGCCCGAGGCAGATGAGCAGGCTGGGCGTCAGCTCATCCAGAGCTTGAGCCAGATTGGCGGCGACGGTCTCGGTCGAGGTCTCGAATATCCGGGCGACAACACTGGCCCCGGCGACAACCGAGCCGTCCAGTGCGAGGGCGAGGTCGGCGCTCGGATTGCGGGTGTGCCTGCCGAACGGACCGAAGCCCGTGACCAGAACCGTCTGTTGCCGAACGCTGTCTGCAGCGAAATCCACGGTGGACGCTCCTTCTCTGTGGCTTGCGCGACTGTATCCTTTTGTTGAACAATTCTCCAAGAAGGCAACTTGGGGGTATGTGGCTAGGATCGTCACGCACCAGGACGGAGTGCCGCCGACAGAGAGATAGCCCATGACCAGCATGCGCGCAGTAACGACCGTTCTGGCGAACGAGCGTCCACGACTCGCTCGCCTGGGAACTGCCGAGCGTGTCACCGAGATCTTGCGGGAGCAGATCGCGGCCGGTCTCTTTCCGCCCGGCACGCGGCTGTCCGAAGAGAGTATCGGCGAGGCTCTCGGCGTCTCGCGAAACACGTTGCGCGAGTCCTTCCGGCTGCTGGGTCACGAGAACCTGGTTGCCCACGAGTTGAATCGCGGGGTATTTGTCCGCGTCCTTACGGCCGAGGACGTCGTTGACCTCTATCAGCTGCGGCAGATCATCGAATCGTCCGCGCTGGAGATTGCGGGCCGCGCAGGCCCGCTGGAGCTCGGGCCGGTGATCGCTGCTGTGGAGCAGGCGGAGGCGGCAGGGGCCGATGGGCGATGGGACGAGGTCGCGACGCTGGATCTGCAGTTCCATCAGGAAATCGTTGCCCTTGCTCAGAGCCCTCGCCTGGACGAACTCATGCGACGGCTATTGGCCGAACTACGGCTCGCCTTCCACGTGATGCACGGATCGCAAGAGTTCCACGAGCCGTACCTGGTGCGTAATCGCAAGATGGTCACCCTGTTGCGGCGCAAGAAGCTCGATCAAGCCGTTCAGGAACTGCGTGCTTACCTCGAAGATGCCCAGCGCGAGCTGCTCTCTGCGTTCCGGGCCGAGCAGGCCGCACCGCCGTCGCAGGGCACGTAGTCCGCGACCCATGACACAACCGTTCACTCTGCGTCCCGCAGGACCTCGAGCTCTTCTCGTCCAATTCGAGACCGCACAGCTCGTGCGCGACTACTACGGCGAAGCGTGCCACCAGCGCGCAATGGGTTCGCTGTCGCCCGAGATGGAGTTTGTACCGGCTGCCCGGACGATTCTCTTCGATGGCGTCGATGAGCCGGTCGCACTGGCTCGTGCGCTGCGCGCGTGGCGACCGGAGGCCCACACTGCGACGGCAACCCGGAACATCGAGGTGCCAACCCGCTACGACGGCCCCGATCTTGAGGAGGTGGCCGAGACCTGGAAGATGCGGATGGCCGACGTCATCGAACTCCACGCCGGCCTGGTTCACGTAGTGGCCTTTCACGGTTTTGCGCCTGGGTTCGCCTACCTCTCCGGAATTCCTGAGGACCTGACGGTGCCGCGCAGATCGAGCCCGCGACCTCAGGTTCCCGCCGGGTCGGTCGCGCTGGCGGGCTTTTTCACTGGTGTCTATCCCCGAGCTTCGCCCGGAGGTTGGCAACTCATCGGTCACACCGATGTGCCGCTGTGGGACGAGAACGCTGACCCCACCGCCTACCTGCTGCCCGGTGATCGCGTCCGATTCGTTCCGCTGCCATGACGAACAGCCAATTGCACGTCGTCCGGAGTGGCTCTCTGACCACGGTCCAGGACCTCGGCCGCCCCGGTTTCGCCCACCTTGCCGTGCCCCGCAGCGGGGCTGTGGATCAGTCGTCGCTGACACTCGCCAACCGCCTCGTGGGAAACTTTGAGCAGGCTGCTGCTCTCGAAACGACCGTCGATGGAGTGGCGGTGCGCTTCGACCAATCTCGACACATAGCGGTGACGGGTGCTGAGGCGCCGGTGCTGATTGATGGCCGGCCGGCGAGCTGGGGGGTGCCGCAGCGGGTTCGCGCCGGTCAGCTGGTCGACATCGGCCGCGCACGCCGTGGGGTACGGAGCTACCTCGCGGTCGCGGGCGGTATCGACACCATGCCCGTGATGGGCAGCCGGGCGACGGATCTCCTTTCGGGTCTCGGACCTCCGATCGTTTCCGAAGGGACCACGCTGCGCATCGGTCAGCCGACCGGGCCGTCAGCGGCGCTGGACTTCGCGCCATATCGGCTGCCGGAGCCGGAGTTGTTGCTCGATTGCTATCTAGGGCCGAGAGACGACTGGATCACGAGCGAGGCCATCGAGATCTTCGCCCACACTCAATGGCAGGTCACGACCGAGAGCAACCGGATTGCCTTGCGACTGAAGGGTGTTCCGCTCGCCCGGCGAATAACCGACGAACTACTGAGCGAAGGGGTCGCGCTCGGATCTGTGCAGGTGCCCGCGAACGGACAACCCGTCGTGTTCCTCAGTGATCATCCGACCACGGGGGGCTACCCGGTGATCGGTGTCGTGCCGGCACCCGATATCTGGCGCTGCGGCCAGGCAATGCCCGGAACGAGCATCCGGTTTCGGATCAAGCGACTCGGGGCCTTGTAGCCCGATAGCTTCGGGGGCGCCTGCCGGCAGGGCAGAATCCGGCAGGGCAGGATACCGAGCATGAGATTTCCGTTGCGTCCTCAGTACGCCTCTCGTTATGTCGATCTTGCTCGGCTGCTGGTCCGTTACGGTCGCTCGGACCTGGTGGCGGGTATGGAGCAGATCGTGAGCCGGGAATTGGGTGTTTCATTGCGAGTGCAGGCGGTCCCTGGTGGGGGAATCTGCTGCTCACCCCGGATCACCGCCTGGCACTGATCGACTTCGGAATGGTCGCACCGGTGAGCCGGTTGCGTAATCGGTGTGTCTGCCGGTGGCGGGTCGTGGCCTGGCGGGAGAATCTGGTGGTGGTTTATGGATTTCGACCGGTGGGCCGGGATCAGCGGTTCTTGATGGCTGCGGATATGCGCGAGTGGCTGCCAGCTGA
>JAVEEN010000222.1 GCA_030840445.1 Pseudonocardiales bacterium
AACACCAGCGGAGGACGTTCGGGCTGCCCGAAACGGCGGTAGGCGAAGCGAATTCCGCCACCGTCCTCAACGTACTGGGTGGGGGCCTTGTTATGCGTGAACTGAGTCATAGAGCCAAGCTCCCCGCCGGACGGGTAGGGGGGTATCCGCATGGTGACTGCACTTCTGCCGTACCGGAGTCATGCGGTCCTTCCCGGAAGATGGAACGGGCAGTATTGCCCTGCTCACCGCGCAACAGGCATCCGCAATGTGCAGTCATGCAGCGAATACCCAGGCGGCCTGTCGCCGTCCACGGTTGGAGGTACTCAGCCGAAAGGACACGACATGGACGAACAGCGAGACCTCGAGGTCCTCAGTGTCTTAGTTACCGGGGCTGGTCAAGCCGTCAGCGCATCGCCCGCGTCTCCGCCGCCTCACCCCTGACCCGATTCCGCACCCCCCGTGAGCGCCTTCTGGGCGTCTTCGACGCGCAAGGCCAGCTGTTCACCCAGCCCGACTTCAACGGCTGCGCACACCTGACGGCCAGTGCCGAAGCGCAGCACGGCAGCCCAGTCGAGTGCGCCACCGACCGCTACCGGCAGTGGGTGCGGTCGCTGTTCACCGAGCTAGCCCGGGAGGCAGGCGTCGCCGACCACGAAGGCCTCGCGCGGCAGCTGCACCTGCTCTACGACGGCGGGGGAGTTTCGGCCCGAATGGACCGGGACCCGTCAGCGGCAACGACCGCTAGCGCGGCCGCTGCCGCGTTGTTCGATGCGGCGGTCAAGGATCGGAAAGCAGTCGACGCCAGGTAGCCTGGCGCCCCCCGAGGCCGCTGCACCGATGTAGCCCACGGGCGGCGAACCGTCACGACGAGCCGAAGGCCCTGGACGAGGACTAGCAGGCCGACGAGTACAACCTGCTCGACGCGGCTGCCGGTGTTGGCCACGTTGCCGATAACCGTGAATCCGACGCTGGGGCGGGCGCCGCGGATCAATCAGTGCGCCCTGGCGGTCTGTCAACGGTTATGCCGATGCGCCGCGGCGTGGCTGTCGGCGTGGGTAGTTCCGTCGGGTGACCCGAAGCGCTGCACGAAGGCAAGCGCGGCTTCGGCCACTTCTCGCCAGCCGCTGTCGACTACGAGCGCGTGCCCGCGATTTGGCACATCCACGATCTCCGTCACGCCCTGGTTGCGCTGCTGTTTCTTATACGAGGCATGTGCGATCGCCCGCGAGGATACGTGGTCCTTCTCTCCCGAGATGATCAGCAGCGGCCCCCGGGTCGGGGGTTCTCGCGGTTCACCTTTGCCTCGGTCCAAGGATTGAGGTTGGCCGCCGCCGCTTGAACGAGCGGGGCGCCCGAGCCGGGAACCGAGAAGCTGTGGTCGAGTTCCTTCGCCTCGTCCTCGCTGACCGCGTTTGCGAACCCGTAGCGAAACTGCTCATAGGTCAGCGGAACCGCGCGGTTGCGGTTTGCCTGGTTGCCGAGGACCGGACGCGCGGACTTCAGCGCCGGGATCGGGAGCGGCAGGACACTCCGGAAGGGTGCCGGGCCGATCGCCACAGTTGCGCTCGCGAGCCCCGCCCGGCGAGTATCTGCGCGAGCAGGCCACCGAACGATTGTCCGAGGATCGCTTGCTTCTTGTCGAGGTCACCGATGATCCCGTGGTAATGAGCCGCGATCTCACCGATCGTCTTGCCCGCGAACACCTCGGGATGTCGCTTGGCCTCCTCGACCGTCTCGGGGTCATCCGGCCACCCGGGCGTAAGGGCCGTATAACCGGCCTCCTCGAACAGCTTCGCCCAGCGATCCCAACTGCTCGGCAGCAGCCATGGCCCGTGAACCAACACCACCGGCTGGCGGCCCGTCGAGTTAGCACGCGTGATCTGCTCGGCCTCCTACTCGGCGATCCTGGCAACTCGCTCGCGAGATCCGCCATTGGTCTTCGTCATCTGGTCCCTCGTCTGGAATTGGTGACTAGGCACTGATGAATGCCGCTGCTGTCAGCTCGCGGCGTTCCGGGCGGCGTCGAACGGGGCCTGGTCGAAGAGGAGCCGACTGTAGGTGATCTCGCCGCCCCTGAAAGTCACGCACTCGGCGCCGGGAGCGTTTTTCACCGGCACGGTCTGGGTGTCGTACATGAGCAGCGCGGTCTGGTCGTCACCAAACGCGGCGATCATCTGCGCGCCGGTGAGGATCTGCACGAACGGGCCCAGGAAGCCCTCGACGCCTTTCAGGCGCGCGGCCGGGGTGTCGCAGACGATGTCGTCGGCGATGTAATTCTTGGCCTTGTCAACGTCATGGCTGGTCCAGGCCTGGTAATAGGCCAGCCCGGTCTGCAGCGCGGGGCTGGTGGTGTCGGTCATGGCTGCTCATTTCGTAAAATGGGGTAACTAACTCAGAACCCTGACTTGTCGCTAGGAGCTGACCGTCACTGGACGGGTCCGCTTCGGAGTGACCCTCAGTGCAGCGATCGAGGCCCCGAGTGCGATGCCAGCCGCGCTCCACCAGGCAGCTCTGAACACATGCAACCCGGCCGCTACGGACGCGGTGCCAAGAACGGCCACCAGAATGCTGATACCGATGACCAGGCCGATCTGGACCGACACGTTGACGACCGCACTGCCGGTCGCGCTTTGTTCAGGAAGTAGTTCAGCGGTACCAGAGGAGGTGACCGTCGGCATGG
>JAVEEN010000206.1 GCA_030840445.1 Pseudonocardiales bacterium
GTCAAACCACAACCACACCCGACCCGAACCACCAATCAGTACCGGCATGAAGCCGCTTTTCTGTCTCGATGGACACCACCCGAACCCCAAACCCAGGCCCAAACCGCGGTGCAGAACAAACATTAACGTAGCGTTGCGGGCATTACAAATCGGGGGTACCGGAGCGCCATAAGCCCCGTTTCTTCGGCCTGACGCGCTCGCATACGAGCGGTGTTCAGGACCCGCCGTTGGTCAACCGTGCCACCTTGCGCTTACCCACCGAGACAAGCCGGCCCTCGAGAGCGGCTCCATCCAAGTCATAGGACTTAGCGGGTTGCGCGACGCCATCGATCCTGACCGCACCGGCGTCGATGAACCGGCGGGCCGCCGAGCTGCTTTCCGCCAGGCCCGCCGCGGCCAGCAGTGCCGGCAGGTGAACCGAGCCGGAGAGATCCCAGGCGAATTCCGCCGCCTGCACATCTAATTCGCCACGCTGGAACACCGCATTGAACTGCTCCTCGGCCTCCGCCGCGGCCTTCGCACCGTGGTACAGGCTCACAATCTCGCGGGCGAGGCGTCGCTTGGCGCGATTGGCCGTGGGGCCGCCAGCGGCGACCTCCGCGGCCAGCTCCTTCACCTGCTGCGGATGTAGAGCCGCGGCCAGCAGGGCGTACTGCTCGACGACGGTGTCCGGAATGGACATCAGCTTGCCGAACTGCTCGGCGGCGGGTTCGGAGATGGCCACGTAATTGCCGAGCGATTTACCCATCTTCTCCACGCCGTCCGTACCGACCAGCAGTGGGACCGTGAGCACGGCCTGCGGCGCCTGGCCGCGACTTCGTTGCAATTCCCGGCCGAGGAGGTTGTTGAAGGTCTGATCGGTACCACCCAGCTCGATGTCGGCGCGGACTTCCACCGAGTCGATGGCCTGGAGCAGCGGGTAGAAGAACTCCGACAGGCTGATCGGACTCTTGCTCACGAACCGCCGAGAGAAGTCGTCGCGCTCCAGTAACTGGGCGACCGTGACCAGCCGGGTGTAGTCCAGCATCTCAGCGAGACTCATCGATCCCAGCCAGTCGGCGTTGTTGAGCACCTCCGCCGAATCGGGGTCCAGGATCTGCATCACCTGATCGAGGTATCCCTGCGCGTTGGCCGCGACCTGCTCAGCACTCTGGGCCGACCGGGTGGCCGTCTTGCCGGACGGGTCACCGACCTGACCGGTGAAGCCACCGACGACCAGGATCGCCAGGTGGCCGAAGTCCTGGAATTGGCGCAGCTTGCGCAAGACCACCGCGTGGCCGAGGGTCAGGTCCGTCCCACTGGGGTCGATGCCGAGCTTCACCCGCAGCGGCCGGTCTTCGCGGTGCGCAGCAAGCAGCCGCTCGGCCAGGCCATCCCTGGGCAGGATGTCGGCCGCTCCGGCGGCGAGCACCTCGTAGGCGTCTCGCAGGGAGGCCGGCAGGCTTTCGATCAATGACCTGGGCTGGGCGGGGGTCTCACTCACAAGGGTCAAGTCTGCCGGTTGCCGCCGCCCGCTTTTCGGGCGCCTACCGGATCCCGTCTCCGGCGGCCGCCGGCACGGTAGGCCGAGACCGAGGGTTCGCCGGTCAACCAGAACCGCCACGGGTAGTCGGCGGCAGCGGCTACGCCAACCCTGGGACCGGTCGAATGATCATCGGCACCACCGAGGGCGAGCAACCGGACGGGTGCTGAGTCACACAACAGGTCGGTGCCGGTGGCCGAACCGGTCAATCCGAGTACTCGGGCGAGCCGGGCCGGACCACTGGCCAGCAACGCCGCCTTGGGCTGGGAACCGTGGGACGACCTCGGCGTCCGGGAGCGGGCCACCGACTCCCCTGTGACGATCTCGGCCGCGCGCAGCAGTACCGCCGACGCCGTACCACTCTCGGCGCAAGTGATGTTGGCACACCAATGCATTCCGTAGACGAAGTAGCAGTACAGGTGGCCTGCGTCGCCGAACATCACCTCATTGCGTTCGGTCCGGCCGCGGAACGCGTGTGAGGCCGGATCGGCGGAGCCCTCGTAGGCCTCCACCTCGGTGATCCGGACGACTACTTCGGCACCGTGGACGACCGAAGCCAAGACGGCTCCCAGCAACAGCGGTGCAACCTGCAGCGCCGGCTGCGATAACCGGCTCCGATCGATCACGTCCGCAGGGTAACCGTCAACGCGATGAGCGGGCCGCGGCTGGGCGGGACCACCCACGCTGTTCGGCCAGCGCACCGCGCAAGGTCGCCAGTTGCTCGCGGACCCGGGCCGGCGCGGTACCGCCGTGCGCCGACCGTGAGGCCAGCGAGCCCTGCACGGTGAGCACCTCCCGCACTCCCGGCGTCAGATGTTCGGAAATCGCCGCGAAATCCCCGTCGGAGAGCTCGTCCAGCTCCAGCCCCCTGGCCTCGCAGACCCGGACACACTCCCCCGCGACCTCATGCGCCACCCGGAAGGCGACCCCCTGACGCACCAACCATTCGGCAATGTCGGTTGCGAGCGAGAAACCCTGCGGAGCCAGCGATTCCAACCGCTCGGTGTTGAACCTCAAGGTGGCAATCATCCCGGTGAAGGCAGGGAGCAACAGGTGCAGGCTGTCTATCGCGTCGAACACCGGCTCCTTGTCCTCCTGCAGATCACGGTTGTACGCCAGTGGCAGACCCTTGAGGGTGGCCAGCAACCCGGCGTGGTCGCCGATCAGCCGGCCGGCCTTGCCCCGAGCCAGTTCGGCGATGTCGGGATTCTTCTTCTGCGGCATGATCGAAGAGCCGGTGGAGTAGGAGTCGTGCAGGGTCACGAAGGAGAACTCCTTGGTCGCCCACAGGATCACCTCCTCCGCGATGCGGGAGAGGTCGACCGCGATCATCGCGGTCACGAACGAGAATTCGGCCACCACATCGCGGGCGGCGGTCGCGTCGATCGAGTTCTCGGCCGCGGAGTCGAACCCGAGCTCCTGGGCTACGGCCTGCGGGTCGAGACCGAGGGACGAACCCGCGAGCGCTCCCGATCCATAGGGACTGACGGCCGCCCGGACATCCCAGTCCGCCAGGCGCTGGACGTCTCGCAGCAGGGCCCAACAATGTGCCAGCAGATGATGGGACAGCAACACCGGCTGGGCATGTTGAAGGTGGGTGCGGCCCGGCATCGCGACCCCGAGGTGAGTGTCGGCCTGCTGCGCCAGGGCGTCGATGAGGGCGGCGAGCCCACGGACCAGTTCGCGGGCCTCGTCGCGCAGGTACATCCGGATCAGCGTCGCGATCTGGTCGTTGCGGGAGCGTCCGGCCCGCAACCGGCCACCGAGATCCGGTCCGACGCGCTCGACCAGGCCGCGCTCGAGCGCGGTGTGCACATCCTCGTCACCCACGCCTGGAACGAAGGACCCGGATTCCACATCGGCATCGAGAGAATCCAGTCCGGCGAGCATGCCGGCAAGTTCCTGATCGTTCAGCAGGCCGGCCCGCGCCAGCACCCGGGCGTGCGCTCGCGAGCCTGCGATGTCGTAGCGCGCGAGCCGCCAATCGAAATGGGTCGAGACCGACAATGCCGCCAATGCATCCGCTGGTCCGCCCGTGAACCGGCCACCCCACAGCCGGGTGGCAGGTTCGTTCCGGTCGGGTTCCTGAGGATCGTCCTTCGTCACGGCTTGCCGAGCTTCTGCTGACGACGAGCGGCGATCCGGCTCGGCAGTCCCCACAGCTGAACGAAGCCCTTGGACAGGGTCTGGTCGAAGGTATCCCCGGTGTCGTAGGTGGCCAAATCGAAGTCGTAGAGCGAACCCTCGCCCCGACGTCCGGTCGGTACCGCCCGGCCGGCGTGCAGTCGGAGCCGGATGTCGCCGGTCACATACTGCTGCGATGAATCGACGAACGTGTCGAGGGCGTCCTTCAGGGGCGAGAACCAGAGCCCGTCGTACACCAGTTCGGTCCAGCGCTGCTCGACCGAGAATTTGAAGCGGCGCAGGTCCCGCTCGACCGTCAGGTCTTCCAGTTCCTGATGGGCGGTGATCAGGGCGATGGCGCCCGGCGCTTCATACACCTCGCGGCTCTTGATGCCGACCAACCGGTCCTCGACCATGTCCAGCCGTCCGACCCCCTGAGCGCCCGCACGCTGGTTGAGTTCCAGGATCGCTTCCAACATGCTGACCGGTCTACCGTCGATCGCCGTCGGCACGCCGTTGGAGAAGCTGATGATCACATCATCGGGATCGCGAGTCACCGACGGGTCCGAGGTGTAGGAGTAGACATCCTCGATCGGCGCGTTCCAGGGATCCTCGAGGAATCCGGTCTCGACGGCCCGTCCCCAGAAGTTCTGGTCGACGGAATAAGGCGACCGCTTGGACTGGTCGATCGGAAGACCCTTGTCCTCGGCGAACTGAATCGCCTTGTCACGCGTCATCCCGCTGTCGCGCACGGGGGCGATCACGTTCAGCTCAGGAGCGATTGCCCCGATGCCCACCTCGAAGCGGACCTGATCGTTGCCCTTGCCCGTGCAGCCGTGTGCGACGGTATCGGCGCCGTGCATCTGAGCGGCCAGCGCGAGGTGCTTGGCGATCACCGGACGGGACAGCGCCGAGACGAGCGGGTACCGCTCCAGATAGAGGGCGTTGGTGCGCAGAGCAGGAAGGCAATATTCGTCGGCGAATTCCTGCTTCAGATCCAGGACGATGGACTCGACGGCACCGCAGTCCAGCGCGCGTTGGCGGATGTCGTTCATGTCCTCACCGCCCTGGCCGACGTCGGCAGCGACACAGACGACCTCGGCGCCGGTTTCTTCGGCAATCCAGCCGATCGCGACGGAGGTGTCGAGTCCGCCTGAATAGGCCAGCACTACCCGGTTGGTCATTGGTGTCTCCTCTTGTTCGACGTGCGTGGTGCGACATGGTGTTTTCGTTGGCCCGGTTGGGACATCGGTGGTGCGCTCAGTGCGGCTGCGACAGGCTGATCAGGCGGTCGGCCACCGCCTGGCCACTCGCCGGACTGCGGCTGACGACCAGAATTGTGTCGTCTCCGGCGATGGTTCCGAGCACCTCGGGCAAGGCCGCACGATCCAGCGCACTGGCCAGGAAATTCGAGGCTCCCGGCGGCGTACGAAGCACGACCAGGTTCGCGCTCGCCTCAGCCGAGATGAGCAGTTCGCCCAGCAGCCGGGCCAGCCGCTGCGGCGGGGCACCGTCGGCCTGCCGAGCGGCCAGTGGCGCCCCGTCCTCGGGAACGACGTAGCTGGACTGCCCGCCGTCCGGCGTGCGCAGCTTCACGGCCCCGAGCTCATCGAGGTCGCGGCTCAGCGTGGCCTGGGTGACCTTGGCGCCGGCTGCGGCCAGCAGATCGGCCAGCTCGCTCTGGGATCGCACGGTGTGCTCGCTCAGCAGCGCCACGATCTTGGCGTGCCGGGCCGCCCGACTGGTCAGTTCGTTGACCGCGGCAGTCCGGTCGCGGTTCGCCGCCGGGCGAGCACTCGACATCGAGGCGGCCATCAGGACCGCTCCAGCAGCCAGCTCAGGACAGCCTTCTGCGCGTGCAGCCGGTTCTCCGCCTCGTCCCAGATCACGCTCTGCGGGCCGTCGAGCACCTCGGCCGCGACCTCCTGACCCCGGTACGCCGGCAGGCAGTGCAGCACGATTGCGTCAGCCGCGGCGGTGGCCAGTGCGGCCGAGGTTACGGAAAAGGGCCGGAACGGCAGAGCCCGTTCCGCTTTCTCCGCTTCTTGCCCCATCGACACCCAGGCGTCGGTCACGACCACATCAGCGCCGTCGAACGCCTCGGCCGGGTCGGTCGTGACGGTAATCGATCCGCCGGTGTCCGTGGCGATCTGCCGGGCGCGATGCACGATCTGCGGATCAGGTGCATAAGCCGCTGGTCCGCCGACCGTTACGTGCATGCCTGCCCCTGCGCCCCCTAGCAGATAGGAGTTGCCCATGTTGTTCGCCGCGTCGCCGACGTAGGACATGCTCAACCCGGCCAGTTTGCCCTTGTGTTCCCTGATCGTCTGCAGGTCAGCCAGGATCTGGCAGGGGTGGAACTCATCGGTCAGCGCGTTGATCACCGGCACCGAGCTCGCCCCGGCCATCGCCTGGATGCGCTCCTGGCCGAAGGTCCGCCAGACGATGGCGGCCACCTGACGATCCAGCACACGAGCCGTGTCGGCGATGGGTTCGCCCCGCCCGAGCTGACTGTTACCGGAATCGATGACCAACGGATAGCCACCTAGTTCGGTAATGCCAACGCTGAAGGACACTCTGGTCCTGGTCGACGGCTTGTCGAAGATCACGGCCACCGCCCTCGGCCCAGCCAACGGCCGATGCCGCAGACGATCGGCCTTCAACCGGTCCGCGAGATCCAGCACGTCGATCAGCTCGGCGGGGCTGAGGTCGTCGTCGCGCAGGAAATCGCGCGTCATGACCCGGCCCCGTTCGATGGCTGAGCAGCGCCGACCTCAGCCAGCGCGGCGAGAATGATCGCCACCGCGTCCGCCACCTCGTCCGAACTCACGATGAGGGGCGGCGCGAGGCGGATCACGTTTGGTTTGACGGCATTGACGAGCAATCCACGGCTGCGTGCCGCTGATTCGACCTCGCCGGCCA
>JAVEEN010000207.1 GCA_030840445.1 Pseudonocardiales bacterium
GTCAAACCACAACCACACCCGACCCGAACCACCAATCAGTACCGGCATGAAGCCGCTTTTCTGTCTCGATGGACACCACCCGAACCCCAAACCCAGGCCCAAACCGCGGTGCAGAACAAACATTAACCTACGCCCGTAGGCTAGACAAATCCGGGGTCGCCCGATGGACTTCTGCCTTGTACTACCGAAGGAAACTGCCCGCGGGCGGGCGCACCCTCACGACAGGTCATCTCTCCGAAGGGCGACCACCCCAGTCAACGCGACGACCATGACCTCGCGCACCTCCCTCCGACGGCGCAATTCGCCGGCGGCGTGCATTGCCAGCTCGACGAAATCGCCGCCTACCCGATCGACGGTGCCGTCGAGGATGACGCCGTCGCGCAGATGAAGTCGCACGACCGAGCGGTCGCGGACGATGCCGCGCAAGACATGGCGCAGGCCAAGACGAGATTCCACCAAGCCGATCGAGTCTGCGGTGGCGGACAAGCGGCCCAACCCCGCGATCGAACAGATGGCCGCCGTGGCCACGACCGCCTCGCGTCCGGAGCCCTCCACGAGTAGCAGCCACTCGGACCCGACGAGACGCACGCGGCCCGATAGGTGCAGGCCCCCAGCGCACCGCACTGAGATGGATGCGCCGATGGAGGGGCGCAGCCGGTCGGCGATGTTCAGCAGCCCCGCCTCGGCTCGAGTTCGCTCGTCGATCTCGGCGTTGCGTTCGGCGGCGGCCAACGACAGGGCATGGGCCTCGAGGTCGGCGAACAGCCGGTCCCATCTCACGCGGGTTCTCCTTCCCGATGTACGCCACGCCTGATGTACGCGTGGCCCAGCCTGCCCGCTCGGGACATGGCTTCGGGGCGGATTCGGGCAATTGGCTTGACCGGCCCTCATCGCACGTTTATAAACGTAAACATAGGCAAACGAGCACTAATGGAGGTTAACGCAGATGAACCTGGTTCGTCGATGGTGTGTTCTGGTGGGCACCGCGGTCGCTGATGCATGGGTGTTGGTGCGACTAATGCCCGACTGGATCGGCCTGTCGCATGGCCTACAGGCACCGCATGCCTGGGTCTCGGGCGCGGGCGCTGACCGAGCGGCCCTGGCCCTCGTCACCGCGGCCTTGTGGCTCACGGCGGCCTGGTTGGCTCTGGCGCTGGCAGCAACCTTGGCTGGAAGCTGCCCGGGCCGGTTCGGTCGAGGCAGCCATATCCTCGCGTCCCGCGTCGCACCGAGGACGCTTCGTCGCATCGTCATCGGTGCGGCTGGGGCCTCGATTCTGCTCGGGTCATCGAGCGCCCTCGCCGAACCGGGGCCTGCACCCCCAACGAGCACGATGGTTACAACCACGTCCGAACGAACGCCGCCCATTCCACCGGTACCTTGGCCTACCAGCACCGCCTCTGGCCCCAGCGCGCCGCTGCCAGTGGCCGTTGTGCCGTTGCAGCCTCCCGACGCCAAGCCGGGCCGACGTGCCGTCCAACCTCCGCAAGAAGGCCGGGTCACCGTTACAGCCGGCCAGTCGCTGTGGCTGATCGCGGCACATCGACTCGGCCCGACTGCGAGCGATCAGCAGGTCGCCACCGAGTGGCCCCGGTGGTATCGGGCCAATCGCGGTGTCATCGGCGCCGATCCCGCGCTGATCAGACCCGGTGAACGCCTCACCGTGCCGACCGGACAGACCTGACATGTCAGGATCCCGCGCACTCGCCTCGACGATCTCGGTCCGGGTGCCGACACCGGTCGGACCGCGATTCGTCGTGCGACCCGCGCCCGCCCGCGAGCCTCAATTCGACGACGAGCTACCCCCGCGCCACTTGAGCCTGGTCGGGCCGCTGGATCGTCCGCTGCCGTTCTCCGCAGAGGATCTCAGTGTGCCGTGCGGCCTCCGGCTGTCTACCGTCGACAACTCCTTCGAGCCGAGGCCGACCGGACGGGCCGAGCTGCCTGAGTTGAAGGGTCTCACCCGCCGGCTGCTCATCGGCATCATCGAGACGGCGACCGGCCGGCGGCCCGCCGCGCAGCTGGCGCAGCACACCGCCCCCGCTGTGCAGGCCGGCCTGGCCCGCGACGCCGGCCGGATCGTGAGACTCGGCACCGCTCAACGTCCGGCGACCGTGCATTCCATCCACATCATCGAACCGGCCGATGGGGTCGCCGAGATCGCGGCGATCGTCCGGGTAGGCGAACGCTTCCGCGCGATTGCGCTGCGCCTTGAAGGTCTGGATGGGCGGTGGCGCTGCGTCCGGCTACAGATCGGCTGACCGCCATTTGGCGACTGCCATCGCAGCTCGTTCAGTCGATCGTCGAGCCGAGGTCAGCGCTTGCGCTTGTTGCCACGAGAGCCACGGTTCGGGTTGGCTCGCCGTTGCTTGGCCGCGGCGGCCCGGTTGCCGGCCTCAGGCGCCGCTCCCTCTTCGGTGCGAACCTCCGGAGCCTCGGAATCCAGTGATGGCGCGCTGTACGTCAACCCCGCCTTGGACTCGGTGCGGCCCAATCCCTTGGCGGAGATGTGCGGATGATCGTCGCTGTTCCGCCGACCGGCAGCGATGTCGGCGACCACGCGTTCGGCGGCCGCCACCACATCGGGAACCGGCTCGTCCGCATCGGCTGGTGGGCCGTCGCCGGCTACGAGCTCCGAAGTCCGGCTGGCCTCGTCATCAACCTGGACCTCCAGGTTGAACAGGAAGCCGACGGACTCTTCCTTGATGGCATCCATCATCGCGCTGAACATGTCGAAACCCTCCTTCTGGTATTCCACCAGTGGGTCCCGCTGTGCCATCGCCCGCAGTCCGATGCCCTCTTGCAGGTAGTCCATCTCATACAGATGCTCGCGCCATTTTCGGTCCAACACCGACAACAACACCCGACGTTCGAGTTCCCGGGTGACCTCGGACCCAAGGTCGGCCTCGCGCTGTTCGTAGGCGGCGAGCGCGTCGGCGACGATCTCCTCGACGAGAAACTCCCGGGTGAGGTCGTTGCGGTGTCCACCGGCCGTTTCAACGGCCTCGTCGATGGTCAGCGAGATCGGGTAGAGCGTCTTCAGTGCCACCCACAGTTGCTCCAGGTCCCACTCCTCCGGATAGCCGGAGGAGGTGGCGCCTTCGACGTAGGAGGTCACGGCGTCGGTGATCATCGGCGGGATCTGGTCGGACATGTCCGCGCCGGACAAGACCCTGCGCCGCTCGTCGTAGATGACCGTCCGCTGCTTGTTCAGCACCTCGTCGTACTTGAGCACGTTCTTGCGGATCTCGAAGTTCTGCTGCTCGACCTGGGTCTGGGCGGATTGGATGGCCTTCGATACCTGCTTGTTCTCGATCGGCGTGTCCTCGGGCAGCCGCATGAAGTTCATGATCGCGGCGATCCGGTCACCATTGAACCGAACCATCAGGTCATCGCCGAGGGAGAGGTAGAACCGGGAGAAGCCCGGGTCACCCTGACGCCCGGACCGGCCGCGAAGCTGGTTGTCGATCCGGCGTGACTCGTGCCGCTCGGTACCGAGCACGTACAGCCCACCGAGTGCGACGACCTCATCGTGCTCGCGGGCGATCCTCTCGTTGGTCTTCGCCAGCGTGTCGGGCCAGGCCGCCTCGTACTCCTCCGGGGTGTCCGTCGGGTTCAAGCCTCGCTCGCGCAGTTCGGCGTCGGCCATGAACTCCGGGTTGCCACCAAGCATGATGTCGGTACCACGGCCGGCCATATTGGTGGCCACCGTGATGGCGCCCTTGCGCCCAGCCATGGCGACGATGGCCGCCTCACGGTCGTTCTGCTTGGCGTTGAGCACCTCGTGCGGTATGCCACGGCGCAGCAGCAGGTTAGCCAGGATCTCCGACTTCGCGACGCTCGCGGTACCGACCAGAACGGGCTGGCCCTTCTCATACCGTTCGCTGAGGTCGTCGATGACCGCGGCAAACTTCGCGTCCTCGGTCTTGTAAACCAGGTCGGTGGCATCCTCGCGGATCATCGGCCGGTTGGTCGGGATGGGCACCACCCCCAGCTTGTAGATCTGGTGCAGCTCGGCCGCTTCGGTCTGCGCCGTCCCGGTCATGCCGGACAGCTGCTTGTACAACCGGAAGTAGTTCTGCAGGGTGATCGTGGCCAGCGTCTGGTTCTCCTGCTGGATGGCAACACCCTCCTTGGCTTCGATCGCCTGGTGCATGCCTTCGTTGTAACGGCGACCGGCGAGCACCCGGCCGGTGAACTCGTCGACGATCAGTACCTCACCGTCGCGGACGATGTAGTCGCGATCGCGCTTGTACAGCTCCTTGGCCTTGACCGCGTTGTTCAGGTAACCCACCAACGGCGTGTTTGCGGCCTCGTAGAGGTTGTCGATACCGAGCTGGTCCTCGACGAACTCCACCCCTGCCTCGGTGATCGCGATGGTCCGCTTGCCTTCTTCGACCTCGTAGTGCTCGTCCTTGTGCATCCGCGGGGCCAGCCGCGCGAACTCCGGATACCAGCGTTGGTTGTCATCGGATGGTCCAGAGATGATCAGCGGGGTGCGCGCCTCGTCGATCAGGATCGAGTCGACCTCGTCGACCACCGCGAAGTTGTGTCCGCGCTGCACGAGATCGTCGGTCGACCAGGCCATGTTGTCGCGCAGGTAATCGAATCCGAACTCGTTGTTGGTGCCATAGGTGATGTCGCAGGCGTAGCTCACCCGGCGCTCCTCGGGCGTCATGTTGGACAAGATCTTGCCCACCGACAAGCCCAAGAACCGGTGGACCCGGCCCATCCAGTCGCCGTCGCGGGAGGCGAGGTAGTCGTTCACCGTCACCACGTGCACTCCGTCCCCGGACAGCGCGTTGAGGTACGCGGGCAACGTCGAGACCAGGGTCTTGCCCTCACCGGTCTTCATCTCGGCGATGTTGCCCAGATGGAGCGCGGCCCCGCCCATCAGCTGCACCTTGTAGTGAAACTGGCCCAAGGTTCGGCGGGCAGCCTCGCGAACGACCGCGAACGCCTCCGGAAGCAGCTCATCGAGGGTCTCGCCATCGGCGTAACGCGCCTTGAACTGGTCGGTCAGCGCCCGAAGCTCAGCGTCGGTGAGATCGACATAATCCTCTTCGAGGGTCTCGATGTGATCGGCGATGGACGTCAGGCGCCGGACGACCTTGCCTTCGCCGGCGCGCAGCAACTTGTTGAGAACCACTCAGCGATAGTACGTGCGACTGGCGCAACCAGTAACGACGCGGTCACGATTCACCACGGGGCGACCCTGTGAGATCTTTCAGCGAGCCGCTGAGGGGCCGCCGTGATGCACGGGCGGCGTGTGGTCCGGTGTCAGCGGCGGTAGAGCGCGTGCTTGGCGATGTACTGCACGACCCCGTCGGGCACCAAATACCAGACCGGCCGCTCGGAGCGCACCCGTTCGCGGACCGCCGAGGAGGAGATCGCCATCGCCGGAACATCGAGCAGCGTCACCGACGCCGACGGCAGATGATCGCCGGACAGGTGATAGCCCGGCCGGGTGACCCCCACAAAGTGGCACATTCCGAATAACTCGTCGGCGTCCTTCCAGGACAGGATCTGGTGGAGCGCGTCGGCGCCGGTGATGAAGAAAATCTGGGCGCCCGGTCGCAGGCGCGCGATATCGCGGACCGTGTCGACGGTATAGGTCGGACCTGGTCGGTCGATATCGACCCGGCTGACCCAGAAGCGGGGGTTGGACGCCGTCGCAACGACCGCCATCAGGTACCGGTGCTCGGCCGGACTCACCTCGCGCTCGGCCTTCTGCCACGGTTGGCCGGTAGGGACGAAGACGACCTCGTCGAGATCGAACAGATCGGCCACCTCGCTGGCAGCCACCAGGTGACCGTGGTGAATCGGGTCGAACGTGCCGCCCATGATCCCGACCCGACCCGGCCGCTCGGTCGGGTTCGACTCGTGCTCACCGCCGATCCGACCGGCTGCAGACGTCATGCTGGCAGGATCGTTACTTCTGCGGCGCGGCGGTCGGCACGATGGGGCGCGGCAGGTCGGTCTGACCCATCAGCCATTCATCCACCGCGGAGGCGGCCGACCGGCCCTCGGCAATCGCCCAGACGATCAGGCTCTGCCCGCGCCCGACATCGCCGGCCACGAAGACGCCGTCGACATTGCTGGTCCAGTTGTCGTCCCGGCCGATGGTGCCGCGGTCGGTGAGTTCCACCCCGAGACCGTTGATCAGCTCGTTGCGCTCGGGCCCGGTGAATCCCATCGCGAGCAAGACCAGATCGCAGGGCAATTCGAAGTCGCTGCCCTCGACCTTGGTGAATCGGCCGTTGACCATCTCCACTTCGTGGGCAACCAGTGCGGTGACATGGCCCGCCCCGTCACCGATGAATCGTTCGGTGTTGACCGCGAAGACTCGCTCGCCGCCCTCCTCGTGGGCTGAGGAGGTACGGAAGATGAACGGCCAGGTCGGCCTCGGGTTGCTTTCCGGGCGATCCTGCGGTGGTCGCGGCATGATCTCGAACTGGTGGACCGAGATCGCACCCTGACGGTGGGACGTTCCGAGGCAGTCGGCACCGGTGTCGCCGCCGCCGATAATCACGACCCGTTTGCCGTGGGCCGTGATGGGCGCAGCTTCGAGATCGCCCTCCTGAACCCGATTGGCCCACGGGAGGAACTCCATCGCCTGATGGATCCCGGTCAGCTCCCTTCCCGGAACCGGTAGGTCGCGCCACTGGGTCGCACCCGCGGCCAGCACGACCGCATCGTGCTCGGACCGTAGCTGCGCGGAGCTGATGTCCACGCCGACGTTCACCCCGGTCCGGAACTCGGTGCCCTCAGCGGTCATCTGCTCCAGCCGCCGGTCGATGACCTTCTTCTCCATCTTGAACTCGGGGATGCCGTAGCGGAGCAGGCCACCGATTCGGTCGGCGCGCTCGAACACTGTCACCTGGTGCCCGGCCCGGGTCAGTTGCTGGGCCGCGGCCAGGCCGGCCGGACCGGAGCCGACCACCGCGACCTTCTTGCCGGTCTTGCGGGTCGGCAGCTGCGGCGTGACCCAGCCCTGGGCGAAGGCACGCTCGATGATCTCCTTCTCGACCTGCTCGATAGTGACCGGCTTTTGACTGATACCGAGTACGCAGGCTGCCTCACACGGCGCCGGGCACAGCCGTCCGGTGAACTCGGGGAAGTTGTTGGTCGCGTGCAGCCGGTCAATGGCGTCGTCCCAGCGGTCCCGGTAGACGAGGTCGTTCCACTCCGGGATCAGGTTGCCGAGCGGGCAGCCGTTGTGGCAGAAGGCGATGCCGCAATCCATGCACCGCCCTGCCTGGACCTGGACAGATTCAGGGTCGAACTGCTCGTAGACCTCTCGCCAGTCCTGCAGGCGGATCGCGACCGGCCGCCGATTCGGCAGCTCGCGGTCGTGCTTCAGGAATCCGGTGACGTCACCCACGCGTGGCCTCGCTTGTCTGATCGGCTGGTAGACGGGACGACGCCGGCCCGACGTTGAACAATACTTGACGCCGTTCAGCGGGTTTGACCATCGCCGAAGACCACCCATTTGGTGGACGTCAGCTCCGGCAGGCCCATCGGACCCCGGGCGTGCAGTTTCTGCGTCGAGATGCCGATCTCGGCACCGAATCCGAATTCGCCGCCGTCGGTGAACCTGGTTGAAGCATTGACGATCACCGCTGCCGAGTCGACTCTGGCCACGAATCGGCGAGCAGCCTGCAGGTCGCTCGTGACGATCGCGTCGGTGTGGCCCGAGGACCAGCGCCGGATGTGCTCGATGGCCTCGTCGACGCCGGCGACGACCCTGGCCGAAATGTCCAGCGACAGATACTCAGTCGCCCAGTCCTCCTCCGTTGCGGCAACGACGTCGCCGTTGACCTCGGCGAACCGTCGGTCACCGTGCAGAACCACGCCGTGCACCTGCAGGGCCGAAGTAATTCGGGGCAGGAATTCGTCGGCGATCTCTTGGTGGACCAGCAGGGATTCAGCCGAGTTGCAGACGCTCGGGCGGGAGATCTTCGAGTTCACCACGATCCGCTCGGCCATTGCCAGGTCGGCACTTGCATCGACGAACACATGCACGTTGCCCACGCCGGTCTCGATAACCGGGACCGAGGAGTTTTCGACGACGAACTTGATCAGCCCGGCACCGCCCCGCGGAATGATCACATCGACCAGACCGCGGGCCTTGAGCAGGTAATTCACGCTGGAGCGATCCGTGCCCGGGACGAGTTGGATCACATCGGCCGGCAAGCCCGCCTTCGATGCGGCTCCGGACAGGACCGCCACCAGGGTGCGGTTGGACTCGTATGCGCTACCCGATCCTCGCAGCAAAGCGGCGTTTCCGGATTTCACGGCCAGGCCGGCAGCATCGACTGTGACGTTGGGCCTCGCCTCGTACACCATGGCGATCACGCCGAATGGGACGCGAACCTGCTTGATTTCCAAGCCGTTGGGCTGGGTGTAGCCGCGGACCACCTCACCCACCGGATCTGGCAGGCCGGCGACGTCCCGCAAACCCTGGGCCATGGCGGCGACCCGCTCGGCGTCCAGCGCGAGCCGGTCCAGAAGTCGTTCCGCGGTTCCGGTCGCTCGAGCGGCCGCTACGTCGCGGGCGTTCGCAGTCAGCACGTCAGTGGTCGCAGCGTCCAGCGCATCGGCCATCGTCATCAGGGCGGCGTCCTTGGCCGCGCGGGTGACCGGTGCCAACTCGACGGCCGCCACCCGGCTGCGCGCGGCCACCTCGCGTACGTCCGCTTCGGTGACGGCGGGTGCGGCCGAGTCGATGCTCATGGTCACCAGGATAGGGCGGGCGAGGACTCGGACACACTGGTTATCCGATCAGACGGATTATCCGATCAGACGGATGGGGATTCGGTCACCGTCGCCTGGCGAAATAGCCGCGTACCTCCGGGCGAGTGACGCGGACCAGGATGGCCGCGAGCAGCAGAGCTTGCAGAACCTGCTCGGCGCGCATCCACAAGGGATACGGATTGATCCACAGCAGAGCCAGACTCCCTATGCCGAGCACGCTGAGCCAGATAACGCGGAGGTAGGCCCGGCGGCGGCCCCGCAGCAGTGCACGGACCAAGAATACGTAGACGACGGCGACAACGACGTTTCCGGCGACCCGAGACCAGATGCCCACATTCGCTGCTGTGCGGAAGATTTCGCGCTGTGACTCAGGGCTGAGGCTCGAGTCCCGTCGGATGGCATGGTGGGCGACCTGATACTCGACCACGCTGTGCTTGAAGACGAAAACCAACGCGGTCAGCAGGATGGACATACCCAAGTTCGCGCCGAGCAAATAGATCACCGCATGCAGCGAGCGCGGCGGCGGCGTTGGAGCGATGACGCCGGTTTCGGTAATCGGTTGCATCGGCGGAAAGTCGGACACGGGCACGACCTTACGTCACAGACCCCGAAAGGCCTTTACCAGACGATGAGATCGTCGCGGTGCACGGCCTCACGGCGCAGCTCCTGAGGCAGTTCGCGCGTTCGCTTACCGAGCAGCGCCGGCATATCGTCTGAGTCGAATGCCACGAGTCCCCGCGCCACCACGACGCCGCCCTCGTCCGCCAGCTCCACAGGGTCGCCGGAGGAGAAGTCACCAGTGACAGCGGTGATTCCGGCCGGCAGCAGTGAGGTTCTCTTCACCAGAACCGCGGTGACGGCGCCCGGATCGAGCACCAGCCTGCCCCGGGGAGTGGTGGCATGCCGCAGCCAGAACAGCCGGGAGGCGGTTCGTCGACCTAGTGGCGCGAAGAAGGTGCCGCCGATACCGGCCAGACCCGCCGAGATCGAGGC
>JAVEEN010000225.1 GCA_030840445.1 Pseudonocardiales bacterium
CGCCCGGCCGGTGACGACGGGATCGGCCAGGATCGCCAGGTGCCGGTCGCCCACTCTGGCCAGCAGCACGGTCATCGAATTCGGCCCCTGCGGTTTCAGCTCCTTGCGTAGCCGCGCCGGGTCGACGTCGACGCCGCGCTTCTTGATCTCGACGATGCCCACGCCCCGGCGGAGGAGTTCGTTGCGCAGCCGCTTCACCGAATACGGCAGTACGTCGACCACCCGGTAGCCACGGGCCAGTACCGTCTCGGCCGGCTGATCGCTGCTGAGGTAGGCCAGGTGCGCATCGAGCCGCCAACCGGAAATCACGGCCGCGGCGTGCTGGACGAGACCTGCGCGGATCACGGCGCCGTCCGGCTCGTAGAGATACGCCCCGACCGGGCCGATCGCAGGCTCTGCGAGGTCGGCATCGGTGAGCTGGACAGCGGCAGTGGCGGGGTTGGCGAACACGCTCGCCCGCCGGTGCACGCCCGCCTCGGTGAAGCCGGCCGACCACAACACCATCTCCTTGACCCCGCTGCGGTAGGAGACCCACTCGGCCTCGGCGCCGGCGGGTATCAAGGCGTGATCCAGGCCGGGACCGAGCTTGGCTGCGGCGAACCGCGCACCCTCGATCACCGCGGTCACGAACTCGATGCCCGGTGAATAGGCGGCAGGGTCGAACGTGCGGCCGGCGGCGCCTCGACGCGCGGGATCGATGAACACCGATTCGGCATGCCGCCAGTTGCTGTCCTCCGCCGAACCTGCGCTGATCCGCGCGCCGGCGCCGGCCAGGTTGGCCCGGGCGATCGCCACGGTTTCCGGATCCCGTTCCACCGCCGCGACGGCGAGCCCAGCCCGCGCGAAGGCCAGCAGATCGGCGCCGATACCGCAGCAGAGGTCCAGCACGCCCGCCAACCCGGCCCGGGCGAATCGTCCTGCCCGATGATCGGCAAGCTCCTGCCGAGTCGACTGCTCCAGACCAGCGGAGGTGAAGTACAACCGCTCGGCCTGGACGCCGAACTTGTCTCGGGCCCGCCGGCGCAGCTCGGACTGGGCCAGCGCTTCGGTGGCCAGTTCGGGACCGACCAGTTTTCGCACCTTGGCCGCACGCCGGACCGGGTCGGCGTCGGTGACGGACTCGGCTCGTGCGATTGCAGCTTCGAAACGTTGCCGGCTCAGCGGATCATTCAGGTCGGGCAACACGAGCTGAGTCTCGCAGTGCAACGGACTGCGGCCAAAGTGTGTCGTATCAGGTAGGAGGCGGACATGGCCGAGGGTGTGGAGTTCGCGACGTTCGTCCGAGTGCACACGAGCGCGCTGCTGGGGACCGCGATCCTGCTCACCGGCGACCGGGCGGCGGCCGAGGATCTGCTTCAGGACACCCTCGTCCGGCTGTACCCGCGCTGGCACCGGGTTAGCGAGGCGGAGCTGCCGCTGGCCTACGTCCGGCGGTCGCTGACGAACAATTTCCTGAACGGCCGTCGGGGCAAGAACAACGCGGCGAAGCGGGAAGTGCTCCGGCCCGAGGCACCCGAAGCGATGTTCGAACCCGACATCGCCGGGCGGATCACCGACGCCGACCTGGTGCGCGAGCTGCTGAGGAGCTTGCCAGACCGTCAGCGGGCGGTGCTAGTCCTGCGCTTCTTCCAGGATCTCAGCGATACCGAGATCGCCGCGGAACTGCACATCAGGCCCGGAACAGTGCGCAGCATCGTCAGCCGTTCGCTGGCGACGCTCAGGGCCCAGACCGGGCGCCGGGACCGGAACGATCCGAGCGAACCGATGAGAGGACGAGCATCATGACCGAGGACCGGGAGATGTCGCAGTTGATGCGCACCGGTATGGCCGCGGTGCTCGCGTCGTCGGAGCCGAGTGGTGACCTGGCCGAGCGGATGATCACCGCGGCCACCGCGCGGCCTGGGAGCGCAACTGGGCTGTCACGCACCGATGCCCGCTCGGGAGCGACCGGTTCCGCCTGGCAACGGTGGTGGCTGCCAGCCGTTGCGGCGATCGGCGCAGCTGTGCTGATCGTCTCTGCGGTTTTCGGTGTTCGGATGCTGCACTCCTACGACAGGTCGGCACCGGTTGACCAGCCGGTTTCGCCACCCGCGCCGAGCGCACCGGTGACTGCTCCGACGCCGCAGCCGACGCCGCATCGGACTTCGGCCGGCGAGCCGGGTGGCCCGGTGCCGGCCGGTTTCCGGGCGGTCGATCTGACCTGGGTCAGCACCACCGAGGGTTGGGCTCTGGGCACCGCACCTTGCGCCCAAGCCCCCTGCACATCGATCGTCCGCACTGATGACGGCGGCCGGAGCTGGGTCGGCATACCGGCCCCCATCGCCGAACTCACCGGCGACAGCTGCAACGGCCGGTGTGTCTCCCACCTGCGCTTCGCCAACCGCTTGGTCGGTTACGCGTTCGGACCGGACGCGCTGTTTATGACCACCGATGGCGGCCGGAGCTGGAACCGCCAGCCGGGTGGTGCCTACGCGCTCGAGATTTCCGATGACACGGTCTTGCGGGTGGTCAACACCTGTATTCCCGGGTGTCCGTTCCAGGCGCAACGGTCGGCGATCGGCTCGACGAGTTGGCAACTGCTGACCTTGCCGGCCGGCGGGCAGACGGTCGGCGTGCAGTTGGTGCGCAATGGCTCGAACGCGGTGATCGCGACGTTCGCTCACGTGACTGGTGGCGCCGGCATCACCACCTCGACGCTGTTCACCTCCGCCGACGACGGGACGACATGGGCTGTCCGGAAGGAACCGTGCCCGCAGACCGCGGGCAGCGGCGCAGCGGACCGTCTGAGCGAGGTCGACACCACGGCGGTGGCGGTAGCCGGTGACGCGTCGGTGACCGTGTTGTGCACACCCCGCGCGGGCATCGACCACCCGTTCACCATGACGTCCACCGATGGCGGCGCGCATTTCAGCCGGGGGAGCCAACTGGGTGCGACGTACGGCGGCGAGCTGGCGGCCGCGTCGGCCTCGATGCTGCTGGCGTCCACCGATGTGCTCTATCGCAGCACGGACGGCGGAAACAGCTGGCACAAGGTATCGGAGACCGGCGCCGGTCCCGGCCGGATCTCCTTTGTCGGGTTCGAGTCAACGGAGGTGGCCTGCGCGATCGGCGCTCCGCCGAGCTCGGCCACCGTCGGCTCGGCGACGGTCTGGACCTCCACCGACGCCGGCGCGACCTGGGCCTCCCATACGTTCCGGTGATGTACCCGGTCTGGAGTCCAGCCCGGTGTTGAGAGCTGGCACTCTCGGAGCTAGAGTGCTAGTCAAGGCCTGGCTGACCCCCGCGACGGCAGCTCGACCGGACCGAGACAACACATCATTTCCATTCTTCAAGACCCCAGGAGGGGAGCTGATCGTGACCGCCACCAAGGTCAACATCAAGCCGCTCGAGGACCGTATCCTCGTTCAGGCCCTTGAGGCCGAGACCACGACCGCGTCCGGCATCGTCATTCCGGACACCGCCAAGGAGAAGCCGCAGGAAGGCACCGTCCTGGCTGTCGGCCCCGGCCGCGTTGACGACAAGGGCAACCGCATTCCGGTCGATGTCGCCGAAGGCGACATCGTGCTGTACTCCAAGTACGGCGGCACCGAGGTTAAGTACGCCGGCCAGGAGTACCTCGTGCTCTCGGCCCGCGACGTCCTCGCGGTCATCGTCAAGTAGGTTTTTCGACTCGCCCCGGGCGCCCGCGCTGTGCGTGCGTGCCCGGGGCGTTCTCGGTTTCGCTCCACTGAAGCATCACGAGCTAGGAAAGGAACATCCATGGCGAAGATCCTCAGCTTCAACGAGGACGCCCGGCGTTCGCTCGAACGCGGCGTCGACAAACTGGCCAACACAGTCAAGGTCACCCTCGGCCCGAAGGGCCGCAACGTGGTCCTGGACAAGTCCTACGGACCTCCCCTAATCACCAATGACGGCGTCACGATCGCGCGCGAGATCGAGCTGACCGATCCGTTCGAGAACCTCGGCGCGCAGCTGGCGAAGTCGGTGGCGACCAAGACCAACGATGTCGCCGGTGACGGAACCACCACCGCGACCGTGCTGGCGCAGGCCCTGGTCAATGCCGGCATGAAGAACGTGGCCGCCGGTGCCAACCCGGCCGGTCTCAAGCGTGGCATAGACGCTGCGGTGGCAGCCGTGTCCAAGGCACTGGACGCCGCGGCCGTGGCGGTCGACACCGAGGAGAGCATCGCCCACGTCGGCACCATCTCGGCGCAGGACCCGATCATCGGTGCCCTGATCGGTGAGGCGATGACCAAGGTCGGCAAGGACGGTGTCATCACCGTCGAAGAGTCGAACACCATGGCCACCGAGCTCGAGTTCACCGAAGGCATGCAGTTCGACAAGGGCTTCATCTCGCCCTACTTCGTCACCGACCCCGAGGCCCAGGTCGCTTCGTTCGACGACCCGTACCTGCTCATCACCACCCAGAAGATCAGCGCGATCGCTGACGTTCTGCCGCTGCTGGAGAAGGTCATCCAGTCGGGCAAGCCGCTGGTCATCATCGCCGAGGACGTCGACGGCGAGGCGCTGTCGACCCTGGTGGTCAACGCGATCCGCAAAACCTTCTCGGTCGTTGCGGTGAAGGCGCCCTTCTTCGGCGACCGTCGCAAGGCGTTCCTGCAGGACCTGGCCATCGTCACCGGTGCCCAGGTCATCTCGCCCGAGGTCGGCCTCAAGCTCGACCAGGTCGGTCTGGAGGACCTCGGCACCGCTGGTCGCGTGGTGGTCACCAAGGATCTCACCACGGTCACCCACGGTGGGGGCAAGCAGGAGGAGATCGAGGGCCGGATCGCGCAGATCCAGTCCGAGATCAAGACCACGGATTCCGACTGGGACCGTGAGAAGCTCCAGGAGCGACTGGCCAAGCTGGCCGGTGGCGTAGGCGTGATCAAGGTCGGCGCAGCCACCGAGGTCGAGCTCAAGGAGAAGAAGCACCGGATCGAGGACGCCATCGCGGCCACCCGCGCGGCGGTCGAAGAGGGCATCATCGCCGGTGGCGGCGCGGCCCTCGTGCATGCCGCCAAGTCGCTCGAGTCGCTCGATCTCGTGGATGACGAGGCGACCGGCGTGAGCATCGTCGCCTCTGCGCTGTCCGAGCCACTGCGGTGGATCGCCAACAACGCGGGCCTCGAGGGTTACGTCGTCGTCGGCAAGGTACGGGAGTTGCCCGCGAACCACGGACTGGACGCGGCGACCGGTGAGTATGTCGACCTGCTGGCCGTTGGCATCGTGGACCCGGTCAAGGTCACCAAGGCCGCATTGGCCAACGCCGCCTCGGTGGCTGCGCTGGTGCTGTCGACCGAGTCGGCGATCGTCGAGAAGCCTGCCGAAGAAGAGCCCGAAGCCCACGGGCACGGTGGCCACGGCCACTCCCACTAGGAAGGGCCGTAACTCCACCAGCAGGTAGCACCAGCACGTCGTACCAGCAGGTAGCACACAGCACCAACACGTAGCACCAAGGGGAACTCCCCGCTCGCATCGTCCGCAATGCGAGCGGGGAGTTCCGTCTTTGGCGGCCGTCTGGGGGACGGCCGGATCTCCGGTGGGCTAGACCGCGGTCTGCAGGCGGATGAGCTGGGCGCGTTCCTCGGTGGATTTGCCGCCCCAGACCCCGTAGGGCTCGCGCGTGCGCAGCGCCCAGTTCAGGCAGGCGTCGGCGACCGGACAGCTGGCGCAGACTTCCTTGGCCTGCCGTTCACGCCGCGCACGGGACGGGCCGCGCTCATTCTCGGGATGAAAGAACGTCGCCGAGTCCAGACCCCGGCACGCGCCGAGGGTCTGCCATTCCCAGTCGTCTGCGCGCGGCGCAGGCAAACGCGATACGTCTGCCACGGCTACCTCCTGGTACCCCTGACCACCGCCCTGAGTGACGGATGGCCTTCGATTGGGGTAAACGAGCCGATGCGAGAGAGGTGACGCACGGTCCCCGGCTGACTGGCGAACGGCTACGTAGCGCAGGCTCTTCGGTAGGAGGCAGCCGTCAGCTGCGGTGAGCGGCCAGGGCGTCGGTGAACCCGCGGGCGTAGTCCCAGGAGACATAGGCCTCGGGGGTCGGTTCGGCCGCCGGCTCGTGCATACCGGTGCGCCCGTCGCCGAGCAGACTGCGCAGGTTCGCCGCCATGAGTGCCCACGAGAAGAAGTGCTGTTCGCCGCAGTCGCCACAGTCCACGACGATGCCGAGGATGGCGTGGGGCATGAGCGCGACCTCGAATTCCTCGAGTTCGGCCAGGTCCGCGGCGATCTCGCGGCGGTCGACGTCGGTGAGCGGCTCGACCGGATCCAGGTCGTCGAGCAGCGACGACGGATCATTCGGATCGTCCAGGAACGGGTCCAACGGGCCGGTGTGTTGCAGCCACAGGTGGTTCCATTGCGGGTCGCTGGTCGAATCCCAAGACGGATCGTGGTGGCTCACGCCTCCACGGTAACGCGACTTGGACGAGCACGACGAATTCCCGGCGAAAAAACCGCCGGGAATTCATCGTGCTTCGTCAGCTGCTCAGCGCTCAGAGATCCGCGATCGCCTCCAGCGGCCTGATCCGCGCCGCCCGAACCGCCGGCCACAGCGCCGCCAGTACGCCGACCACCGCGGAGAGCACCAGCATCGACACCGATTGACCGTACGGAATTGCGATCTGATCCAGCCCCTGGTCGCGCAGCGTGCGGACGAACAGCGCCCCGAAGGTCAGGCCGAGGGCCAGCCCGACAATGGCCCCGAAGACTGCGATCAGGGCTGATTCCAGGTAGATCGTGCGCCGCACCTGAGGGCGCAACATGCCCACCGCCCGCAGCATGCCGATCTCCCGGCGGCGCTCCACGACCGACAGGGCCAGGGTGTTGACGATGCCGAGGACGGCGATCACGATGGCCAGCGCGAGCAGACCGTAGAGGATGGCCAGCAGGTTGTCGATCTGGCTGGCCTGGGTGCCCTTGAACTGCTCGCGGTCCTGCACCTTGACGACCAGGGACGAGTCCGTTGCCTGCTCCAGCCGTGTCCGGAGCGTGCTCAGATCGGTGCCGGACTGCGCCCTGATCAGTACGACCATGTCGTACCTGTGGTTGGCCGGAGTGACTTCGCGATAGAGCTGCGACGAGGTCATCCAGTCGCCGAGCAATTGGTTGTGGGCATAGATACCGGCCACTCGGGTGTTCAGCGCCTTGCCGTCCGGCGAGGTCATCACCACCGTGGAGCCGACCTTCCAGCCGTTTTGATCGGCCTTGTCCTTCGAGGCCAGGATGTCGTGTCCGGTGAGGTCCTGGGTCCCTGACAGCATGGCGAAGGGCAGCACGTCGGCGAGCGAACCGTCGACGCCGGTGCCCTGCTGATCGGAGCCGTTGAACTTGACGCGCACCGGTTCCAAAGCGACCGCCGTCTTGACGCCCTCGACCTTGGCGACGGTGGCTGCGGCACCGACCGGGACGCCGATCGCATCCGGTCCGGTGAGGATGTAGTCGGCCGTGACGCCGTTGTCCACGAGGCCGTTGATGCTCTTCTTGGCTGACGAGCCGAAGACGGCTATCGCGGTGACGAGCATCAGGCCGAGCGTCAGAGCGAAGGCGGTGGCCGCGGTTCTGCGTGGATTGCGGACCGCGTTGGTCCGGGCCAGTCGTCCCACCGAACCGAAGGGCCGGCCCAGCGGGGCACCGAGCGCAGCCACGATGGGTCGGGCCAGTGTCGGCGCACCGAGCAGGACGCCGAGAATGAGGGCGACGGCGCCTAGCCCGACCAAGCCGGCCGCTCCACCGCCGGCCTTGGACACGGCACCACCGACGAGGCCTGCGGCACCGATCAGGGCGAAGATCGCACCGAGGATCGTCCGGCGCCGCAAGGACGTGCCGGCGGAGGCGAACTCCTCGCGCATCGCCGCGACGGGCGGGATCTTGGCGGCGCGCCGGGCCGGGGTGTAGGCGCTGAACACCGTCACGACGACGCCTACGAGCATGGCCACTATGACCGTTCGCGGGCTCAACTGAAGTGTTCCGTTCGGCAGCCCAACGTTGAAGCTGTTGAGTAGGGCTCGCAGGCCGTAGGCCAGGCCGACTCCGGCGGCGATGCCGATGATGCTGCCGATCAGTCCCACTACCACGGCTTCGAAGAGCACGGATCTGCTCAGCTGTTTCCGGCTTGCCCCGACGGCTCGCAACAGCGCGAGTTCCCGCAAGCGCTGGGCAATGATCATCGAGAAGGTGTTGTAGATGATGAAGGTGCCGACCAACAGGGCGATGGCTCCGAATGCGAGCAGGAAGTAGTTGACGAACTTCAGGGCTGTGGAGACGTCCTGCTGGGTCTCGTCGGTGACCTGCTTGCCGGTCTTTACTGTCAGGTCGGGCAGAGCCTGGCTTATCCGGGCCTTGAGTTCGTCCTGGGATACGCCGGTGCCCGCCACGTTGACCGATCCCACGTGGTTTCCGTCGGTGAACAGCTTCAGCGCCTGGTCGCGGGCGAACAGTGCGCCGATGTAGCCGCCGGTGTCGGACTTGGTGTCATACACGCCGGAGATCGTCACGTTGACGGTTCCGGCGCTGGGAACCAGCACCTTGGTGGTATCACCGACGTTGAGCTTTGCCAGTTTCAGCGCGCCCTTATTCAGGGCGATCTGGCCATTCTGGATCGGGGCGGTGCCACTGATGAACTTGTAGGGATCGCCGATCAGCTGGCCGGGCGGGGAGTAGGACTGGCCCATGCTGGGGGCACCGCCACCCTGGACTGGTTTGCCGTTGGAACCGAGCAGGACGATCTGGCTCTCGACCTGTGGATCGACGGCGCGGACGCCGGCGATGGTCTTGATCTTCTCGATATCGGCGAGCGGGACGCCGCTGCCGTCGGTCTGCTTGCCGGTGGCCTGAACGTCGACACCCTTTGCCACATCGGCGAAGATGCCGTGGAAGGTATGGCTGAGGGTGTCGGTGAAGACGAACGAGCCGGCCACGAAGGCGGTACCGAGGACGACGGAGAGAACCGTGAGGGCGAGCCTGATCTTGTGGGCGGCGAGGTTGCGCAGCGAGACCTTGCGCATGGTGGCTGACGAGGTGGCCATGACTCAGACCGCCTCGAGATTCTTCATCCGGTCCAGGACCGAGTCGGCGGTGGGCGCGCGCATCTCGTCCACGATCCGTCCGTCGGCCAGGAACACAACTCGATCGGCGTAACTGGCCGCCCGGGGATCGTGGGTCACGATGACCACGGTCTGATGCAGCCGGGTGACCGAGTTGCGCAGGATCCCCATCACCTCGCCGGAGGAGCGGGAATCGAGGTTGCCGGTTGGCTCGTCGCCGAAGATGATCTCCGGTTGGCTGGCGAGCGCGCGAGCACAGGCCACCCGCTGCTGCTGGCCGCCGGACAGTTCGGACGGCCGGTGGCTGAGCCGGTCGCGCAGGCCGAGGGTGTCGATGACCGAATCGAGCCATTGCTGATTGGGATTACGGCCGGCGATGTCCATCGGCAGCGTGATGTTCTCGATGGCGGTCAGGGTGGGAACGAGGTTGAAGGATTGGAAGACGAAGCCGATCCGATCGCGGCGGAGCTTGGTCATGTTCTTGTCCGACAATCCCACCAGTTCGGTGTCGCCAATGGTGACCGAACCAGCGGAGGCATTGTCCAGGCCGGCGAGGCAGTGCATCAGGGTGGACTTGCCGGAGCCGGACGGGCCCATGATCGCGGTGAACTCGCCGCGGGCAAAGTCGACTGAGATGTCGTCGAGGGCGCGGACCTGGGTGCCGCCGCTGCCATAGATCTTGCTGACGTGGACTGCCCGGGCCGCGGCGATGCGGGAGTTGGCGCCGGCTGTTGCGCGGCCAGCCGCCGCTGCGGTTGCCGGTTGCTGGGAACTGGTGGTCGTCGAGCCACTCGTGGAGGTGACGGGGGAATTCATGAGGGACCTTTCTCGCTCTGGGGAATACCGATCGGCGTTGGGAGTTTCACTGATCACCAACGAGGTTGCTGTACTTCGGCCCTCGCGTGTACTGGGGACCACCCTGAGCCACCCCTGATGTTTGGCGCGGGAGGTACTCAGGGAAAACACGGTGGTTGTGTGACGAAGAGTTGCGCGGGGCCGGTGCAGGGCGTCCGGGAGCTGGACAACGCTGACATAGAATGAGATACCGCGGCCAGAGGAGACATCGTGACTGTGCACAACCCGCCCAACGCCGGGATCGCCAAGCCATCCGCCGCTGGGCAGGTCAGCCAGTTCGCCGCGCGGGCCTCCGCCGACGCGCTACCGGCCAAGTTCGCCGAACTGGGACTCACCTTCGACGATGTACTGCTCCTGCCGGGGCCGACGGATGTCATTCCGAGTGAGGTGGACACCGCTACTTGGCTGTCGCGCAACATCCAGGTGAAGATCCCACTGATCTCGGCGGCTATGGACACCGTCACCGAATCTCGGCTGGCCATCGCAATGGCGCGCCAGGGCGGCCTCGGTGTGTTGCACCGGAACCTCTCGATCGAGGAACAGGCTCAGCAGGTCGATCTGGTGAAGCGGTCCGAGGCCGGAATGGTCACCCATCCGGTGACGACCCGCCCGGAGGCCACCTTGTCCGAGGTCGACGAGCTCTGCAGCCGGTTTCGGATCTCGGGACTGCCGGTGATCGACCAGGACCGGCGGCTGGTCGGAATCGTGACCAACCGCGATCTTCGCTTCGAGACCGACTTCTCGCGCCCGGTGTCCGAGGTCATGACCACGATGCCGCTGGTGACTGCGCCAGTGGGCGTCGACAAGGATGTCGCGCTCGGTTTGCTGGCCAAGCACAAGATCGAAAAGCTGCCACTGGTCGACGCGGCCGGAAGGCTTCAGGGACTGATCACGGTCAAGGACTTCACCAAGAGCGAGCAGTTTCCGTTGGCCACCAAGGACGGCGCTGGACGGCTGCGAGTCGGCGCCGCGGTCGGTTTCTTCGATGACGCGTGGAAGCGCGCGATGTCGCTGGTCGAGGCCGGTGTGGATTTGCTCATCGTCGACACGGCAAACGGGCATGCCTCGGGCGTGACCGACATGATCAGGAGGCTCAAAGCGGAGTCGGCCGCCGAGGGTGTGGACATCGTCGGCGGCAACGTCGCGACCCGAGCCGGTGCTCAGGCGTTGATCGATGCCGGAGCGGACGGCATAAAGGTTGGAGTCGGACCTGGTTCGATCTGCACCACCCGGGTCGTCGCCGGGGTAGGTGTCCCGCAGGTAACCGCTATCTACGAGGCTGCGCTGGCGGCCAAGGCGGCTGGGGTGCCGGTCATCGGCGATGGCGGGTTGCAATATTCCGGCGATATCGCGAAAGCGATCGTGGCGGGAGCGGACACCGTGATGCTCGGTTCGTTGCTCGCCGGCTGCGAGGAATCGCCCGGCGAGCTGGTATTCATCAACGGCAAGCAGTTCAAGTCCTACCGCGGTATGGGCTCGCTCGGGGCGATGCAAAGCCGCGGACGTGGAAAGTCGTACTCGAAAGACCGCTATTTCCAAGGCGATGTGACCGATGACGACAAGATCGTGCCGGAGGGCGTGGAGGGTCAGGTGCCTTACCGTGGTCCGCTCGCCGCGGTGGCATATCAGCTGATCGGTGGACTGCGGCAGTCGATGTTCTACGTCGGCGCGCACAACATCGCTGAGTTGCAGGACAACGGGCAGTTTGTGCGCATCACCGCCGCAGGCCTCAAGGAATCGCACCCGCACGACATCCGCATGACCGTTGAGGCTCCCAACTACGCCGGCTGACCCGAGGGGTTTCAGAACGGCTGGTTGACCCAAGCGTTCAGAACGGGCAGTCGTCGTCCGGTGATTTGGACGTGGCCGTAACGGTGGTCGGCTCTGCGCCGGTGGGGTCGTCGGTGGGTAGTTCTCCTCCAGCTTGTTCGCCGGTGGTTGGTTGGGGGTGCGGGGTGTGCCAGCGTTCGGGTGGGTGGTGGTGGTAGCGGCGGCCGTGGGGGCTGGTCCAGGTGATGTGGCCGGTGTCGGGGTCGAGGTGGATGGTCCAGCCGCCGTGGGTTTTGGCGTTGTGGTGGCGGCGGTGGGCGGCGGTGAGGTTGTGGTGGCTGGTCGGGCCGTGGGGGTAGGCCACGATGTGGTCGAGGTCGGCGTTTTGGGCGCTGATGGTGCAGGTGGGGAAGGTGCAGGTGCCGTCGCGGGCGGTGATGTAGTCGTGGAGGTGGCGGGGTGGGGTGTAGGTGGTGCGGGCGTAGTCCAGGAGTTGGCCGGTGGTGGGGTCGGTGAGGAGTCGGCGCCAGCTGCCGGTGGGGTCGTGGGCCAGTTCGCGGGCGAGGTCGGCGTGGATGGGGCCGTAGTGTTCCAGCCAGCCGGGTTCGTCGTCTTGGTGGAGCAGGGTTGAGGCGGCGACGATGACCTGGATCTGCGGGCGCCGCGGCGGGCGCACCGGCCCGCCACCGCCCCGAATGGACCGACCGGACCGACCGGACCGACCGTCCTGACCGTCCTGACCGGTGTGGCCGTCCTCGTCGGTGTGGCCGGTGTGGCCGTCCTCGTCGGTGTCACTGGCGGCGTGGGTGTCGGGGGTGAGGCCGGTGAGCAGGGCGGCGAGGAACACGTCCGCGCGGCGTTGGGCCAACGTCGACCGGCCGGCACCCCCATCGGCACCGCTGTCGGTGTCGCCGCCGCTACCGCTGCCGCTGCCGCTGCCGCTGCCGCCGGTGGTGTCGTTGCCGGTGGTGTCGCTGCCGCCCCTGCCGTCGCTGTCTGTGTCGGTGGTGGTGGGTGGTGGGGTGCGGGCGTAGCGGTCGATCGCGGCCAGGCAGGCCTGGGCGTCGGGGGCCGGCAGCAACGCCGACAGCCACTGCATGCCGTGCTCGGCGTCGCTGATCCGCACCGTCCGTTCGGCCACCGCGGCCCGGTACTTGGCCGCCGCGGACCGCGGGTCCAACGCCAACACCGCCCGACGCAGCGACCTGCGCAACTGAGCCAGGCTCTGCGCACCCGCACGGGCCACCACCCGCGCCTCCAACCCGGCATGCAACCCCACCGGCAACTCCTGCGCCGCGCTACTCACCGCGGCCGCGTGCGCACCGCTGATCCGCCCGCCCCGCAACGCCGCCAACGTCGCCGGCAGGCTGGCACAGACCACGCTGGCCTGGTTCATCCGGACCGCGGTGAACCACGGCGACCACCGCAACGCCGCCCCCACCTCCTCCCGGCACCACTGCTCCGGCGACCGGTCACCCGCCGCGACCGCGGCCAGCAACTCCACCTCCCGCGCCTCCAACCGCGACCGCTGCTCGGCCACCGCCACCAACGCCGCCACCCGCTGCTGCTGACTCAACCCCGCCACATCCCCCGACAACAGCAGCTCCACCGAACCAACCGCGTCAACCGCGTCAGCTATGTCGACCGCGTCAACCGGGGCGGACAGACCAGCGGCCGCGGCCAGGCCGCCGCCATCCACACCCACCCGCGAACCCGAACCGGAACCCATACCCCGCACCATAATCGAACACACACACGAAAACGCCCACCCAGCCAGAGTTGTGGACAACCCACCACCCTGTGCACAACGGATGAGGGAAGACAACGGACGGCCAACGACCGTGCAGGCGCTCGACAGCCCGCAGCCGGCGCGCGAAGCCGGGCCCAGGAAGCGGCCGCGTGAAGCTACTCGACCCCGGCGACGGCCTGAGCGAACTGGGCGGCGTAGAGACGCGCGTACGCACCGCCAGCGGTGATCAATTGCTCGTGACTCCCGGTCTCGACGATGGCCCCGGATTCCATGACGAGGATGACGTCCGCGTCCCGGATTGTGGAAAGCCGATGGGCGATCACGAAGCTGGTCCGTCCTCGGCGCAGCGAATTCATGGCCCGCTGGATGAGGACTTCGGTTCTGGTATCGACCGAACTCGTCGCCTCATCCAGGATCAGGATCAGCGGCTCGGCAAGAAACGCGCGCGCGATGGTGATCAACTGCTTCTCGCCTGCGCTGACGTTGCCACCCTCTTCGTCGATGACGGTGTCGTAGCCCTCCGGCAGCGCGTGCACGAATCGGTCGACGTAGGTTGCCCTTGCGGCGGCGAGGATATCCGCCTCACTGGCGTCCGGTGAACCGTAGGCGATGTTCTCGGCGATCGTGCCTCCGAACAGCCAGGCGTCCTGCAGCACCATGCCGGTACGGCGGCGGAGGTCCTCCCTGGCCATCGTGGCGATATCCCTGCCGTCAAGGGTGATCCGGCCGCCGGTGACTTCGTAGAACCGCATCATCAGGTTGACCAGCGTGGTCTTGCCGGCACCCGTCGGACCGACGATCGCCACGGTCTGCCCTGGTTGCACGATCAGCGAAAGGTCTTCGATCAGCGGCGTGTCCTCGGCGTACCGGAACGACACCCGCTCGAACTCGACCCGGCCCAGCGGCTGGAACGGGGTGGCAGGACCGACCGGATCCGGCTGCTGCTCATCGGCATCGAGCAGGGCGAACACGCGCTCGGCCGACGCCACTCCTGACTGCAGCAGATTGGCCATACTGGCGACCTGGGTCAGCGGCTGGCTGAACTGGCGCGAGTACTGGATGAAGGCCTGCACGCTGCCCAGGCTGAGAGCGCCCGAGGCGACCCGCAAGGCACCGACCACGGCGACCAGGACGTAGTTCACGTTCCCGATGAACATCATGGCCGGCTGGATCAGCCCCGAGATGAACTGGGCGCGGAAGCTCGCCGCGAAGAGAGTGTCGTTGTGCTGCTCGAACGTCGCACGGGCTTCGTCACGGCGACCGAACACCGTGACCAATTCGTGCCCGCTGTACATCTCCTCGATGTGGCCGTTCAGCTTTCCGGTGGTAGACCACTGCTGGACGAACTGTGGCTGTGCGCGCCTGCCGATCCGCCTGGTGATGAACACCGATACCGGGACAGTGACCAGCGCGATGAGGGCAAGCAGGGGCGAAATCCAGAGCATCATCGCGAGTACGCCGACGATGGTCAACAGTGAGGTGACTATCTGAGCCAGCGTCTGTTGCAACGTTTGCGCCAGGTTGTCGACGTCATTGGTCACCCGGCTCAGAATCTCGCCTCGTGGCTGCTGGTCGAAGTAGCTGAGCGGCAAGCGTGCGAGTTTCTCCTCCGCCTGCCGACGGATGCGGAAGACCGCCCGTTGCACAATGGTCGTGGTCAGCCGGCCCTGCACCAGTCCGCACAACGACGCGGCGACGTACAGCGCCAGCACGACGAGCAGAATCCGGGCGACGGCGTGGAAGTCGACGCCCTGGCCCGGCACGGCGTCGATGCCGTTGACCAGATCGGCCAGCGTCGTGTGCCCCTCGGCCCGCAGCCGGGCAACGGCGTCGGCCTTACTCAGGCCGGGGGGCAACTGCCGTCCGACTACGCCGGTGAAGATCAGATCTGTTACGTGTCCGAGAATGCGTGGTCCGAGAACGGAGAGGATCACGCTGGCCGCGGCAGCTACCAATGCGAGCACAATGAGCAGTCGTTCGGGCCGCAGCTCTCCCAGCAGCCGGCGCGAGGAGCCTTTGAAGTCCAGTGATTTCTCGGTCGGCAGGCCACTCATGAAGGCAGCGGGCCCCCGGCCCATTCCGCCGGCCGGCCCCGGACCGCGCTTGGGGGTGGCGCGCTCGCCTACTGTCACCGTCATAGTGCGCTCGATCTTGCGTCGTTCATGCTGCTTCGGCTTCAGTGAGTTGCGACAACACGATCTCTGAATAGGTTTCGCTCTCCGCCATAAGCGTTTCGTGATCCCCACTCGCCACTACCCGGCCACCCTCCAGAACGATGATCCGGTTGGCGTGCCTGATAGTGGACACCCGCTGCGCGACGATGACCACAGTGGCGTCGGTGATCTCCCGAGCCAGGGCCGTCCGTAGCGCAGCATCGGTGGCATAGTCCAGGGCAGAGAAGGAATCGTCGAACAGGTAGATCCGTGGTCGCCCGATCAGCGCGCGTGCGATGGCCAGCCGTTGGCGTTGTCCTCCGGAGACGTTGGTGCCACCCTGCGCGATCGGGGTGTCCAGACCGTCCGGCATCTGCTCGATGAAACCCTTCGCCTGAGCGATCTCCAGCGCCCGCCACATCTCGGCCTCGGTGGCGTCTGCCTTGCCGTACCGCAGGTTGTCGGCGATCGTGCCGCTGAACAGATACGGCTTCTGCGGAACCAGTCCGACGGCTGCGGACAGCGCCGACGGGGCCAGCTCGCGGATGTCCATACCGTCGATGCGCACCGCGCCGGCAGTCGAGTCGAACAGGCGGGGGATGAGGTTGAGCAGGGTCGTCTTGCCGCTGCCGGTGCTACCGATGATTGCGGTGGTCTCGCCTGGCTGGGCCCTGAGCGTGACATCGCAAAGCACCGGTTCCTCCGCGCCCGGGTAGCGGAACTCGACTCCCCTCAGCTCCAGGGTCCCGTGCTCGATGGGAGTGGTGGACGGATTCACCGGCGGCACCACGCTGCTCTCAGTGTTGAGCACCTCCTCGATACGCTCGGCACAAACCTCGGCTCGCGGGACCATCATCACCATGAAGGTGGCCATCATGACCGACATCAGAATCTGCATCAGGTAACTGAGGAACGCGGTCAGCGCGCCGACTTGCATCGCCCCGCTGTCGATACGGTGGCCACCGAACCACAGGATCGCCACGCTTGACACGTTCACCACGAGCATCACTGATGGAAACATCAGTGCCATCAGGCGACCGGTGCTGAGTGAGACGTCATAGAGCTCGGTGCTGGACCGTTCGAAGCGTTCCTGCTCGCGGCGATCCCGGACGAACGCACGGATGACCCGGACGCCGCTGATCTGCTCGCGCAGAATGCGGTTCAACTGATCGATGCGCGCCTGCGTCAGGCGGAACAGCGGCCGCATCCTCCCAATGATCAGACCAAGGATCACTCCGAGGACAGGCACAATCACCAGCAGGGATGACGACAACGGGATGTCCTGATTCAGCGCCAACGCGATGCCGCCCACGCACATGATCGGTGCCGAGACCATCATGGTGAACGTCATCAATGCCAGCATCTGTACCTGTTGCACGTCATTCGTGGTGCGGGTGATCAGCGTCGGAGTCCCGAACTGACCGAATTCCCGAGCTGAGAAGGTCTGAACCTGTCCGAACACCGCGCCTCGCAGGTCTCGCCCGAGAGCCATCGCGGTGCGGGCGCCGAAATATACGGCTCCTACGGCGCAGCAGACTTGAAGCACCGTCACGGCGAGCATCACGGCACCCGTCCGGGCGATGTAACCGGTATCGCCCTTCACCACGCCGGAGTCGATGATGTCGGCGTTCAGCGTAGGCAGGTAGAGGGTGGCCAGCGTCTGAACGAATTGCAACAGCACCACGACCCCGATGGCCGATCGGTATGGCCGCAAGTAGCGCCGGATCAAGCGGTACAGCACGAGCGGCCCCTGTCCGGATGCAGACGAAATCATCTGCACGCTAGTCGACTGGGCACCGAGGCGTCAGCTGGATTTCACTACAAGCAGAGTCCCTCTAGATCAATCCTCAGAAAGTCAGCTGCTTGCTATCGGCCGACGTGCTCACGCCGAGGTGGTTTCGAATCCATTCGGTCGCTTCGGGTGCCGGCATCGGGGCCGCGATGTGCCAACCTTGACCTCCGTCGCAGCCGAGGGCCCGCAGCCTCGTCCATTCCTGCTCGTTCTCGACACCCTCGCCGATCGCCGGAACGCCGAGCGCATGTGCCAGATCGATGACGGCCTTGACGATGCCAGGTTCGGAGTCGACCTCGGAGAGCCGGGACACGAAGGCACGGTCGATCTTGATCTCGTCGACCGGGAGGGACTGCAACCTCAGCAGCGAGGAATAGCCGGTGCCGAAATCGTCCAGGCTCAACGTGACGCCCATTGCCGCCAGATCGGCCAGGACCACGTTGAGCTGGTCGGTCTCCTTGGCGATGATGCGTTCGGTGATCTCCAATTGCAGGGTTCCCGCCGGCAGCGCATGGTCATGAAGCTTCGCAGCGACCAGCGCCGCCAGCCGGCCACCGACAAGGTCGGTCACCGAGACGTTGACTGCGACGTTGACGTCCAGACCGGCCGTTCGCCACGCCGCCAGCTGCCGGAATGCCAGCGTGACCACCCGCTCGGTGAGCTCGGGCATGATGCCGGACCGCTCGGCCAGCGGGATGAACTCATCGGGCGGGACGAAGCCTCGCTGCGGGTGCTCCCACCGGATCATCGCCTCGACGCCCATCAAAGTGCCGTCGATCATCGAAACCTTGGGCTGATAGTGCAAGGTCAACGTGTGGTCGTCCAGGGCTTGACGTAGTTCACCCAGCAATCGCAGCCGATCGGTGGAGTTACGGTCCCGATTCGGATCGTAGGTGGCCACTCCGGAGCGCGTTTCCTTCGCGTCGTACATGGCGACGTCGGCCAGGCGGAGCAGATCATCGGCACCGGGTCCGTGCTCGGGGTACATCGCAATCCCGATGGAGGCCTCGATATCGAAGATCATGCCGTCGAGCGCGATCGGGCTCGCCAACGATTCCCGGATGCGCCCGGCAAGGGCGCGGACGTTGACGGAGTCCGTCGCGCTGACGATCACCGCGAACTCGTCGCCGCCGAGTCGCGACACCTGATCTTCCGGACGGACCGAAGCGGTCAACCGTTCGGCGAAATGCACCAGGATCTTGTCGCCGACGGGATGGCCGAGCGTGTCGTTGACCTCCTTGAAGTGGTCGAGGTCAATCACCAGCAGACCGAAAGGGTTTCCGTCCCGTCCGGCCCGGGTCAGGGCCTCGTTCAAGGACTGCAGCAGATTCGTCCGGTTGGGCAGGCCGGTCAGCGAATCATGCCCCGCCTGGTGTTCCTTCTCCAGCGACATCTGCGCGGTCTGGTAGACGAGCAGCAGAGGAATCAGCAGCAACGGCAGCAGAATCCACATGTTTTGTGCCATGACGACAACGAGCGGCGACAGTGCAAGGACGGCGAACGTCATCGCGGTGTAGTGCCGGAAGTCTTCGAAGAGGACGGCGCTGAAGGAATCGGTCCAGGCCAGCACACCTGACACGAGAACATCGTTGACGATGAAGTAAGCGAGCCAAACACCGACCATCCAGACCAGATCGTTGGCGGAGATGCGCTCCAACGGGTGTTCCAGCGACGGGCGTTCGGCCGTGAAAAACATGACAAGCGCGCCGGCGGCGACCGAGAGGTTGTACTGGCCGACGTTGAAAAGGATCTTCCAAGCCGACTTGCCAACTCGCAGGTCAGATGCCAGCGCCGCGATGCTCACCACCAGTACGGCAGGCCAGATTCCCCAGAGGAAGAGCATCGCGCAGACGAAAGCCGTCGACATGACGACGCCTTGCGGATCGTGTCCCCGGCCTTGGACCAGCGGGAGTAACTCGAGCAGCACGAGGAGCAGCGCCGTCATGACCAAGGACGGTCCCGCCATCCTCAACGACGACGTTGCCACCATTGCGCAGGCGACGGCGAGCAGCAGCCATCCGACGATGACCGTGGCGTACCAGCACCCACTGAACAGCGACCACTGGCGTAGCGACGGCCGCTGCGGCTTTGGCACGGCGACCTCTCCCGAGTGTCTGCACGACGATCCGTACATGGTTGGCCGGCATTGGTACCGGAACTGCTTCCCCCGCGGCTCGAGCTAGACCAGGGCGCTCAGGCTAGCCCTATGTTAGTTCACTGTGTGGTGGATAGGATAGATCCAATTCCGATAACGCGCATTTCGAAACGGTGCCGGCGAGCCGAAGCAGCCCTGAAGCCCCAAAAATCGGGCCAAAGATGCTCAGCCGGTGCTGACCGGGACCGGCGCGAGGGTGCACGAGGCGACCACCGCGTTGGCCTCATCAGCGAATTCGAGGCTCAGCTGCCAGCTCAGGGCCGGGCTGTGAACGCCGAAGACCCAGGGCATGCCGCCGTCCGCGTCGGCAGGCCGTTCGCCCAACTCGAACGGGCCGCCCAGGGCCGAAGCCAGCCGGGCGGCGTAGCCGAATCGTTCCCGATCGAAGGCGGGGCCGGTCGCGATATCGGCCGGCCAGCCGGGGTCGGGCGAGTTCAGCACTGCGATGAGCCGCGCCACCAGCTGGCTAACCTCCGTCGGCGGTGCAGATCGGGCCTGCACGGTGAGCGTCTGGACCCGGACGGGTGCCTCGGGGCTGAGCCGGATGGTCACTGTCTGGACGCCGGCGGCGGCCGGTCGCGACCAAGTCGCATGGGCGGGCCCGTGCACGGTCAGCTCCGGTGGTCCGCTGCGGTCGATCACGCCGATCCGCTCCACGTTGGCGGTCAGCGCGGCTATCCGTTCCCCGCGTGGCTGGTCGAGATCGACGTTCTCGGCGAACAGCCGGTCCGCAAGCGCGTGGTCGAATCCGGCGTCGGACCCGACGCCGCTCAGCAGCCGGTCGACCTCGTCCGCCGCCTGCACGGTGTCTGGCCATGGCGTGACCGGGCGGTTCGGTCTGCCCACCTGATCGAGCAACGCGTTCAGCGCGCGGGTGGCCGCGTCGGCCGGGCCGGCGTACGTCGAATTGGCCAGCGCGATCACGGCGAGGCCGGTGGCCGGATGCCAGCGCATGTGTGAGCCGAAACCCGGGTAGCCGCCAGAATGGCTGATGATGTCGCCGCGGTCGGTGAAGTGCTCGGCGAACAGGCCGAACCCGTATGCCGACGAGCTCGCACGTAATGCTGAACGGGCCGCTGTTCCAGGCGAGGTCGCTCGCAAGCCGGCGGCGACGGTCGCGAAACGATGATGCTGCTGCATCTCGCGCCGAGAGGCCCGGCTCAGTGGATGCTGGTCCTCAGCATCATCGCGGGGTGGGAAGGCGTCGAGGAAACCACCGACCCATCGACTCAAGTCACGGACCGAGCTGAACAGACCACCCATGGCGGAGAACGCGCCAGGCCGATCGAATGGTTCGCTGACCCAGCCGTCGGTCACGCGACGATGACCGGGCATGAGCCGGTCCGGCCGAACGTCGGCGAAATCGTAGGCGGTGGCAGCCAGGCCCAGCGGGGCGAGCAGGTCAGTTTCCACGAAGCGGTGGTAGGCCGTCCGGCCGGCGGCGTCCGGGGCACCAGGATCGTCACCCTCGGCGGCGATGCTGCCGATGATCCGGCCGAGGATCGCATAGCCCAGGTTGGAGTATTCGAAGGCGGTGCCGGGCGCGGTGATGAATCGGAAGCCGTTGTTCAGCAGCGCGTTGAACCCGTCTGGGTCCAGGGATTCCTGACGATCTCCCCACGCGTCATCGGTGGGCAGACCGCCGGACATGGTCAGCAGGTGCCTGATGGTGAGGGCGGGGGAGTCGGCCGTGGGCAGGACGAGATCGCGCAGTTCGGGCACCTGAGCACTGACCGGGTCATCCAACCCCAACCGGCCGCGGTCGCGCAGCAGCAGGATCGCACTAGCGGTGAAGCTCTTGGTCATCGACGCGATCCGGAAGACGCTGTCCGCGTCCGGTGGATACCCGGGGTTGCCGTCGGTGGTCACAGCACCGGTTGAGCCGAAGCCCCCGCTGTGCACCAGTCGTCCGTCGAAGAGCACACCGTAGGCCAGGCCTGGTGCGATCTGGCGGTCGTGAAAGGCCTGGAATATCTGGTCCACGCGAGCTATGGCTTCGCTGATTTCGATCATGTGCCCATACTGCCGTCCGGCCGGAATGCGAGACTGTAGGCATGCCTGAAACCGTTGAGATCGGACTCGGACGAGAGGCCCGCCGGGGCTACCACCTGGATGAGGTCGCGTTGGTACCCACCCGTCGCACCCGAGGGTCGTCCGTGGTGTCGACCGCGTGGCAGATCGATGCGCACACCTTCAACCTGCCCCTGGTGGCGGCACCATCGGACGCGGTCGTCTCACCCGAGACCGCGGTCGCAATCGAAGCGCTGGGCGGTCTGGCCGTGCTCAACGGTGAGGGGTTGTGGGCACGGTATGAGGATCCGTCCGAGGTGTTCGCTCAGATCTCGGCTGATGGGGGCTGCAGCACGGCGAAATTGCAGCGGATCTACGCGCGCCCCGTCTCGGACGAGTTGCTCGCCCGGCGGGTCACCGAACTCCGCGCGGCGGGTGTACGGGTCGCCCTGCGACTGTCACCCCAGCACACGGTTGGACTCTCGCCCGCGGTCCTCAAGGCCGGGGCCGACATCTTGGTCATCCAGGGCACCGTCATCTCGGCCGAGCACGTCGCCTCCGAACACGCCGCGGACGAAGCCCTGAACCTCAAGACGTTCATCGCCGAGCTCGACATCCCGGTCATCGTGGGTGGCTGCACGAATTACCAGACCGCTCTGCACCTGATGCGGACCGGCGCGGCCGGCGTGATCGTGGGCTACGGCGCGCACTCGGGGTCCACCACGCACGCGGCGCTCGGCATCGAGGTCCCGATGGCAACCGCGATCGCTGACGCGGCCGCGGCCCGGCGGGCGTACCTGGACGAGACGGGCGGCCGGTACGTCCACCTGATCGCCTACGGCGATATGTCAACCGGTGGCGACATCGCCAAGGCCCTGGTGTGCGGAGCGGATGCTGTCATGCTCGGTGAGCCGTTGGCGCTCGCCTCCGAGGCACCCGGCGGCGGGCGCTACTGGGACGCGACGGCGTCGCACCCGCGGCTGCCCCGCTCAGCGCTGGTGGACCTCGAGGTCGAACCGGAGGACCGGCCATCGCTGGAAGAGGTGCTCATCGGGCCGACCGCAGACCCCACTGGGGAGCGCAATCTGTTCGGCAGCGTGGCCCGCGTGATGGCCAAGTGCGGGTACTCCTCGGTCAAGGAGTTCCAGAAGGCCGAGCTGATCGTCAGCAGTCTGCGCTGAACGTACGGGCAATGGTTGCTGTGCGCGTTCCTCGCCACGACAATGAATAGATGGCGCAGGTCGTGGCTATCGACGACGGCAGCGAGGTGTTCGGCGATCCTCGCGGCGAGGGCCGCGCGCTGCGGGTGAACTGGCACGCCGAGGACGGCTTCGTGGTGCTGAGCGTCTGGCGCGGTGACCATTGCGTGGCCACGTCCCGGGTGTACTCCCAAGACGTGCCCGCGCTCATCCAGACGTTGGTGGACGGACTGGCGTCGTCCGGTCCGGTCGACGCCCGCGAATCGCACCCGGTCGCGCGAATCGCGGGCTGACTGATCTCAGCTGATGTCCAGGCCCGGGTAGAGCGGATTGGCGTCGAGCATTTCGGCTGCTGCTGCTTGGG
>JAVEEN010000220.1 GCA_030840445.1 Pseudonocardiales bacterium
GGATACCGCTGCCCCCGATGTGCCCAGCAGGCCAGCGTGATCGCCCGCTCCAGGGCGTCGGCATCCTGGCTCATCTTCCAATGCTCGCATGAAGGCCAGGCTCCGGGTATGCGCGCCCGATAGCGGATGGTCAACTGCAACACCTCGTCCCCGGTCACGAACCCGGCTGGTGCCGTCGATCAGTGAACGCGGCAAGAAAAAGGGAGCTGATAGCCCCTGGGGGAGCGTAGTCCGGGCCGCCGTGACTTCGGCTGGTGCCGGTGCCGCTTTCCGGCTCGCCGGGATCGGGAGTCACCTCGCGGCCGGCGATGATCACATCGCGGACCCGGTCCTCACTGGTAAAGGCGACCTTCGCGATCGCGGCCGCGTCCATGCCCTGGGCCGACAGCAGCACCCTCTGCGCCCGCCGCCAGGTCACCACCGACCCGCTGCCCCGGCGGATAATCCGCACCAGCCGCCGGCCCTCGTCATCATCGATCTCACGCACCCGCAATCGCTCGGCCACCGGCCCAGTCTCAAGGATCGGCAGGCCCCGCCGTCAGGAAAGCGCCCGACCGGGCAAACGTGACCTGCTACGGCATTAGCTTGATTGGCATCGACGCGCCGCCAATGATGATTAGCATCCACGCCGCACAATGCGGAGCGATGAGTCCCGGGAGGCCGGTCAGGTTGGCTTACACGACGAGGATGGTTGCTGCGCTATCCGGCGCAACAGTGGGCCAGCTCCGCCATTGGCGGGGTGACCGTACCGGTCCGCTGCTGGCGCCGGAGATCGCCGGACGGCCGCAGGCCTTTATTCTTTCCGCGATCTGCTGGCCCTGGGTACGTTCGTTCACCTTCGCGAGCACGCGTCCCTCCGGAAGATACGAGTCGGCGTCGGCAACCTGCGTGATCTTGGCGAGGTGGAACACCTGGCCTCCTACCGGCTGATCGCCGATATTGCCGGGAACATCCAGCTCGTTACCCACCAAGAAGCGGTCGATCTAGTGCGCCAGCCGGGCCAGTTGCAGGTTCTCGTAGTTATGGGCGATGTGATCGAGGCGTGGGTCGGGGCATGCTGGCGTGATGTGGGTCGGACGGTTCACCAGTCTGTGTGGCTCTGGAGGCTTGAATTAGACCCGGCATGACGGCTCGATTCGGACCCACCAGTCCGCCGTTCGCTGAATGGTTGTCGGGCTACAGCGTGCGGCGCGATTCCCGCAGGGCGGCACCTTGGTGGTCTGATCCGCTTCGACCTGCTTCAATCTCCGCAGGGCGCGGCCGACCGATGGCTACTGGGGACGGTCTGCCTTGCTAACGTGGCTGCCATGTCGAATGACCTGCCCGACCTGCGGGCATCGCACGCGGATCGCGACCGCGTCGTGGATGCGCTGCGGGTCGCCGGCGGTGACGGCCGACTCAGCGCCGAGGAACTCGACACCCGGCTGGAGAGCGCGCTTTCAGCCCGGACGCTCGGCGAGTTGGCCGAGCTCACCGCCGACCTGCCGATCGCGCCCGCAGCCAAAGGCAAAGACGTACTCGTGGTCGAGCAACACGGCGGCAGGTACGTACGGGAGGGGCGCTGGTCGGTACCCGCGCGCATCGAGCTTCGCACGAAAGAGTGCCGAGTTACCCTCGACTTCACCCACGCGGTGATCACCTCGAATGTCCTGCGAATCGAGACGGACATGGTGCACGGCAAGCTGTTCATCGTCAGCTCGCCGGGCATCGTGATCGACACCGACGGGCTGAACCTCACCTACTCCAAGCTCAAGCTCCACTCCAAGAACGTCGCTGCCGATCCCCGTCTCCGCATCGAGCTCGTCGGAAAGCTTCTACACGCGAAAGTCTTCGAGCAGCGGCCGTGACGGTGACGTTTTCAGCCTCGGCGCAGGCGAACACGCCGGCCAGGGTGCGCAGGCGCAGGCCTGGTCGTTGCGGGACGGCGAAGCCGCGTTCGGCCAGCCGCGGCCTGATCTCGCCGATCGCCCGGCCGATCGTGGAGGACCCGGCCTGATAGATCACGCCGAGGGCCTCGTGGGTCAAACCGGTGCGCAAGTGGACCAGGATGACGTTCACACCCCGGCAACCTAGCGGGCCACCAGCACGTCACCGCCTGCGTGAAGACACGGTCAGGCGGGCTGCCACAGCTCGACCCGGTTGCCCTCGGGATCGGTAACCCAGCCGAACCGGCCGACACTCTCCATGTCCTGCGTCTCTTCAGCCACGTCCGCTCCCCTGGCGCGCAATTGCGCGAGCATCGCATCCAGGTCGCGGACCCGGAAGTTGAGCATGGTCTGCTGGGCGCGGGACCCGAAGTAGCCGGTCTCGGACTCGAACGTCGCGAACACCGTCAGCCCGGCTCCCTGACGCCACAGGCCGTTCTCATCGGCGTCCAGGCCCAGGCAATCGCGATACCACGCGCCCAGGGCCGCCGGGTCGGCGGCCCGCATGAAGTATCCCCCGATTCCAATCACACGTTCCATGCCGCCATCTTGCCAAGAGCGCCCTCTCTCGGCCAACGAACGATGCCGCCATGACGCGCCGCGAGCGCCCGCCGTCTCGCGGATCACCGCGCGACGGCGTCCTGAGTCTTGGGGCCAGAAGTCGTCGTCGCGGACGCCGTC